>NZ_JBIAWE010000008.1:0-204085 GCF_042895235.1 Streptomyces sp. NPDC001410
GGCGCCACCGTCTCCGGGCGGCCCGCCGACCTCCCCGGGGTCGACGAGATGGTGGGCATGTTCATCAACACCCTCCCCGTCCGCGTCGACTGCACCCCCGCACAGACCCCCGCCGCCCTCCTCACCACCCTCCAGAACCGGCAGGCCGCCCTCCTCGACCACCACCACTACCCCCTCACCGCCATCCAACAGAACACCGGCCACAACACCCCCCTCTTCGACACCCTCATCGCCTTCGAGTCCTACCCCATCGACCGCACCACCCTCACCGACACCACAACCGCCGCTCACCTGGAGGTCACGGGCATCCGCCCGTACGCCGGCTCCCACTACCCCCTCACCCTCACCGCCACCACCAGCCCGGACCTGCGCCTGACTCTCCAGTACCGGCAGGACCTCATCGACCCCGCCACCGCCGGACACATCGCCACGCACTGTGCCCGCATCCTCAAGCACCTGACCGACAGCCCTCACCGCGCCCTTGCCGGCATTCCGACGCCCGCGCCCGGAGAGCACCAGGCATTGGTGGACCTGCGGGCAGCCCAGCGGGACAGGGGACCGACGTCCAAGCCCGTCAAGAAGCCCTACCGCGCTCCCCGTTCGGCGCAGGAGAAGGCGCTCACGGAACTGTTCGCCGAGATGTTCGGAGTCGGCCGGGTCGGCATCGACGACGACTTCTTCGCCATGGGCGGGAATTCGCTGCTGGCGATCAAGCTGGTCGGCCGGATCCGCGGCCTGCTCGGTGTGGAGGTTCCGATCCGGACGCTCTTCGAGTGCACCACGGTGGCCCAACTGGCGGCGCGCACCGATCAGTCCGCCAGATCCCGTCGGCCCAGTCTGCACGAGGTGGCCAGGGAGCGCAGACAGCGCAACTGATCGCGCCCGGAACACGCACAGCAGTCTTCACCAGTTACAGGATGGGATTCGCCATGTACGACGTCATCGTTGTGGGCGCGCGGTGTGCGGGAGCCCCGACGGCCATGCTGCTGGCCCGCGCCGGATATCGCGTCCTCCTCCTGGAGAAGGCGCGTTTCCCCAGGGACACGCTTTCCTCGCACTACATCCACCAGCCGGGCGTCGCGCTTCTCGACCGCTGGGGACTGCTCGACGCCCTGCGGGCGACCGACGTCCAGCCCATCGACCGGGTCGTCTATCACGTCGGTGATGTGCGGCTCCAGGGCTGCTCGCTGCCGGTGGACGGCCACCGCACGGCATACGCGCCCCGGCGCTTCGTGCTCGACCCCATCCTCGCCGATGGTGCGGTGGCCGCCGGGGTGGAGCTCCGGCAGGGCTGCCAGGTCACCAGCCTTCTCTTCGAGAACGATCGGGTGACCGGCGTCGCCTACAGGACGGCCGAGGGACACGAACACGTCGAACGCGCCCGGCTGGTGGTGGGCGCGGACGGCATGCGTTCGCTCGTGGCCCGTCTCGTGGAGGCGCGAACGCTCGTCGAGGACGCGCCGCTGACGTGCACGTACTACAGCTACTGGGACGGACTGCCGGCGGACTTCGAGCTGTACGACAGACCGGGCCGCTGGGTCGGCGTCATTCCGACGAACGACAAGCGCACGCTGGTCATGGCCTACTTCCCGCAGTCGGAGTTCGACTCCGTACGCAGGGACGCCCAGTCCGCGTTCACGGAGAACGTCCGGACCACGGCACCGGAGCTGTACGAGCGCATGGCCGCGGCGCATCAGGCGGAGCGGCTGTACGGCACGGGTGAGCAGCTCAACTTCCTGCGTCAGGCGGCCGGTCCCGGCTGGGCTCTGGTCGGGGACGCCGCCCACCACAAGGATTCCATCGCGGCCCGCGGCATCATGGACGCCTTCCTCCAGGCCCAGCTTCTCGTGGACCGTATCGGCGACGCTCTGGCCGACCGGGAGCGTCTCGACGCCGCCCTGCGACGTTACGCCCGGGACCTCGACCTGCGGTTCATGGACTTCTACCGCAGCACCCTGACCGTGGCCGAACTCCGCGTCCCGGAGGCCCGGCTCGCCCTGTTCCGTGCGATCGCCGGCGAGCAGGACCTGACAGACCGTTACTTCGCGACGCTCTCGGGCGCCATCAGCGTGGACGAGTTCTACAACGCCGAGCTGTTCGAGAAGGTCGCTCAGGCAGGCTAGCCACGCCGGGACGGAGACGGGGAGCAGGGCGGGGCGGAGATCGACGTGGCCTGGGCCCCGACCACACCCATGTGGTCGGGGCCCAGGCCACGCGTGTTCGGGCCAAGCCCGTCGAGCGGCGTCAGGTCACGGCCCCGAGTCGCACGGGCAGTTGGACGAGTTGCCAGGTGAGCGGCAGCGGTACGCGGCGCAGGCGCTGGGGCGGTACTGCGAGGGTGAGCTCGGGAAAGCGCTGGAAGAGGGCGACGAGGGCGACCTCGGCCTCCTCCCTCGCCAGGGCCGCTCCGAGGCAGTAGTGGAGGGCGTGGCCGAATCCGACGTGTGCCTCCTTGCGTCCGTCAGTCGACCGTTTGATGTCCAGGCGCTCCGGTTCGGCGAACCGGCGGGGATCGTGGTTGGCGGCGACGATCATGGGGATGACGGGCTCGCCGCGCCTGATCGTCTCGCCGTGGAACTCGACGTCCTCGGTGGCGTACCGCATGCGCGGGGCCTGGATCGGGCTGCACCAGCGCATCAGTTCCTGAACGGCCTGGGGTGCCAGGGCCGGGTCGTCGCGCAGGAGGGCGAGCTGGTCGGGGTGGGTGAGCAGGGCGGCGGTGCCGTTGCCCAGCAGTCCGGCGGTGGTCTCGTGTCCGGCCATGACGAGGGTCAGGACCATGGTGACCATCTCGTTGTCGGAGAGGCGGTCACCGTCCTCGTCCTGGGCGCGTATCAGCGCGGTGAGGAGGTCCTCGCGAGGCTCGGCGCGGCGGGCCTCGATGAGCGTCCGGACGTGGGCGACGGCCTCCTTGACGGCGACGCCGACCCGTTCGCTCTTCATCGAGACGAGCGCCCGGCTCCACTCACGCCACTTCGGGCGGTCCTCCTCGGGCACGCCGACCAGTTCGCAGATGACGGTGATCGGCAGGAGGAAGTTGAAGTGCTCCTCAAGGTCCACGACTCCGTTCCGCGCCTTGTCGGGCAGGGCGTCGAGGAGGTCCCGGGTGATCTCCTCGACGCGTGGCCGCAGTTCGGCGATACGGCGGGGCGTGAAGGCACGGGATACGAGCCTGCGCAGCCTGACGTGCTCGGCCCCGTCGAAGTCCACCACGTTCCGGGTGACGAATTCGAGATGGTCTTCGGGCACTCCGGCCGCCTTGACCGCCTCGGCCCGCAGGTTCTTCACGCCTGGCCCGGGTACGCCGGCCGGATCGTTGACGAAGCGTCGGTCACCCAGTACTGCCTGTACGTCGTCGAAACGTGTGACGAGCCAGATCGTCCCCGGTATACCGGGGAGCACGGCTCGGGCCAGCGGTTTTTCCTCTCTGATCCGGGAGAATCCGCTGAACGGGTCTTTGATGAGCGCGGGATCCATCAGGTCATAACGATCGGTGGGCGGCGTCATGTCTCCTCCATCGACAGTCTCGCGCCGCCGACTCTAGGTTCGCCGCGAGACGCGAAGGAAGTTTTTGAAGCCCGGCACGGGCGCGTGGGCTCCCACACCGGAACACCGGTCTGGACCGATCTCGCCCGATCCCCTTGACACCCGGATTGGTCCATACCAACTTGGTTGGCGCACCTCCGCACTCCCCTGCACTCCCGAACACCCCATTCCCCACAGGGAGATCGCGTGCGCCACACACTCAGACGTTCCAGACGTCGGCTCCTCGCCCTCCTCGGCACCGCCGCCCTCGCGCTCGGCGGCGCCATCGCCCTCCCCGGCACCGCTCAGGCCGCCAACCTCCTCACCAACCCCGGCTTCGAGTCGGGCAGCCTCTCCCCCTGGAGCTGCACCGGCAACCTCGGCTCGGTCGTCTCCTCCCCCGTGCACGGCGGCTCCAAGGCCCTGCAGGGCGCGGTGACTTCGAGCGACAACGCGCAGTGCAGCCAGACCGTCGCGGTCCAGCCGAACACGACGTACAACCTCAGCGGGTGGGTCCGCGGCTCGTACGTGTACCTCGGCGTCAACGGCGGCGCCTCCACCTGGACGACCTCCCCGTCCGCGTACAGCCAGCTCAGTGCCTCGTTCACGACCGGTGCGTCGCAGACCAGCGCCACCATCTATGTGCATGGCTGGTACGCGCAGGGCACCTACTACGCCGACGACATCAGCCTGGACGGCCCGGGCGGCGGAGGCGGCGGGGACACCCAGGCGCCGACCGCGCCCAGCGGGCTCACCTCGACGGGCAAGACCTCGTCGAGCGTGTCGCTCAAGTGGAACGCCTCCTCGGACAACGTGGGCGTCACGGCGTACGACATCTACAGCGGCTCCAGCCAGGTGCTCAGCGTCTCCGGTACGTCCGCCACGGTCAGCGGGCTGTCGCCGAGCACGGCGTACACCTTCACGGTCAAGGCGCGGGACGCGGCCGGGAACACCTCCGCGGCCTCCAACTCCGTCTCCGTCACGACGGACGCGGGCAGCGGCGGCGGTACCGGCTTCAAGCAGGCGGCGCCGTACCTGTACGAGGGCTGGGGCGATCCGCCGAGCCCGAGCACGGTGATGAGCGCGACCGGCATCAAGTGGTTCACGATGGCGTTCGTGCTGGACTCCGGCGGCTGCACCCCGGCCTGGGACGGCAGCCGGGCGCTGACCGGCGGTGTCGACCAGACCGCCATCAACCAGATCCGCTCGGCGGGCGGTGACATCGTCCCGTCGTTCGGCGGCTGGCAGGGCAGCAAGCTGGGCGCCAACTGCTCCTCGTCCAGCGCGCTGGCCGGGGCGATCCAGAAGGTGATCGACGCCTACTCGCTCAAGGCGATCGACATGGACATCGAGAACACGGACGAGTTCGAGAACGAGGCCGTCCAGGCGAAGATCCTCACCGCCCTGAAGACGGTCAAGGCCAACAACCCCGGCCTGAAGACCATCGTCACCTTCGGCACCTCGACCACCGGCCCGACCTACTACGGCAACCGGCTCATCGAGCAGGCGCAGTCGCTCGGCGCCAACATCGACGTCTTCACCATCATGCCGTTCGACTTCGGCGGCGGCTCCGACATGTACGGCAACACGGTGGGCGCGGCCGAGGGGCTGAAGAACAAGCTGAAGTCCACCTTCGGCTGGGACGACGCGACCGCCTACTCCCACATCGGCATCTCCGGCATGAACGGCCTGTCCGACCAGCAGGAGAACACCACCCCGGCGATCTGGACCCAGATCCGCGACTGGGCGAACTCGCACCACATCGCCCGGCTCGCCTACTGGTCGGTCAACCGCGACCGGCCGTGCCCCGGCGGTGGCGTGGTGAGCAACTGCTCCGGCATCAGCCAGAACACCTGGCAGTTCACCTCGATCACGGCCGGGTTCACCGGCTGAGCACGGCACCGGCACGACCGGAATCCCCCGGCTCCCGAGCCGGGGGATTTTTTTCCGCCCGGGGTGTATCAGGTGGCGACCTGGCCGCTCTCTATATCAGGAACGGGAAACACGGGGGATCAACGGGGGAAGCACAAACGGGGGGAACGGGGGAAGCACCAACGGGGGATCGGGTCGGTCGGTCGCGGTCACGGGGAGCGACCGGCCGACCCGATGCACATGTCCCGGGGCGACAGCGGGTGCGCCACCGTCAGAAGCGGCCCGCTCCCCGGTAGAGTTCCAGCTCGCCGTCCAGTTCCACCGCGAGCACCGTGGCATGCGGGTCCAGGTCGGCCGGCGCGGGCGACTCGATCCACAGCACCCCGGGCGTCTCGTGCAGACCGCCGGTGGGCCGGCTCCCTGCCGCTGCCGAGCGCGCTGACCCGGCGCACCTTGCCCAGCAGCCCGCGTACGTTGATCTCGGCGCGCGGGGCGTCGAACAGCACCAGGTACAGGGTGCGGCGGTCCTTGGACAGGGTGTTCGGGCCGTAGTGGTGCCCGGCGGGCAGCCCCCGCACGGTCCCGTACACCGCCTCCGCGTGTCTGCGGATCCAGTCGCCCAGCCCCTCCAGCCGTTCGGCCTGCTCGGCCGGGATCGTCCGGTCCTCCCGCGGGCCGACGTCCAGCAGCAGGTTGCCCCCGCCGCCGATGGTCTCCGTGAAGTACCGGATGAGCTGGTCGACCGACTTGTGGTTGTGGTCGTGGTGTTGGAAGCCCCAGGAGTCGTTGACCGTCAGGCACAGCTCCCAGGGGCCTTCCGGCGGAACCACCGGGGCGCCCTGCTCGGGCGTGGCGTAGTCGCCCTCGCCGAGCATGCGGGCGTTGAAGACGACGTCCGGCGTGTACGAGCGGATCAGCGCGGCGAGTTCGGGGATGCGCCACTGCTCCTCGCCAGGACCTCGGCGTACGGTCCGATGAGGTCGCGGCCCAGGCCGAGGTCGCCGTGCGCGGTGTCCCACAGGGCGACGCCGTCGTGGTGCCGGCTGGTCAGCACGGCGTACCGGGCACCGGCGCGGGCGAACAGGGCCGCCCAGTCGCGTGGTTCGTAGCGCGCGGCGGTGAACCGGCCGAGCTGGGACATGTACCGGTCGTACGGCACGATGTCGTCGTGGAACGACCAGGACTCCTGGACACCGTCGAGGGCGTAGATGCCCCCGTGGACGAAGATCCCCAACTTGGCGTCGGTGAACCAGGGTTGTACGGCCATGGGTCAGCCCACCTCGGCGCGCCGCAGCCGCAGGGTCAGGATCTGGAAGGGCCGCAGCGCGACGGACACCCCGCCGTCGTCCCGCACGGCGGCGTCCTCCAGGGGCCGCTCCAGCAGGTCGGTGACCTGGGCGCCCGCGAGCGGGAATCCGGTGCGCAGCGCCCCGCTCGCCCGCCCGCCCCGGGACTCGTAGAGTCGTACGACGACGTCACCGGAGCGGTCGTCGGCGAGCTTGACCGCCTCGACCGTCACGCCCTCGCCGGCCACCGAGACGACCGGCTCCGGCGCGCCCGCCGCGTCCGTCACCCGCAGCGGGAGGTTGAGCGCGTAGCCCTCGGCGACCGCGTCCGCGATGTCCGCGCCGGGCAGCAGGGAGTAGGTGAAGCGGTGCCGGCCCTGGTCGGCACCCGGGTCCGGGACCCGCGGGGCGCGCACCAGGCTCAGGCGGACCGTCGTGGTCGTACCTCCCCCAGCCCCCGGCCGGGGGGACCCCCATCTCGCTTCGCTCGCCTCGCGGACCGTGCGGGAGACGTCGTGGCCGTAGGTCGAGTCGTTGAGGACCGCGACACCGTAGCCGGGCTCGGCGATGTGGACCCAGCGGTGACCGGAGACCTCGAAACGGGCCGCCTCCCAGCTGGTGTTGGTGTGGGTGGGGCGCTGGACGTGGCCGAACTGGATCTCGGCCGAGGAGTGCGGGGCACGGATGTCCACCGGGAAGGCGGCCTTGAGGATCTTCTCGGTCTCGTGCCAGTCGATGTCCGTCTCGATGTCGATCCGGGGGCTGCCCGCGCGCACGGTGAGGGTCTGGGTGATCTTCGAGCCCTTGCCGAAGGAGCGCGTGACGCGGATCGCGCCCACGAGCGGGTCCTCCTCGACCACGGTGACGGAGTCGGCGTCCAGGAGGTCCGTGTACCGGTTCTTGTAGTGCTTGTCGATGTCCCAGGCGTCCCAGTAGTTGGGCAGGTCGGTGTGGAGGCGCAGGAGGTTGCCCGGCTCGGCGAGGACCTCGCGGTCCGCCCGCAGGTCGTACACGGACGACAGCGTTCCGTCTTCTGCCACCGCTACCCGGACCAGGCCGTTGTCGAGGACGCTGCCGCTGACCCTGACCGGCTGCGGGGGCTCCGCGTCCGCGAGGGGCGCGCTGCCGTTCGCGGGCACGCGCACGTACGCCGGTGCACCCCCGGACTTGCGGACCACCTCGGCACGGTCGTACGGGCTGGTGTTGAACACACGTGTCCCGCCGGTGCCCAGCGCGGCCACCGCCTCGGCGGTCAGCTCCTCCAGCTCCCCCGCCACGCGGGCGTACTCGGCCTCCGCCTCGCGGTGCACCCAGGCGATGGACGAGCCGGGCAGGATGTCGTGGAACTGGTGCAGCAGGACCGTCTTCCAGAGCCGGTCGAGCTTCTCGTAGGGGTAGGTGTAGTCCGGCGCGTGCAGCGCGGCCGTCGTCGCCCACAACTCGGCCTCGCGCAGCCGGTGTTCGCTGCGCCGGTTGCCCTGCTTGGTGCGGGCCTGGGAGGTGTAGGTGGCGCGGTGCAGCTCCAGGTACAGCTCGCCGACCCAGACCGGGGCGTCCGGGTACTCCGCGCGGGCCTTCGCGAAGAACGCGTCGGGGTGTTCGATCTCGACCTTCGGGGAGCCCTCCAGGTCCCTCAGCCGCCGGGCCCGCTCCATGATCTCGCGGGTGGGGCCGCCACCGCCGTCGCCCCAGCCGAAGGGGGCCAGGGAGCGGGTGGCGCCGCCCTTCTCGCTGTAGTTGCGGACCGCGCGGGCCATCTCCTCGCCGCTGAAGCGGGCGTTGTAGGTGTCGATGGGCGGGAAGTGGGTGAAGATGCGGGTGCCGTCGATGCCCTCCCACCAGAAGGTGTGGTGGGGGAACTTGTTGGTCTGGTTCCAGGAGATCTTCTGGGTCAGGAACCAGTCGTTGCCCGCGAGCCTGGCCAGCTGCGGGTAGGCGGCGGTGTAGCCGAAGGAGTCGGGCAGCCACACGCCCTTGGTCTCGACGCCGAAGTGCTCGATGAAGAAGCGCTTGCCGTGGACGAGCTGGCGGGCGAGGGCCTCGCCGCCGGGCAGGTTGCCGTCGGCCTCCACCCACATGCCGCCGACCGGCGCCCACTGGCCCTTCTTGACGGACTCCTGGATACGGGCCCACACCTGCGGGTAGTTGTCGCGCACCCACTCGTACTGCTGGGCCTGCGAGCAGGCGAAGACGAACTCCTCGTACTCGTCGGCCAGGGAGGTCACGTTGGAGAAGGTGCGGGACGTCTTGCGCTTGGTCTCGCGGATCGGCCACAGCCAGGCCGAGTCGATGTGGGCGTGACCGACGCCGGAGATGCGGTGCGCGCTGGCGTTCGCGGGCTTGGACAAGGCCGGCTTCAGCGCCTCGCGCACGGCGGCCGCCGAGCCGGAGACGTCGTCCAGGTCGAGGAGGTCCATGGCCTTGTCGAGGGCGTGCATGATCTCGTGCCGGCGCGGGTCGTGCTCGCCCAGCTGCAGCATCAGTTCGCGCAGCACCTGGATGTCGAGGTCGAGGTGCCAGACCTCCTCGTCGAGGACGGCGATGTCGGCGCGGCGGAAGGTGTACAGGGGACGGTCGCCCGCCGTCAGTACATCGCCGAGCGGGGTCGGGCCCGCGAAGTCGTTCGCGAGGATGTCCGGGTTCGAGGCGGCCTCGACCAGGTAGTCCACCGCCTCACCGCCCGCCGCCGGGTTGGCGATCGGCACGTACTGGTTGAGCGGATTGACGGCCTTCAGCGGCGTCCCGTTGGTCAGGTGCACCAGCGCCTCGGCCTGGTTGCCGGGCCAGTCGCCCACGAAGCCGAGGTCGATGACAGCCTCGACGCGCCGGCCCGCGAACTCGGCGGGCACCCGGCCGCGCATCCGGAACCAGGTCGTGCCCCAGGGCGGTCCCCACGGGGTGTCCATCGCGAAGGGCTCGTACGGTGCGGCCGCGGCCTCGTCGAAGGAGACCGGCTCTCCCGGGACCTGCCAGGACTCCACCTCGAAGGGGACGGTGGCCGCGTGGATCGCGGGCTTGATGCGCTGCTGGTGGAGTCGCTCCACGCGCTCCTCGATCCGGCGGCGTTCATCGTGCATGGAAGTCTCCAGGGAGCGAGGAGGGAAAGCGCTTACTCAAGATACGCCAGGCCCGGATGGACCTGGGTGTAGCCCTCGACCAGCCTGCGGGCCACGTTCACGGAGTCGACCAACGGGTGCAGCGCGAAGGCCTTCACGGCCGTGGCGCGCGAACCCGACTCGGCGGCGGCGAGCACCTCGCGCTCGACCGCCTTGACCGCGCACACCAGGCCGGTGGCGTGACCCGGCAGCGGATCGACCGCGACCGGATGGGCCCCGTTGGCGTCGACCAGGCACGGCACCTCGATGACGGCGTCCGGGTCGAGGACCGACAGGGTGCCCTGGTTGCGGACGTTGAGGATCAGGGTGGTGCGCTCGTCCCGGGCGATGGCCCGCATCAGGGCTAGGGCCACCTTCTCGTAGCCGCCGGAGAGGTCGTCGGCGTCGCGCTCGCCGGCGCCGGCCGTCTCCCGGGCCTCGGCCATGTAGGTCGCCTCGCGTTCGGCGCGGGTGCGGTCCCAGGCGTCGAGGGCGGAGACGTCCGCGCGCCGGGCCTGAGCGTAGAACCGCGCCTGCTGGTCGCGCAGGAAGGCACCGCGGGTCTGCTCTGCCTGCTGGTAGGCGCGTACGGCCTCGCGGTTGAAGTAGTAGTAGTGCAGGTACTCGTTGGGGATCGCGCCGAGGGACCGCAGCCAGTCGGCGCCGAAGAGCTTGCCCTCCTCGAAGGAGCCGAGCAGGCCGGGGTCGGCGAACAGGCGCGGGAGTTCGTCGCGGCCCGCGATGCGCAGGCCGCGTACCCAGCCGAGGTGGTTGAGGCCGACGTAGTCGATCCACGCCTCGTTCGGGTTCGCGCCCAGGACCCGGGCGATACGGCGGCCGAGGCCGACCGGTGAGTCACAGATGCCGATGACCCGGTCGCCGAGGTGGCGGGACATGGCCTCGGTGACCAGTCCGGCCGGGTTGGTGAAGTTGATGACCCAGGCGTCGGGTGCCAGGCGGGCCACCCTGCGCGCGATGTCGACGGCGACCGGGACCGTCCGCAGGCCGTAGGCGATCCCGCCCGCGCCGACCGTCTCCTGGCCGAGGACGCCCTCCGCGAGGGCCACCCGCTCGTCGTTCGCCCTGCCCGCAAGGCCGCCGACGCGGATCGCGGAGAAGACGAAGTCGGCGCCGCGCAGGGCCTCGTCGAGGTCGGTGGTCGCGGTCACGCGGGGGGCGTCGGCGTCGCCCGACGCCTGTTCCTCCAGCACCCGGGCGACCGCGTACAGCCTGCTGTCGTCCAGATCGTGCAGGACCACCTCGGTGACCCGGCCCTCGGCGCGGTCCGTCAGCAGCGCCCCGTACACGAGCGGCACCCGGAATCCGCCGCCGCCCAGAATCGTCAGCTTCACCTCTGCACCCTTCCCACCAGGACCACTTCGACGCCCGCCTCCTCCAGTGCGGAGCGGGTCACCGGGTCGACCGGCGCGTTCGTCACCACCACGTCCAGGTCCTCGGGACCGCAGACCCTCGCCATCCCCGTACCCGGGAACTTCGCCGCGTCGGCGAGCAGCACGACCCGGTCGCCGGCCTTGATCATGGCGCGCTTGACCGGCACCTCGACGACCGTCGTGTCCATCACCTGCCCGCCCGGGCGCACTCCGCTGGTGCCGAGGAAGAGCCAGTCGGCGTGCAGTTGGCGCAGGTTGTCCTCGGTGAGGAAGCCGACCAGGGAGCGGTACTCGCGCCGGACCATGCCGCCGAGCAGCACCAGTTCGATGCCCTCGTCGTCGGCCAGTTCCTCGTAGACCACCAGGTTGCTGGTGATCACGGTGAGCCGGCGGCCGTGCAGCCGGCGGGCGAGCCGGTAGGCGGTGGTGCCGATGTCGAGCAGCACCGACTGGCCGTCCTCGACCATCGCCGCCGCGCGCGCCGCTATGGCGTCCTTCTCGGCCACGCGCACCTCGGCGACCTCGGCGAAGGGCTGGTCGCCCTCTTCCGCGACCGCGCCGCCGTGGACCCGGGTGAGCAGGCCGTCCTCCTCCAGTTTGACCAGGTCGCGCCTGATCGTGGCGGGGCTGACGCCCAGCTGTTCGGAGAGGTCGGTCACGGCCGCGGGGCCACCGGAGCGCAGGGCCCGCAGGATGAGTTGGTGTCGTCGTTCTGCCAGCACGCCATGAACACTACTCGTCATATTCAATCAAATCCATGCTCACTTCTGCTCGGATATTGACCGATCCCCCGCAGCGGCGCACGATTCCGTGCACCGAATTTGGGCGGCCATCGAGTCAACGCCGGGTCTTCAGGGCGGCTTCATCTGGGAGTTCTGGGACCACGGAATTCTGCAGCGCGTGAGCGATGGAAGACCGGCCGGGCGCGCGGGCGCCGGGCTCCATGACAACGGTGTCGCCGCGCCCGGCCATCGCTGGGCGTACGGCGGCGACTTCGGCGAGACCCTCCACGACGGTGCCTTCATCGCCGACGGGGTCGTCTTCCCGGACCGCACGCCCAAGCCCGTGATGTACGAGCACCGTGAGCCGGCGGCCCCGGTCCGCATCCGGTGCTACCGGCACGAGGGGATCGTCCTCGCCAACCATCAGCACTTCCGCGGCCTGAACTGGCTGGCGGCGGCCTGGGAGCTGTCCCTGGCCGACGGCCGCGTCCTGACCGCGCCGGCCGAGCTGCCCGACCTGCGGCCCGGCGAGACGGCCGCCGTGCCGCTGCCCTTCGCACTGCCCCGGGACGGCGGCGAGGCGTGGCTGACGCTGCGCGTGACGACCGCCGAGGACGAGCCGTGGGCGCCACGCGGCACGGAGGTGTGCGCACCGCAGATACGGCTGCGGGCGGCCGCCGTAGCGGAGCCGCGGCCGGCCGTGGCCGGGCCGCCGGTGCAGGTGGACGACGACGGGCTGCTGGCGCATCCGCTGCTGACGGCCGCGCCGGTGCTGTCCCTGTGGCGGGCGCCGACCGACAACGACGAGCTGGGCGGCGTCGCCCGCCGCTGGCGCACCTGGGGTCTGGACGCGTTGGTCCGCAAGGTCGTCTCGGTGCGCCGCGAGGGCGGGACGGTGACCGTGCTCGCCGAGTGCGCGGGGACGGCCGGTGTCGTACGGCACCGGCAGGAGTTCACGCCGGTCGAGGGCGGCATCCGAGCATTCAAGCCGTATCTGCGCCCGCAGGAGAGCGGCGGCCGGCATGGCGTACGGCGGTTCACGCTGTCGGCGCTGGACGCCACCGGGCTCGCGGTCGACCTGGACGAGCCGCGGCAGGTGTCCGTGACGCGCCATCGCGCCGCGGACCCGACCTCTCCCGCCGCCCACCATGACGAGCTGATGCCGCGCCCGGGCTGCGTGGTGCACCTGGACGCCGCGCACCAGGGCCTCGGCACCGTGTCCTGCGGTCCCGTCACCACCGCCTCCTACCTCGTTCCCGCCGGGGTCCACCGCTGGAGCTGGACCCTGCGCGTTCTCTGACTCCCCCCACGCTTCCTCTCCCTTCACGCTGTAGGTGACGGTGACCACCGCCTCCCGGGCCAACCCTCAGGGAATCCTGCCCCGGTTGGCGCACGTGGACGTGGTCCGGGGCGCGGTGCGCGGCCCGGCCGCCGACCGCGACAGCCGGCAGGCGCCCGACACCAAGGTCGTCCAGAGCAAGGACGTCAGCGGCCGCAACGGCACGTACACCCTGCACATCCCGCTGACCGCGGGCGACGAGTCCTTCTATGTGCGCCTGCGCGGCAGCGACGGCAACCGGCACGGCGCCGGATACCTCGGCGCGGCGATCGACCCGCACCGTCCGATCACCCACGAACCCGGAAACGGTGACCCGTGGGCCGATACGTGGTTCTATTCCAACCCCATCTTCGTCGACGTGGCTGGAGTCTGATGAGACGCCATCTCCTCACCCTCACCGCCTTATTGGGCGCCCTCGCCCTGGGCGCCCCGAGCGCCTCCGCCGCCGAGGGACCCCAGTGGGCGCAGGCCGGGACGTCGTACACCGACACCCTCGGCGGCGGTCAGGGGCTCGCGAGCCGGGCGGGCGGTTCGCTGCTGCACCGCGGTCTGCTGGACATCCCGCTGGACCTGCGGATCAAGGGCTGGAACCACGTGGGCGACCCGGACATCACGCGCGGCTACGTCTTCGACGCCTACCAGGGCGCCGACACGGCCACGTCGAAGATGTACGCGGTCACCACGCCGTCCGGGAAGCGGTACGACTACGTGCACCAGCTGGATCCGGGCGAGAAGGTGAACAACTCCTTCGCCACCGTCTCGCCCGACGGCCAGTGGCTGGTGTCGGGCGAGTGGGGCGACCAGAACCGGCTCCAGGTGTTCCCGGCGCCCCTGCTCAACCCGGCCACTCCGGCCACCGGCGGGTCGCTGGCGCAGGCCGGGCAGATCAGCCTGGACAGGCCGGTGCGGGACATCCAGGGCTGTGACTTCGTCACCGCCACCCGGCTGGTGTGCGCCTCGGACGACGCCTCCGGCGCGCTCTTCCCGCAGAGCAGGCCGCTGCTGCAGGTCGACCTGCCGCACCCGCTGGACGGCAAGCCCGTCACCGGCACGGTGACGAGCCTGTTCGGTCTGCCGCAGAAGAGCGTGTGCACCGGCACGTTCGAGGCGGAGGGCGTCGACTACGACCCTGGCAGCGGCACGCTGCGAGCCGAGGTGATCCCGCCGGGCGTGTGCGCGGTCGCGACGACCGTGTACGCCTACCGGCAGCAGTAGCCGCTCACGCGTAGAAGCGGGAGAGACTCTGCAGGACGGCGGCGGGCTTCCCGCCGCCGTCGATCTCCATCGTGCCGTCGACGGCGATCTGCACCCCGCCCGGTACCTCATCGACGGAGGCGAGCCGCGCGGCGAGCCGGATGCGTGAGCCCACCTCCACCGGGGCGGGGAAACGCACCTTGTTCAGCCCGTAGTTGACCTTCGTGGTCACGCCCTGGACGTCCAGCAGCTCGGTGAAGAGCGGGATGAACAGGGAGAGGGTGAGGTAGCCGTGGGCGATCGGGGCGCCGAACGGGCCCTCCTTGGCGCGTTCGGGGTCCACATGGATCCACTGGTGGTCGCCGGTGGCGTCGGCGAAGGTGTCGATGCGTTCCTGGGTGACCTCGATCCACTCGCTGGTGCCGAGGTCGCTGCCGGCCAGCTTCTTCAGCTCGTCCAGACCGTTGACGGTGACGCTCATGAGGTGCCTTTTTCCTTACGGGAGTCGGTGACCGAAGTGCTTGCGCACCCGGGACTTGAGGAGCTTTCCGGAGGCGGTGCGCGGGAGTTCGTCCGCGACCACCAGCGACTTGGGGATCTTGTACTTGGCGAGCCGGCCGGCCAGCGAGGCCAGCACCTCGTCCGGGTCGAGATCCACGCCTGCCTCGGGCACGACGACCGCGCGGGGCACCTCGCCCCATGTGTCGTCCGGGACACCGATGACCGCGCACTCGGCGATGCCGGGGTGGGCGAGCAGCAGGTCCTCGATCTCGGCGGGGTAGACGTTCTCCCCGCCCGAGATGATCATGTCCTTCATGCGGTCGACGATGTACACGTAGCCGTCGGCGTCGACACGGGCCGCGTCCCCGCTGCGGAACCAGCCGTCGGCGAAGGAGGCGGCCGACTCCTCGGGCAGTCCCCAGTAGCCGGACATGACGTGCGGCCCGCGCACGACGACCTCGCCGGTCTCGCCCACGTCCACCGGCGTGAGGTCTGGCCGCACGACCCGGACGTCGCTGAAGAAGTGCGGTACGCCCGCCGAGCCGGCCTTGCTCACCGCGTGCTCGGCGTCCAGGAACAGGGTGCCGGGCGCGGCCTCGGTCATGCCGTAGCCCTGCAGGAAGGTCAGGCCGCGTTCCTGGTAGGCGGCGATGAGCGGTGTCGGGACGGGTGAGCCGCCGCAGGTGAGGATCCTGAGCGAGGACAGGTCGGCGGCGGGCCAGCGGGGGTGCCGGGCGATCTGGTCGAACATGGTCGGCACGCCGAACATGAAGGTGATCCGGTGCCGTTCGACCAGGTCGAAGGTGGCCTCGGGGTCGAAGGACTCCACCAGGACGCAGGTGCCGCCCTTCAGCAGGACCGGCAGGGTCAGCATGTTCAGGCCGGCCGTGTGGAACAGCGGGGCCGAGACCAGGGCGCGTTCGTCGGCGGTCAGGTCGGTGTCCACCAGGACGTTGATCGCGTTCCAGGTGAGGTTGCCGTGGGTGAGCATCGCCCCCTTGGGCCGGCCGGTCGTCCCCGAGGTGTACATGATGATGCAGGTGTCGTCGGGAGTGACCGGTTCGTCGATCAGTTCGTCGTCCGCCGACGCCAGCAACTCCTCGTACGCGGCCCCCACTTCGACGTACGACCGCACCTCGGGGGCGTCGGGCAGTGCGGTGCGGGCGGGGGCGTGGACGAGGACCCGGGCGCCGGAGTCGGCCAGCTGGTAGGCGAGTTCGGGACCGGCGAGGCGGGTGTTGAGCGGGACGAAGACGGCGCCGAGCAGGCCGGCCGCGAACAGGGTCTCCAAGTAGGCGGGGTGGTTGGGTCCGAGGTAGGCGACGCGGTCGCCGCGGCGGACGCCCCGGGCGCGCAGGGCTCGGGCCAGCCGGGTGGTGCGGGTGTGCAGTGTGCGGTAGTCGGTCGACCGGTCACCGTGTACCAGCGCTGTGCGGTGCGGGGTCTTGCGGGCCCGGCGTGCGGGCCACGACCCCAGTCCCTCGTTGCGCATCCGGCACCCCTTACGGTTTCGTCAGCCCGAGCAGGCGGGCGGCGTTCTCCTTGAGGATCTTCGGCCTGACCTCTTCCTTGACGGGCAGCTCGGCGAAGTCGGCGAGCCAGCGGTCCGGGGTGAGGACGGGGAAGTCGGAGCCGAACAGGACCTTGTCCTTCAGCAGTGAGTTGGCGTACTGCACCAGCTGCGGCGGGAAGTACTTCGGCGACCAGCCGGACAGGTCGATGTGCACGCCCGGCTTGTGGGTGGCGACGGCCAGGGCCTCGTCCTGCCAGGGGAACGAGGGATGCGCCAGGATGATCTTCAGCTGCGGGAAGTCGGCGGCGACGTCGTCCACGTGCAGCGGGTTGGAGTACTTCAGGCGGATGCCGCCCCCGCCGGGCACGCCGGCGCCGATGCCGGTCTGGCCGGTGTGGAACAGGGCGATGGCACCGGTCTCCTCGATCACCTCGTACAACGCGTACGCGACCGCACGGTCGTTGGGGAAGAAGCCCTGGATGCTGGGATGGAACTTGAAGCCCTTCACCCCGTACTCCTCCACCAGCCGCCGGGCCTGCCGTACACCGGCCTTCCCGCGGAAGGGGTCGACGGAGGCGAAGGGGATCAGGACGTCCGCGTTGGCCGCGGCCGCCTCGGCCACCTCCTCGTTCGGGACGGGCGCGGTGCCGGTGGCGGACTCGGCGTCCACGGTGAAGATCACCGCGGCCATCCTCCGCTCGCGGTAGTACGCGGCCGTCTCCTCCAGGGTGGGCTTCCGTTTGCCCTCGACCTTGAAGTAGGCGGCGGAGGCGGCGTGCAGGTCGTCGTCCAGGGAGGAGTGGCCCTTCGAGGACGCCTCCGCGTGGGTGTGGACGTCGATGGCGACCAGGTCCTCGATGTCCATCACGCCTCCGGAACCTTCGGGGCCGGGATGCCGACCGTCTGGGGTTCGGCGCCCACCGAGGTGTGCCAGGCGTCGGCCAGCGCCTCGGGGTTCCAGCCGCCGTCCGCGTACGCCGCCCGGATCTCCTGCGGGTGCGACCAGAGTGCCACCTTGTCGCCGCCGATACCGATGGCCTGGCCGGTGATGCCGCGCGCCGCCTCGGAGGCGAGGAAGGGCACGAGGGCCGCGCAGTCCTCGGGGGTGCCGAAGCCCTCGCCCTTGCGCAGGAAGTCCGGCAGCGCTTCACCGCCCCGCATCGCCTCGACGTAGGGGGCGAAAGCCGGGATCGTCTCGGTCATGGCGGTCGCGGCGACCGGCACGATCGCGTTGACGGTGATCCGCGCGCGAGCCAACTCCATCGACCAGGTACGGGCCATGGCGGCGATGCCTGCCTTGGCGGCGGCGTAGTTGGTCTGCCCGAAGTTGCCGCGCTGCCCGGCCGGGGAGCCGACCAGGATCAGGGTGCCGCCCTCGCCCTGCTCGCGCATGCGGACGGCGGCGGCGCGGGCGCAGGTGAAGGTGCCCCTGAGGTGGGTCGTGACCACGGCGTCGAAGTCCTCGTCGGTCATCTTCCACAGCACCTTGTCGCGCAGGATGCCGGCGTTGGTGACCAGGACGTCGAGCCGGCCGAACGCCTCGACCGCGCGGGCGACCAGCCGGTCGGCGGCCTCGGCGGTGCCGACCGGGACCACCTCGGCCACGGCGGTGCCGCCGGCCTCGGTGAGGGACTTCACGGCCTGCTCGGCCACGGCCTCGTCGACGTCGTTGACGACCACCGAGGCGCCGTGGGCGGCGAGGGCGTGGGCGTAGGCGAGGCCGAGACCCCGGCCGCCGCCGGTGACGACGGCGGCCTTGCCGGTGAGATCGATGGGGGGCACGTGCGGGTCCTTCCGGACGGGAACGGCTTGGGAGGCGGACGGATGCGTCCGCGAGATCGAAGCTAAGAGCAATAATTGTTGTCGTCAATAGTTGTTGCCGCCCTTCGGATGCGGCATGCTGGGCTCCACCCAGCCGAGAAGACCGAGACCAGGGGGCCCGCCATCACCCGCCGGCACACCAAGAACCCGAGCCCGATCGACGCGGACGAGCCGTGGATGCGCGGGCTGCACGCGGACACGGGCTATCTGCTGTACCGCCTCGGCCTGCGCTCCGGGCAGATGTTCAACTCCTTCCTTCAGGAGTCCGGGCTGCGGCTGCGGCACTACGCGGTGCTGCGCTTCCTCGCCACCTCCGAGGGCGCGCTGCAGCGCGAGCTGAGCACCCGGCTCGGCTACGACCCGAGCGCGATCGTGGGCCTGGTCGACGACCTGGAGAAGCTCGGCTTCGCCGAGCGCCGCCCCTCCCCCGACGACCGGCGCAGCAGGATCGTCGTACTGACCGAGGACGGCCGTACGTTCCTGCGCGACACCGACGAGGCGGGCCTGAGGATGACGAACGACCTGCTGGCCCCGCTCGGCCCTGCCGAGCGCGAGAAGCTGCACGCGCTGCTCCTGCGGGTCGCCGACCAGCCATGACCGCCGCCCGCTCGGCGCACGAGCGGCTGCTGGCCGTGCTCGCCGCGTTCGACCACGCGCACCCGGCGCTGTCCCTGACGGACATCGGCCGCCGGGCCGGGCTCAGCCTGACCACCGCGCACCGGCTGGTGCACGCCCTCACCGCGTGGGGCGCCCTGGAGCGGGACGACGACGGCGTCTACCACGTGGGCCTGCGCCTGTGGGAGCTGGCCGCGCTCGCCCCGCGGGGCCTGGCGCTCCGGCAGGTCGCGCTGCCGTACCTGGAGGACCTGTACGAAGCCACCCACGAGAACGTGCAGTTGGCGGTGCGCGACGGTGCGGAGGTCGTCTACATCGAGTGGCTGTCCGGGCGTTCGGCGGTAGGCGTGCACATCCGGGTCGGCGCCCGCTGGCCGCTGCACGCCACCGGGGTCGGACTCGCCCTCCTCGCCCACGGAGAACCCGGCTTCCAGGAGGAGTACTGCACCGGACCGCTCGCCTCCTTCACGCCGTACACGATCACCGACCCGGCCCGGCTGCGGCGCACTCTGGCCGAAGTCCGGCACACCGGCGTCGCAGTGAGCAACCGTCAGGTCACCGACGACGCCCTGTCGGTGGCGGCCGCGATCCGCGACCGGAGCGGCGGCGTGGTCGCGGCGGTCTCGGTGGTCGTGCCCCAGGAGGGCGCCCGGACCCCGGTGTTGATCCCGGCGGTGCGGCTGGCGGCGCGCGGGATATCCCGGGCTCTCGGCTGGCGGCCGTGAAGCGCCCGGGACGGTGAGGTCCCCGCGCCGTGGTGCTCCGGCGCGGGGACCTCTGTCGTAGCTGCTGTGCCTGTACGAGTGGGTCAGCAGTTTCCGGTGTCCGCCTTCCCGTCGAACCGGTCGCCGAGCCAGGACACCACGTCGCCGACCGCCTGGGCATCGCCGGTGAGGTGGTCGCCCACGAACAAGGTCCAGCGGGTGGTGATGCCGGCGGCGCAGTAGGCGCGGCGGGTCTCGCCCGCCATCCGGGCGGGGATCACCTCGTCCAGCAGGCCGCGGTACTGCAGCACCGGGAAGCCGATCTCGTAGCGGGCGCCCGAGCCGGGGGTGCCGACCCCGGCGCCCAGTTTGTTGGCCTCGACGGCGTCGTCCCAGGTGGCGCCGTCGGAGCCGTGCAGGGCGTAGATCTGGTCGAGCGTCAGCCCGTCCTTGGTGTACTGCTCGATCCGCGCGCCCGGGAAGCGGCTCACGGTGCCGACCGCGCACAGCGACTCGGCGTCCTTGACGGCCTTGCGGCCACTGTCGTTCAGGAGGCCGTCGAACGGCATGTCGGGATGGGTGACGGACAGACCGATGACCGCGTCCACCAGGAACCCGGCGAAGAACTGTCCGTCGAGGTTGCTCGCCACCTGCTTGAGGTCGGTGGGGATCCCGCCGGAGGCCGAGCCCACGACCTTCAGTTCGGGGGCGTACGACCGGGCGAGCTGGGCCGCCCACAGGCTGCCGGCACCGCCCTCCGAGTAGCCCCAGATCCCGACCTCGGCAGCGGGGCTCACCCCGGCGCCGGGCACCCGGGAGGCCGCGCGGGCCATGTCGAGGGTGGCGTGACCGGCCTCCGCTCCGGAGGCGTACGGGTGGACCTGGCCGTCCATGTAGCCCTGGCCGTCCGTCGCGGCGACGGCGTAACCGGCGTTGAGCAGCGCCGCGATGTTCGGGCCCTCGTAGGCGTCCTGGTACTGGCCCGCGAGCTGCTTGGAGAACGCGCACTGTGGTCCGATGCCGAGGGTGCCGGGCACGAACGCGACCAGCGGCCGCTCGCCCGGTCCGGTCCACGGCTTCTGCGGTACGACGACGGTGCCGACGACAGAGACCGGCCGGCCCCGCCTGTCGGTGGAGCCGTACTGCACCTTCCAGGCGTTCAGCGGGGGGCCGCCGATCACCATGGGCAGCGAGTCGACCTTGCGGCAGGCGACGACGGCGCCCGGTGCGGCGGTGGGGCTGTCCGGGGGCCGGTAGATGTCGGCGGCGGCGGCGGAGCACGCCTCCGGCGTCCCGGCCGCCGCGGTCACCGCCGGCATCGCCAGCAGTCCGCCGAGCAGGCCGGCGGCGGCGAGCAGTGCGGCTCTCTTCGGCAACGGCTTCCTGGGCCTTTGGGAGTTCACCTCAGAGCGTCCCTTCTGTGGGGTGAAGAGTGAAGCTGAGCAGGCCGAGAGGTTACGGAGGAGTAGGTAAGCGCTGATAGTTAAAGGACGACGAACCGGCGAGGGCAGGGCTGTGCGCCGGTGACTAGCGTGGTGGGAAGGCCGATCGGCTCTTCGGGCAACCGGAGGCGGGCCGGATGTCGTCCTCCTGATCACCATGCCCACTACACATCCGGCCGGCTTCCCGGCGTCCCCGATCAGCCAGTTGCTCGACTTCACCTGGACCCAGACCCGGGCCTGCGCCTTCGCCATCGCCCTGTTGTCCGGAGTGGCGGCATCGGCCCTGCTGCCACCGCTGCCGGTGGCCCGCTACGACCTGCTCGCCTGCTACGGCGTGCTGCTCACGCTGCTGTTCTGGCGGCGCGGCTGGGAGAGCGGACGCGACGTCGCCGTCATCGCCGCCTGCCATGTCATCGGTCTCGCCTTCGAGTTGGTGAAGGTCTCGCTCGGCTCGTGGAGCTACCCGGAACCGGCCGTGCTGAAGTTCGCGGGCGTCCCGCTGTACGGAGGCTTCCTCTACGCGGCCGTCGGCAGCTACATCTGCCGGGCCTGGCACCTGTTCGACCTCGAGGTGGTCCGCTACCGGCCGCGGGCGACGGCCCTGGTGGCCGCCGCCGTCTACGTCAACTTCTTCAGCCACCACTGGCTGCCCGACGTCCGCTGGCCGCTGGCGGCCCTCCTCGTGGCCGTCACCGCGGGCACCACCGTGCACTTCACGGTGCGCGGGACACGGCGGCGCATGCCGCTCGCGCTGTCCTTCACCCTGATCGGGTTCTTCCTGTGGCTGGCGGAGAACCTCGCCACCTATGTGGGCGCCTGGCGCTACCCGTACCAGCTGCACGGCTGGCAGCCCGTCGACGTCGGCAAGTTCGGGGCCTGGGCGCTGCTCATCAGCGTCACGTTCGTCCTCGCGGCGTTCGGCCGGTCCAGGACACCCTCCGCACCCCGGTGACTGCCGTCGCCCCCAGGCTCCCCGGGCAGGGGGCCTGGGGCCGGTTTCCGACAGCTGATCGAGTCGGGGCTCCGGTGGCGGCGGACGTCCGGTCAGCCGGACAGTCCGGCCAGCAACCGTCGGTCCCGGGGGGCCGGTTTGCGGTCGAGACGGGCGTCCAGGAGGCGGCGGGCGGCGTCACTGCGGCCCGCCGCCACGAGCGCGTACAGCAGTGTCTCCTCGACGACCTCCCGCTGGGCCGCGCTGCCGCCGACGCTGCGCAGCACGGGCAGCAGCGCGTCCAGGCCACGGGCCGCCTCCACGAAGCGTTCCTCGACGAGCGCGGCCAGCGCCTCGCACAGCGGCGCGACGACCTCGCGTTGCACCAGGTCCGCTCCCAGGGCGTGGTCGCGCAGCCGGCGCAGGGCGGGCAGGTCCCCGGCGGCGGTGCGGGCGACCGCGACATGCAGCGCGGTGAACGCCGTCGCCGGCCGCTCCAGCACCTCCCGCTCGACCGCCTCCAGCACGTCGGCCGCGGGCAGTTCACCCCGCCAGCTGTCGCTCAGCCACGCCCGCCACAGCAGCGACCCCGAGTCGACCAGGGCCCGCATTCCGGTGACCCGGCCGGGCGCGAGCTGTGCGAACCAGCGCCTGCGGACCGCCGCCGGGTCGTCGAGGGCGAGTTCGTGCAGCGCGATGTGCCAGGAGAAGTGCGCCCGGTGGACCGCGCCCCGGCCCCGGCCCGACACCCAGCGGTCCAGCCAGTCACGTCCGGCCTCGTGTGCGCCCGACTCGTAGTGCACGTGCGCCAGGGCGTGCACGGCGTGCCCGGAGGCGGGCTCGACCGCCAGCGCCCGGTGCGCCAGCTCGCCCGCCTCGTGCAGGCGGCCCTCCTCCTGGCGCAGGAAGGCGAGCAGCGAGGTGTGGAACCAGTGCCCGTCGTACGCCGGTGACGTCAGTCGGAGCAGACCGAGCGCGTCGTCGTCGTGCAGGTCGCTGACCCCGGAGAAGGCGATGGTGGGCACGGCGGCGGCGAGCGCGAGCGCGTCGGCGGGGTAGGTCCGCAGGTGTCGTACGAGCGCCTCGTCCCCGTCGTCGCCGGTGATCCGCCGCGTGACGACGTCCACGAAGGACCGCTCGCGGGTGTCGGCCCGCTCGCGGGCGCAGCGCTGTGCGTCGGCGAGGGCGCGGGGCACGTCGACGGCGGCCCCGCACTCGTGGCCCAGCAACGCGAGGGCGGCGTGGCCGAGGGCGAAGCCGGGGTCGAGGGCGACCGCGCGGGCGAAGGCCTGCGGGCCTCCGGAGCGGACCTTGAGGACCCGGTCGAGCCCGCCGCGGTAGGCGGCGGCCGCCTCGGCGTGGGTGGTCAGGGCGAGGCCGTGCCCGTCGACGGGGCGGCGGGTCGTACGGCGCCTCGGGGCGAGCGGGGCCAGCAGCTGCTGGGCCAACTCGGCTGCCTGGACGCGGATTTCGGGGATCGCGGTGGTCTCCCACAGCTCGCCACGGCGCGGGGCGCCCAGCGTGAACAGCGGGAGCCCGGCACCGCCCCGGGCGTCGAGGAGGCGGCCGTCCCGGGTCGCGGCGCCCATGCCGAGCGGGCCGGGAACCGCGGCTCCGGACGCGAACAGCCCATGCCACAGCGGGTCGTCGAGGTTCCGCCCCGGGCCGGTGCAGTCGACCACCCAGCCCACGTGCAGCGTACGGCCGCCCGACAGCTCGACGGCGAGCCCTCCGCCGTCGGGCGCCGTGGCCCGCACGACCCTGCCCGTGTGGACCTGGAGGCGGCGCGCGGTGCGGGCCCGGGAGACGTGCTCGGCGGTGGCGGGGGCCATGCGGTGGCGGTGGGTGTTCCACAGGGCGCCCTCGCGGGCGAGGAACTCCTCCCGCTCCTCGGGGGTGAGGCTGCGCCACAGGCGGGTGGTGTGCGGGCGGAGGCTGTCGAGGCCGGGGCGCCAGTCGCCGTGGGTGCGGACCGAGCGGCTGAGGTGCCGGTAGACGACGCGGCGCAGCCGGCCCAGGGACGTGTCGTGCAGGTCCTGCGGCGCGGGCATCACGGCGGCCGGGCCGAGCGCGTGCGGCTGGGGCAGCAGGCCGCCCCGGGAGAGGGCGTGGAGGGTGCGGCCGGGGCGGTCGAGGGTCAGCGCCAGGTCGACGGCGGTCAGGCCCGTGCCGACGAGCAGCACGTCGTCGCCGCCGTCCCGGGCGCCGGCCGAGGGGCATTCCAGGGCCTCGTCCAGCGCGCCCGGCGCCCACGGCGTGCCGACGAAGCGAGGCGAGGCGCGCAGGGCGGGCGGAGCCCATGCGGCGGTCGCGGCTGCGGGTCCGGTGGCGAGGACGGCGGCGTCGGCGGTCAGGTGTCCCCCGTCGGCGAGGCTCAGCTCCACCCCGCCGTCGGGGGTGCCGGCGCAGCCCTCCGCCCGGGTGCGCAGCCGGCGTAGGGCGACCGTGCCGTGGGCGCGGACGATCGCCTGGCCGAGGGTGTCGGCGAGGTAGGCGCCGTAGCGGTAGCGGGTGGCGTAGTCGGCGCCGGTGACCTCGGGTTCGCCGTGCCGGCACAGCCAGCGGGTGAAGTGGCCCGGATCGTCGGGGTAGGCGCTCATGTTGCCGGCGGGCACGTTCAGGCGGTGGCGTGGGTCACGGGTGGCGTAGGCGGTGCCCCGGCCCGCCTCGGGGGCCGCGTCGATCAGGACGACGTCGAGGGGAGTCCGGCGGCGGGTCGCCATCTCGCAGAGCTGGACGGCGGTCAGGGCGCCTGCCGCGCCGGCTCCCACGACGGCCACGGTGGGCCGCTTGCGGACGTCGGTCATGTATACCTCCGGCGGGTCGGTGAAACTGTTTCTTCACTCTTCCGATCGGGTCCGGGCCCCCACAACCACGACTTCCAGCCGTCTCGGCGTGTCCTCATCGGAATCTCAGGGAGCACCCCACGGATTCAAAGGGCCGACCCAGAGAAGCGGCGCAGGATGCCCACGCACGGAGAGACAACTCAGGAAGGCGTGTCGTGGGCGTGTCGCACATATCGAAGCGGTCCGGACAGCGGGCTCGCGGGTGGTCCCGGCGCGGGATCCTCGCCGCTCTCGGAGCGGTACCGGCCGCCGCCCTGGCGGGCTGCAGCTCCTCGGCGGATGCCTCGGCGGCCTCGGACGGCAAGGGCGCCACGGCGTCCGCGCGGGCCGCGACGACGAAGAAGGCCACCATCGCCGTCACGCCCGCGGCCGGCACGAAAAAGGCCGATTTCACCAGCCCCGTCGAGGTCACCGTCACCGACGGCACGTTGACCTCCGTCCATGTCACCGGCAACGACGGCTCCACCCTGGCGGGCACCCTCGACTCGGCCAGGACCAAGTGGACTTCGGCTCGCAATCCGTACTCGGGCACGAAGTACACGGTGACGGCCAAGGCGGAGGGCGCCGCCGAGGAGGCCGTGTCGACGTTCACCACCCGGTCGCCCGGCGCCACGTTCGTCGGCTACTTCACGCCCGAGGCGGGCTCCACCTCCGGCGTCGGCATGCCGGTGTCGATCAACTTCACGCACGCCGTCGCCGACCGGGCCGCCGTCCAGAAGGCGATCACGGTGACCGCCGAACCGGCCGTGGAGGTGGTCGGGCACTGGTTCAGCGACACCCGGCTGGACTTCCGCCCGGAAACCTATTGGGGCCCCGGCACGAAGATCACCCTCAGCCTGCGCCTGATGGACGTCGAGGGCGCCGACGGCGTCTACGGCATCCAGCGCAAGGACGTCACCTTCCACATCGGCCGCGAGCAGATCAGCACGGTCGACCTCGCGACGAAGACGATGACGGTCCGCCGGGACGGAAAGACCGCCTCCACCTACCCGGTCACCGGCGGCGACTCCGACCACACCACCTGGTCCGGGATCATGGTGATCAGCGAGCGGTTCCAGCAGACCCGCATGGAGTCGTCCACGGTCGGTCTCGGCGACGAGTACGACATCCCGGACGTGCCGCACGCCCAGCGACTCACCACCTCCGGCACCTTCGTGCACGGCAACTACTGGGCGTCCGCCTCAGTGTTCGGGCACCAGAACGCCAGTCACGGCTGCATCGGCCTGCACGACGCCAAGGGCGCCGGCGACAGCTCCGTGGCCGGCTACAAGTTCTACGAGAGTTCGATGCTCGGCGACGTGGTGATCGTGAAGAACTCCGGCGAGAAGACGGTGGACCCGGCCAATGGGCTCAACGGGTGGAACCTGTCGTGGGCCGAGTGGAAGGCGGGCAGCGCGGCCTGAGCCGGTCTGGGTGGCTTCATGGGGTGAACTCCAGGGCTGCAAAAGGAGTTTCTCTGCTTTAACTCTTGACGACCGCAGGGCCGGGGAGCACATTGGCGGCACCTTGAGAGCGCTCTCAACCCATTCATGGGAGCGCTCTCACAAGGCTCCCGCACCCCCCTCCGTACCCGAGAGGCCCTCCCTCATGAGCGAATCCTCCGGCATACCCAGACCCCGCGCCCTGCGCCGCGCGCTCGTCGCCGTGGTCGCCACGCTCGGTGTGGCCGCCGCCGTGGCGACGGCGGCCACCGCACCCGCCAGCGCCTCGGCCCCGACCCCCCCGTCGGGCTGGACGCAGGTCTTCCTCGACGACTTCAACGGCTCGGCCGGCTCCGGCGTCAACACCTCCAACTGGCAGTACGACACCGGGACTTCGTATCCCGGCGGCGCCGCGAACTGGGGCACCGGCGAGGTCGAGACGATGACCTCCAGCACCAACAACGTCGCGCTGGACGGCAACGGCAACCTGCTCATCACCCCGCGCCGCGACGCGTCCGGCAACTGGACCTCCGGGCGTATCGAGACGACCCGCACCGACTTCCAGCCACCGGCAGGCGGCAAGCTGCGCGTGCAGGCCCGTATCCAGATGCCCGACGTCACCGGCGCGGCCGCCAAGGGCTACTGGCCGGCGTTCTGGATGCTGGGCGCGCCCTACCGCGGCAACTACCAGAACTGGCCGAGCGTCGGCGAGCTGGACATCATGGAGAACGTCCAGGGCCTGAACACCGACTGGGCCACGATGCACTGCGGCACCAACCCGGGCGGCCCCTGCAACGAGACCTCGGGCATCGGCAACTCCACCTCCTGCACCGGCAGCACCTGCCAGGCGGGCTTCCACACCTACGCGATGGAGTGGGACCGCTCGACCAGCCCCGAGGAGATCCGCTTCTACCTCGACGGCGTCAACTTCCACACGGTCAGGGCCAACCAGGTCGACGCGACGACCTGGGCCAACGCCACCAATCACGGCTTCTTCGTCATCCTGAACGTGGCGATGGGCGGCGGCTTCCCGGCCGCCTTCGGCGGCGGCCCGGACAGCGGCACCGAGCCGAACCACCCGATGGCCGTGGACTACGTGCAGGTGCTCCAGGCCACGGGCGGCGGCACCACTCCCCCACCCTCCGGCAACCGGGACGCCTACAGCGCGATCCAGGCCGAGTCGTACGACAGCCAGTCCGGCGTGAGCACCGAGGCCACCACGGACACCGGCGGCGGACAGGACATCGGTTACCTCGCGAACGGCGACTGGGCCCTCTACAAGGGCGTCAACTTCGGCTCCACCGCGGCCACCCAGTTCTACGGGCGGGTGGCGAGCGGCGCCGGGTCCGGGGTCAGCGGCCTGGTCGAGGTGCGCCTCGACAGCCGCAGCAACGCCCCCATCGGCAGCTTCGCCCTGTCCAACACCGGGGGCTGGCAGAGCTGGCGGACGGTCCCGGCGAACATCACCTCGGTGACCGGCACGCACGACGTCTACCTCACCTTCACCAGCGGCCAGCCGTCCGACTTCGTGAACGTGAACTGGTTCGACTTCGGCCACTGACAAGGGTGTTGACCCTGTCCCGCGAGCAGCCGCGCCGCGCGTGTGCACGCGCGGCGCGGCTGCGAGGATGGGGCGTGTGGTGACGGATGCGGAGTGGGAGCGGATTCGGAGGAGTCTTCGCTTCGGGCAGGTCTTCCGAGGCACTGTCGTGAGAGTGCCCAGGCCCGGAGCGATCGGGATCTTCGTGGACATCGGTCTGGACGTCGGAGGCTTCGTGGACGTCGTACTGCTGCCGCGGCAGGAAGAACTCTGGCCCGCCGAAGGCACGGTCGCCGATTTCGAGATCTGGTGGGCGGACAGCCGGCAGCAGATCCGTCTGAAGCCGTCCGAACCGCGCTACCTGCGCAGGGACTTCGCGGAGTTCACCGCACGTTTCAGGCCCGGCTGGCCGTCCGACATCGGCCGGCCCGTACTCGCCGGCTGACCACCGTCGCCGTCAGGCCGACTGCGGTCACCGCAGCCCCCGAAGGAGTAGTTCGACCAGTCGGCGGGGGTCGTAGCGAGGGTCGCTGTCGCGGCCGATGCAGAGGTTGCCGATGCCGCGCATCAGTTCGTAGGGGTGCGTACCGGGCCTGATCTCGCCGGCGTCGACCGCGGCGTCGAGCAACTGTGCGCAGACGGGCACCAGGCGGTCGAGGAAGTAGGTGTGCAGCGCCTCGAAGCCGCTGCTGTCCGACTGCATCGCGTTGGCGAGGCCGTGCTTGGTGACCAGGAAGTCGACGAAGAGGTCGGCCCACTGACGCAGTGCCGCGAACGGGGAGCCGGCACCGGCCAGCAGGCTCGGGCCGGCCTCGGCGCAGGCCTCGACCTGGTGGCGGTAGACGGCGACGACGAGATCCGCCCGCGTCGGGAAGTGGCGGTAGATGGTCCCCACCCCGACCCCCGCCCTGGCCGCGATCTCACGGATCGGCGCATCGACGCCGGAGGTGACGAACACCGCGGCGGCGGCGGCAAGCAGCGTCTGCTGATTGCGCTGTGCGTCGGCCCGCCTGCTTCGGGCCGGCACCTCCCCGGACTGGCCTGCAGTGGGCACCGCGCTCTCCTCCCGACGATCCTTGCCTAAACGGAACAGCGTTCCGTATATTAATCGGAACGACGTTCCGGTTTCAGGGTAGCTGAAGCCGGACTCTCCCGACCGCCTCCCCCGCCGGACGAACGAGACCGGCGGCAGAGGCAATCGAAGGGACACACACCTCGTGAGTGCATCGACTTACACAGCCGGCAGTCTCAGCTCACCCACCCCCGTCCTCTCGGTCGGTCCGGTGGTGCTGCCGGCCCCCGACCGCGCCGTGGACCTCCAGGTGCGCGTCTCCGCGCCGGTGACCGGAACCAACCTGCCGGTCATCCTCCTCTCGCACGGCCAGGGCTACTCGAACCACCTGTCCTCACTGAACGGCTACGCACCCCTCGTCAACTTCTGGGCGGCGCACGGCTTCGTCGTGATCCAGCCCACCCACCTGAGTTCGCGGACCCTGACCCTGGATCCCGACACCCCCGGGGCCCCTCTGTACTGGCGATCACGCGCCGAGGACATGACGCGCACCCTCGACCGGCTGGACGAGATCGAGGCCGCCGTCCCGCAGCTCCCCGGACGCCTGGACCGGAGCAAGGTCGCGGTGGCCGGGCACTCGATGGGCGGGCACACCGCGAGCCTGCTACTGGGCGCCCGGCTCACCGATCCGGACGACGGAAAGGAAGTGAATCTGGCCGACCCCCGGATCAAGGCGGGGGTGCTGCTCGCCGCACCCGGCCGAGGGGGCGACGCCCTCACCGGGTTCGTGGCCGAGAACTGGCCCTTCTTCTCGACCACGGACTTCTCCGGGATGACGACGCCCACGCTCGTGGTCGCCGGCGACAAGGACGACTCCGCCCACCTGACGGTCCGGGGCCCGGACTGGCACGCCGATCCGTACGTCCTCTCCCCGGGCCCCAAGTCCCTGCTCACCCTGTTCGACGCGGAACACGGCCTCGGCGGGGTCTCCGGATACGACGTCGCCGAGACCACGGACGAGAACCCCGAGCGCGTGGCCGCGATCCAGCGGCTCACCTGGGCCTACCTCCGCAGCCGGCTCAACCCCGGGGATCCCGCCTGGCAGGCGGCGTGCGACGCACTCGCAGCCGGCCCGAGCCCGCTCGGACGGGTCGAGTCCAAGTAACCCGGGAGCTACCGCAGCTCCGCCCGGAACGCCGCCGGCGTGACGCCGGTGTGCAGATGGAAGAACTTGGAGAAGTTCGCCGCGTCGGGGAAGCCCACGGCCGCCCCGACGCGGCCGATCGGCATGTCCGTGTGGGCGAGGAGGCGCTTGGCCTCCAGGACCACCCGCTTGTCGATGAACCCCTTCGGCGTCTCACCGGTGGCCGCGCCGACCGCGCGGACGAGGGTGCGGCGGGAGTAACCGAGCGCGTCGGCGTACGCGCTGACGCTGTGGTTGGTCGCGAACCCTTGCTCGACGGCGTCCCGGAACAGGGTGAAGGTGGTGTCCGCCTGCTCCCGGGACGACTCCGCCGAACTGGCCGCGAGGTGGGCCAGACGCAGCAGGAACGCGGTCAGCGTGTGCCGGAGCACGGCCGTGTGCAGGCTCAGCGGGAGCGTCGCGGTGTCCTCGTACTCACGGCGCAGCTGGTCGAGGCCGGCTTGGAGCGCGGCGAGTTGTGTCGGTTCGGGGTGCAGCAGCGGGGGCAGGTCGTAGCGGTAGAGGCCGGTGGCCTCGACGGTGGCGCGGGGCAGGAAGCCGGGCTGCATGGTCAGCACGGTGCCGCGGTACTGGCTGGTCCGGGAGAACCGGTGGACCTGTCCGGGGCGGATCCACAGCAGGTCGCCGGCCGACGCCTCGTACTCGGCGAAGTCGATCATGTGCCGGACAGGGCCCTCGGTGAAGAGCATGACGACGTGGAAGTCGATGCGGTGGACCCGGTGCAGTGGCGCGTCGACGTGCCAGCTGTGGTCGGTCCCCATGGGGCCGACCTGCATGCCGACGCCGCCGACGGCCAGCTCCGTCGGGAAGGGGAAGGTCCTGATTCCCTCACCGTCGCCTTGGTGTGTTCTGTCCGCCATGTCCTGCTCGTGCCGTCCCTGTCGCCCGATCGCTGTCCCACATTCACCACAGGCTGACACACCTCTCCCTTCCCTCTAAAAAGTCAGACTTTTACTTTTGAACGCGTCCAGCCAGCGATCCCGCACTGAACGAGGACTTCTTGAAGATGAGCACGCAGACATCCGACGGCTTCGAGTGGACAGAGCTCGACCGGCGTGCCGTGGACACCGCACGGCTTCTCGCGGCTGACGCCGTGCAGAAGGTCGGCAACGGCCACCCGGGCACCGCGATGAGCCTGGCCCCTGCCGCGTACACGATCTTTCAGAAGGTGATGCGACACGACCCGGCCGACCCGGAGTGGACCGGCCGTGACCGTTTCGTGCTGTCCCCCGGCCACACCTCGCTGACCCTCTACACCCAGCTCTTCCTCGCCGGGTACGAGCTGGAGCTGGACGACCTGAAGGCGTTCCGCACCCATGGCTCGAAGACGCCCGGCCACCCCGAGTACGGGCACACCGCCGGCGTCGAGACCACCACAGGACCGCTCGGCCAGGGCGTCGCCAACGCCGTCGGCATGGCGATGGCCGCCCGCTACGAGCGCGGCCTGTTCGACCCCGAGGCCCCCGAGGGCGCCTCCCCCTTCGACCACACCGTCTGGGCGATCGTGTCCGACGGCGACCTGGAGGAGGGCGTCTCCGCCGAGGCCTCCTCCCTGGCCGGCCACCAGAAGCTCGGCAACCTGGTCTTCCTCTACGACGACAACCACATCTCCATCGAGGGCGACACCGCGACCGCCTTCTCCGAGGACGTGCTGAAGCGGTACGAGGCCTACGGCTGGCACACCCAGCGCATCGAGCCCACCGCCGACGGCGACGTCGACGTGCCCGCCCTGTACGCGGCGCTGAAGGCCGCGCAGGCCGAGACCGGGCGCCCCTCGATCATCGCGATGCGCACGATCATCGCCTGGCCGGCCCCGAACGCGCAGAACACCGAGGCTTCCCACGGCTCCGCGCTCGGCGCGGACGAGATCGCGGCCACCAAGCGCGTCCTCGGCTTCGACCCGGAGCAGTCCTTCGAGGTCTCCGACGAGGTCCTGAACCACACCCGCCGGGCCCTGGACCGGGGCGCCGAGGCGCACGCAGCCTGGGACAAGCGGATCGCCGAGTGGCGCACGGCCGACACCGAGCGGGCTCAGCTGTTCGACCGGATCAGCAAGGGCGAGCTGCCCGAGGGCTGGGAGAACGCCCTGCCGGTGTTCGAGGAGGGCAAGTCCGTCGCCACCCGCGCCGCCTCCGGCAAGGTGCTGCAGGCGCTCGGCCCGGTCCTCCCCGAGCTGTGGGGCGGCTCCGCCGACCTGGCCGGCTCGAACAACACCACCATCGACAAGACCAGCTCCTTCCTGCCGAAGGGCAACCCGCTGCCCGAGGCGGACCCGTACGGCCGCACCGTCCACTTCGGCATCCGCGAGTTCTCGATGGCCGCGGAGATGAACGGCATCGCCCTGCACGGCAACACCCGTGTCTACGGCGGCACCTTCCTGGTCTTCTCCGACTACATGCGCAACGCCGTCCGGATGTCGGCGCTGATGCAGCTGCCCGTGACGTACGTGTGGACGCACGACTCCATCGGCCTCGGCGAGGACGGGCCCACCCACCAGCCGGTCGAGCACCTGGCCTCGCTGCGCGCGATCCCGGGCCTGAACGTCGTCCGCCCGGCGGACGCCAACGAGACCGCGGTCGTCTGGGCCGAGATCCTGAAGCGGCACGCCACCGCCCCGGCCCCGCACGGGCTCGCGCTCACCCGCCAGGGCGTGCCGGTGTACGCGCTCCACGAGGACGCGGCCAAGGGCGGATATGTGCTGCGCGAGTCCTCCACCGAGACCCCGGAGGTGATCATCATCGCGACGGGATCCGAGGTGCAGCTGGCTGTCGCCGCGCGGGAGCAGCTGGAGGCCGAGGGGATCGGCACGCGGGTGGTGTCGATGCCGTCCGTGGAGTGGTTCGAGGAGCAGGACCAGGGGTACCGGGACTCCGTGCTGCCGCCGGCCGTGAAGGCCCGCGTCGCCGTCGAGGCCGGTATCGGTCTGACGTGGTACCGGTTCGTGGGCGACGCAGGTCGGATTGTCTCACTCGAACATTTCGGTGCCTCCGCAGATGCGACCACACTGTTCGCCGAGTTCGGCTTCACTCCCGAGAACGTTGCCGCCGCTGCCCGCGCATCGCTGGCCGCCGCGCGCGCCTGATACCGACGCGACTAGAAAGATGATCACTGTGACCGAAGCAATCGCGACCCCGGGAGCCCTTGAGCGCCTCGCCGACGAGGGCGTGTCGATCTGGCTGGACGACCTGTCGCGCAAGCGGATCACGTCGGGCGGCCTGGCCGAGCTGGTGCAGAGCGGTGGCGTCGTCGGCGTCACCACCAACCCGTCGATCTTCCAGGCGGCCATCGGCTCCGGCGAGGGCTACGAGGAGCAGCTGACCGACCTCGCCGTACGAGGCGTCACGGTCGAGGAAGCCGTGCGGATGATGACGACCGCCGATGTGCGCGCGGCCGCCGACATCCTGCGTCCGGTGTACGACGCCACCGGTGGCCGCGACGGCCGGGTCTCCATCGAGGTCGACCCCCGCCTCGCGCACCACACCGTGGCGACGGTCGCCGAGGCCAGACAGCTGGCCTGGCTGGTCGACCGCCCCAACGTGATGATCAAGATCCCGGCGACGAAGGCGGGCCTCCCGGCCATCACCGAGGTCATCGGCCTCGGCATCAGCGTCAACGTGACGCTGATCTTCTCCCTGGAGCGCTACCGCGAGGTCATGGCCGCCTACCTGGCCGGCCTGGAGAAGGCCCGCGAGCGGGGCCTGGACCTGTCCCGGATCCACTCGGTGGCGTCCTTCTTCGTCTCCCGCGTGGACAGCGAGATCGACAAGCGGCTGACCGCCCTCGGCACCGACGAGGCCCTCGCGCTCAAGGGCCGGGCGGCGCTCGCCAACGCACGGCTCGCCTACGAGGCGTACGAGGACGTCTTCGCATCCGAAAGCTGGCGGGCGCTCGCCGCGGACAAGGCGAACAAGCAGCGCCCGCTGTGGGCCTCCACCGGCGTGAAGGATCCCGCGTACAAGGACACGCTGTACGTGGACGAGCTGGTCGCACCCGGCACCGTGAACACGATGCCGGAGGCCACCCTGAAGGCCACCGCCGACCACGGCGAGATCACCGGAGACACGGTGACCGGCGGCTACGCGCAGGCCCGCGCCGACCTCGCCGCAGTGGAGCGGCTCGGCATCTCCTACGACGAGGTCGTCCAGCGGCTGGAGGACGAGGGCGTCGCCAAGTTCGAGACGGCCTGGCAGGAGCTGCTGGACGCCGTCACCAAGTCCCTGGAGAACAAGGGAGTTGACGCGTAATGACGACCAAGGCTCCGGAACCCGAGACGCCTCCCGCCGCGCAGGCCGGCGTCCCGGACGCCCCGGTCACCGACTGGGACAACCCGCTGCGGGACACCCGCGACCGCCGGCTCCCGCGGATCGCGGGCCCCTCCGGACTGGTCATCTTCGGTGTGACCGGCGACCTGTCCCGCAAGAAGCTGATGCCGGCCGTGTACGACCTGGCCAACCGCGGCCTGCTCCCGCCGGGCTTCTCCCTCGTCGGCTTCGCCCGCCGCGACTGGGAGGACCAGGACTTCGCGCAGGTCGTCCATGACGCGGTGCGCGAGCACTCCCGCACCCCGTTCCGCGAGGAGGTGTGGCAGCAACTCGCCGAGGGCATGCGGTTCGTCCCCGGCGACTTCGACGACGACACCGCCTTCAAGCAGCTGAAGCAGGCCGTCGAAGAGCTGGACGCCTCCCGCGGCACCGGCGGCAACTTCGCCTTCTACCTCTCGGTGCCGCCGAAGTTCTTCCCCAAGGTCGTGCAGCAGCTGAAGAAGCACGGCCTGGCCAACCCGCCGCAGGGTTCCTGGCGCCGGGCGGTCATCGAGAAGCCGTTCGGCCACGACCTGACGTCGGCCCAGGAGCTGAACGCGGTCGTGCACGACGTGTTCGAGCCCGACCAGGTCTTCCGGATCGACCACTACCTGGGCAAGGAGACCGTCCAGAACATCCTGGCGCTCCGCTTCGCCAACCAGATGTACGAGCCGATCTGGAACCGCAGTTACGTCGACCACGTGCAGATCACCATGGCCGAGGACATCGGCATCGGCGGCCGCGCGGGCTACTACGACGGCATCGGCTCGGCCCGAGACGTCATCCAGAACCACCTCCTGCAGCTGATGGCGCTCACCGCCATGGAGGAGCCCATCGCGTTCGACGCGGAGGCGCTGCTCACCGAGAAGCTGAAGGTGCTCAAGTCGGTGCGGCTGCCGCAGGAGCTGGGCAAGCACACCGTGCGCGGCCAGTACGCGGCCGGCTGGCAGGGCGGCGAGAAGGTCGTCGGCTACCTGGAGGAGGACGGCATCGACGCCAAGTCGAAGACCGACACCTTCGCCGCGATCAAGCTGGGCATCGACAACCGCCGCTGGGCGGGCGTCCCGTTCTACCTGCGCACCGGCAAGCGGCTGGGCCGCCGGGTCACCGAGATCGCGGTGGTCTTCAAGCGGGCCCCGCACTCCCCGTTCGACTCCACCGCCACCGAGGAGCTGGGCCAGAACGCGATCGTCATCCGCGTCCAGCCCGACGAGGGCATGACCGTCCGGTTCGGCTCGAAGGTGCCGGGCACCTCGATGGAGATCCGGGACGTGTCCATGGACTTCGCCTACGGCGAGTCGTTCACCGAGTCGAGCCCGGAGGCGTACGAGCGGCTCATCCTGGACGTACTGCTCGGCGACGCCAATTTGTTCCCCCGTCACCAGGAAGTGGAAGAGTCCTGGAAGATCCTCGACCCGATCGAGGAGTACTGGGCGGCGCACGGCAGGCCGGCGCAGTACGCGTCGGGCAGCTGGGGACCGAGGGAAGCGGACGAGATGCTCGCACGAGACGGACGGAGCTGGCGCAGGCCATGAAGATCGACCTGACCGACACCACGGCAAGCAAGATCAACAAGGCGCTGGTGAAGGGCCGCCGCGCCATCGGCACCCCGGCCGTGGGCATGGTCCTGACGATGGTCATCGTCACGGACGAGGAGAACGCCTACGACTCGATCCGGGCCGCCGAGGAGGCCTCGCACGAGCACCCCTCGCGCACCCTGGTCGTCATCAAGCGGCACGCCCGCACCCTGCGCGACCGCACCCACTCCCGGCTCGACGCCGAGGTCCGGGTCGGCTCCGAGGCCGGCACCGGCGAGACCGTCGTGCTGCGGACCTACGGCGAGGTGTCGGACCACGCCGACTCCGTGGTCCTGCCGCTGCTGCTGCCGGACGCCCCGGTGGTCGTGTGGTGGCCGGTCGACGCGCCGGACACCCCGTCCAAGGACCCGCTCGGCGCGCTCGCCCAGCGCCGGATCACCGACCTGTACGCGGTCGAGCGGCCGATGGAGGTCCTGGAGACCCGGGCCGGCAACTACGCGCCCGGCGACACCGACCTCGCCTGGACCCGGCTCACGCTGTGGCGGTCCATGCTGGCCGCCGCGCTGGACCAGGCCCGCGCGAAGGTGACGACGGCGGCCGTGGAGGCCGAGGCGGACAACCCCAGCGCCGAACTCCTCGCCCGCTGGCTGGAGGCCCGGCTGCACGTCAGGGTGGACCGCGTGGTCACCGCGGGCCCGGTCGTCACGGCCGTGCGCCTCGGCACCGCGAACGGCGAGATCGTCGTCGACCGGCCCGAAGGGCCCCTCGCGACACTGACCCTGCCCGGCCAGCCGCCGCGCACCCTCGCCCTGAAGGTCCGCGGCACCTCCGAACTCATCGCCGAGGAGCTGCGCCGCCTCGACGCCGACGAGATGTACGCCATCGCCCTCAAGGGCGAGGCCACCAAGGAGAACGCCTGAGATGTCCGACGCACCGTCAGACTCCCCCAAGCTCACCCGCCGGCCCGAGTGGACGGCCCTCGCCGACCACCGCGCCGCGGGACAGCCGCACCTGCGTGAGCTGTTCGCGACGGACCCCGGCCGCGCCGAGCGGTACGTCATCCGGGTGGGCGATCTGCACATCGACTACAGCAAGCACCTGATCACCGACGAGACCCTGGCCCTCCTCCAGGAACTCGCCACCGCCACCGGCGTGTTCGCGCTGCGGGACGCCACGTTCCGCGGCGAGAAGATCAACATCACCGAGCGGCGGGCCGTCCTGCACACCGCGCTGCGCGCCCCGCGGGACGCGGTGGTCGAGGTCGACGGCGAGAACGTCGTCCCGGCCGTGCACGCCGTCCTGGACAAGATGGCCGGCTTCGCCGAGCGGGTCCGCTCGGGCGAGTGGACCGGCCACACCGGCAAGCGGATCCGCAACGTCGTCAACATCGGCATCGGCGGTTCCGACCTCGGCCCGGCGATGGCCTACGAGGCCCTGCGCGCCTACACGGCACGGGAGTTGACGTTCCGCTTCGTGTCGAACGTGGACGGCGCCGACCTGCACGAGGCCACCCGCGACCTGGACCCGGCGGAGACCCTGTTCATCGTCGCGTCCAAGACGTTCACCACGATCGAGACGATCACCAACGCCACCTCGGCCCGCTCCTGGCTGCTGAAGGCATTCGACGGCGACGAGAAGGCGGTCGCCAGGCACTTCGTGGCCCTGTCCACGAATGCCGCCAAGGTCACCGAGTTCGGTATCGACCCGGACAACATGTTCGAGTTCTGGGACTGGGTCGGCGGGCGCTACTCGTACGACTCCGCGATCGGCCTGTCCCTGATGATCGCCATCGGCCCGGACCGGTTCCGGGAGATGCTCGACGGCTTCCGGATCGTCGACGACCACTTCCGCACCGCGCCCGCCGAGGCCAACGCGCCGCTGCTGATGGGCCTGTTGGGCATCTGGTACGGCAACTTCCACGACGCCCAGTCGCACGCGGTGCTGCCGTACAGCCACTACCTGTCCAAGTTCACGGCGTACCTGCAGCAGCTGGACATGGAGTCCAACGGCAAGTCGGTGGACCGGGCGGGCGCCCCGGTGGAGTGGCAGACCGGCCCGGTGGTCTGGGGCACGCCCGGCACCAACGGCCAGCACGCCTACTACCAGTTGATCCACCAGGGCACCAAGCTGATCCCGGCGGACTTCATCGGCTTCGCCGAGCCGGTTGCCGAGCTGAGCGGTGAACTCAAGGCCCAGCACGACCTGTTGATGGCCAACTTCTTCGCCCAGACCCAGGCCCTCGCCTTCGGCAAGACGGCCGAGGAGGTCCGCGGGGAAGGCGTGCCCGAGGAGCAGGTGGCGCACCGCACCTTCCGCGGCAACCACCCCACCACCACGATCCTCGCGCGCGAGCTGACCCCGTCCGTGCTCGGCCAGCTCGTCGCCCTCTACGAGCACAAGGTGTTCGTCCAGGGCGCCGTCTGGAACATCGACTCCTTCGACCAGTGGGGCGTGGAACTGGGCAAGGTCCTCGCCAAGCGCATCGAGCCCGCCCTGACCACCGGCGCTGACGTGCCCGGTCTCGACCCGTCCACCACAGCACTCGTCGCCGCCTACCGCACCCTCAAGAACGCTCAGGAAGTGAACTGACATGCAGCTCGGTCTCATCGGTCTCGGCAAGATGGGCGGCAACATGCGCGAGCGGATCCGCCGCGCCGGCCACACCGTCATCGGCTACGACCGCAACCCGGAGGTCTCCGACGTCAAGAGCCTCGAGGAACTGGTCCAGAAGCTCGACGCGCCGCGCACCATCTGGGTGATGGTCCCGGCGGGCACCGCCACCCAGACGGTCATCGACGAACTCAAGGACCTTCTCTCCCCGGGCGACGTGGTCGTGGACGGCGGCAACTCCCGCTGGACGGACGACGAGAAGCACGCCGCCGAACTCGGCATCAGGGGCATCGGCTTCGTCGACGCGGGCGTCTCCGGCGGCGTCTGGGGCCTGCAGAACGGCTACGCGCTCATGGTCGGCGGCGACAAGGAGCACGTGGAGCGCCTGAAGCCCATCTTCGAGGCGCTCAAGCCGGAGGGCCCCTACGGCTACGTCCACGCCGGCCGGGTCGGCGCCGGGCACTTCTCGAAGATGGTCCACAACGGCATCGAGTACGCCATGATGCAGGCCTACGCCGAGGGCTGGGAGCTGCTGGAGAAGGTCCACTCGGTGGAGAACGTCCGCGAGGTCTTCCGCTCCTGGCAGGAGGGCACCGTCATCCGTTCCTGGCTGCTCGACCTCGCGGTCAACGCCCTGGACGAGGACGAGCACCTGGAGAAGCTGCGCGGGTTCGCGGAGGACTCCGGCGAGGGCCGCTGGACGGTCGAGGCCGCCATCGACAACGCGGTGCCGCTGCCCGCGATCACCGCGTCGCTGTTCGCCCGGTTCGCCTCCCGGCAGGACGACTCCCCGCAGATGAAGATGATCGCCGCGCTGCGCAACCAGTTCGGCGGCCACGCCGTAGAGACCAAGGGCTGAGCGGCCGTGGGGGACCTCCTGCTGGTCCGCCACGGCGAGACGGAGTGGAGCGTGTCGGGACAGCACACCAGCTGGACCGACCTGCCCCTCACCACGCACGGTGAGGAACAGGCCAAGTCCCTCGCCCCGCTCCTCACCGAACGGACCTACACCCTCGCGCTGACCAGCCCGCTGGGCCGCGCGATACGCACCGCCGAACTGGCCGGCCTGTCCGGGGCCGTACCCGACCCGGATCTCCACGAGTGGGACTACGGCGGCTACGAGGGCGTCACCACGGCCGACATCCACCGCACCCGCCCCGACTGGGACCTGTGGACCGACGGCGTACCGCCCGTCCTCGACGGGCACCCCGGCGAGTCGCCCGAGCAGATCGGGGCGCGCGCCGACCGGGTGCTGGCCCAGGTGGACAAGGCGCTCGCCACGGACACCGGTGACGTGATCCTGGTGGCGCACGCCCACTTCCTGCGGGTGCTCACCGCCCGCCGGCTGGGTCTGCCGCCCGCCGAGGGCCGGCTGTTCCAGCTGGCGACCGGCACGCTCAGCCGGCTCTCCACGGAGCACGGGCGGCCGGTCGTCGCCGAGTGGAACCGACGCCCGTAGCGGCCCTTTCCGCGGCCCGGGTCACCCCGAGTGACCTGGGCCGCAGTCGTACAGCAGCCGGGTCCGGTCGCCGGGGTCGTAGGCGGCGGCCGGGACGAGCCGGCAGTGGGCGGGGGTCCATCGCACCAGGGTCCCGGCCGGGATGCGTGCGGTGCGGGTGCCGGGGAGCAGGTCGGCGCGCGACGGGACGACGTAGCGCAGCCGCCCGGAGCCGATCAGGCGGTGGAAGGCCGCCGGTGCCGGGTACGGGACACGGCCGGTGAAGCCGCCCATCGGCAGCACGGGCGCGTCGGCGCCGATGACGTAGGGGGCGGCGGCCTGCCAGCGGGGAACGGCGGCCAGGTAGCGGGCGCCGTCGCGGTGCGCGGTCAGGTAGGCGAGGAGCCGCTGCCGTTCGGGGCCGAGCCTGGACAGCGCGGAACCGGTACGGGTGCTGGTGGGGCCGACCCGGCCGAAGCCGCCGGGCTGGTTGTAGCGCAGGGACAGCGCGGAGGCCGACCAGACGGCGGGGATCAGCAGGACGGCACAGACACCGACGGCGAGTGCGGCCGGCCGGCGCGCGCCGGCCAGGAGCAGCGCGAGCAGGCCCAGGGCCACGGCGTACGCCGCCGACCAGACGAAGAACCGCGGGTACCACAGCGTCAGGGCCGCACACCAGAAGACATTGGCCAACAGCACCACCGGCAGCACACGACTGCGCCGCGCCCGCACGACCCCGACCGCGGCGAGCGCGCACACGGCCACCGCGACCACGCCCATGTAGTAGGTGTGGCCGGTCACGCTGCCGAAGCTGAACACCAGGAAGAAAGTCGCCAGCCACACGCCCCACAGCAGGTACCCGGCGAGCACCGGATCGGTGCGCGGAAGGCCCCACCGGCGCAGCGCCAGCACCCCACCGACGAGACCGAACGCGGCAAGCGGGTACAGCCAGCCCGTCTGGGTCGCCAGCCCCGGCCCGAACATCTTCCAGACGCCGTCGCCCAAGCCGGGCGGCAACCGGTGGCCGGCGTGGGCCGCCCGGCTCGCGACGATGCTGCCGGTGCCGGCCGCGTCGACGCAGACGGCGCGAAAGCGCGTCAGGAAGTTGTAGCCGACGACCATCCCGAACGGCGAGTCATCGGTGGTGCCGTCGAGGTACGGGCGGGCCCCGGACGGGGTGAACGCGGCCACCAGCATCCACGACAGCGACACCACGACCATGACCGCTGCGGCCAGGGCGAGATGGCCGACGCGGCGGCGGCGCGTGGTGGGGGCGGCGACGGCGTAGGTCACGGCGAGCGCGGGCAGCACCGCCCACGCCTCCAGCATCTTGCACTGGAAGGCGAGCCCCACCCAGAACGCGGCGAGCAGCAGGGTGCGCGGCCGGGCGTGCGCGGTGGCCCGCCAGGTGGCCTCGGCGGCCAGCAGCAGAAGCAGCACGAACGGCGCGTCCTCGGTGACCGAGCGGCCCAGGCCCACGGTCACCGGGGTCAGCGCGAGGAACGCGGCGGCGAGCAGCCCGGCCGGCACCCCGGCCCAGCGGCGCACCAGGACATGGAGCAGCAGCACACAGGCCACCGTCTCCAGCGCCTGCGGCAGCACCAGCGCCCACGGGTGGAAGCCGAACACGAGCGCGGAGAGGGCCTGCGGCCACAGGAAGCCGGGCAGCTTGTCCAGGGTGATGGAGTTCGCCGGGTCGAAGGAGCCGTAGAAGAAGGCGGCCGGGTTGTCGGTCATGCTGCGTACGGCGGCCGCGTAGAAGGGGTGGTAGGCGCTGTTGCCCAGGCCCCACAGACACAGCACGGCCGAGAGCGTGGCGAGGGCCGCGAGCACGGGGCGCTCGTAGCGGTCGGCGCCGGTGCGTACGGCCGTGGTGGGTATGGGCGGTGTGGCGTGGGGCGATGTGGCGTGGAGCGGTGGGGCGTGGCGGACGAGGAGTGGCTTGCTGGCGCGGCTCGGCATGAACGGCCTTCCAGGCATCCCGGGGATGTCACGGTCCGGGACGCTGGGAACGCCCCGGACCGTGGTGAGTATCGGCCGGGCCTGCGGGGCGGTGACCGAGACGGGGCCGGGTCTCACCGAGGTCTCACCGCGGGCACACCTGCTGCTCGGCGGGCTCTCACCGGGGGCGAGCCGCTGCCTGGGGCGCCCTCACGGGGTGCGAACGCGGCCTGTCCGTCGGCTCAGGGGCGTACGGGGGCTGCCCGACGCGCATGCCGGTGCCGGCCACAGCCCCGCGTCACACCGCCTGCCCCGCGGAGTGCTCCGCTCCGGCCAGCGCCGTGATGTCCGCCAGCATGCGGACCGTGTCGGGCTCGCGGCCCGTGAACAGGCGGAAGGCGTCCGCGGCTTGGAAGACCGCCATCCCGCCCCCGTCCAGCACGGCGCAGCCTGCCGCCCGCGCCGTGCGCAGCAGTTCGGTCTCCAGGGGGCGGTAGACGACCTCGGCGACCCACAGCCCGGGGTGCAGGAGGTCCGCGGGCAGGGGCAGGCCGGGGTGGGCGGCCATGCCGGTGGGGGTCGCGTGAACAAGGCCGCCGAGGCCGTCGGCGCGGGACAGCAGGTCCGCGAGGCGCTCCGGGGTCGTGGAAGCCGCCCGGCCGGCGCCGAAGTGCCGGTTCAGGGATGTGGCGAGGGCGGCGGCGCGCTCCGGCAGCGCGTCGACGACCGTGACCCGCTCGGCACCGAGGGTGAGCGTGGCGTGGGCGACGGCCGCGCCCGCTCCCCCGGCGCCGAGCTGCACGATCTCCCGCAGGGGCGCGTCGGGCAGACCGCGCGCGAAGGACGCGGCGAAGCCCGTGACGTCCGTGTTGTGCCCGACCGCGCGCCCGTCCGGCTCGAAGACGACCGTGTTGACCGCGCCGAGCGCCTCGGCCTGCGGGGCGAGCGCGTCGAGGTGCTCGATGACGAGCTGCTTGCACGGGTGGGTGATGTTGAGCCCGTCGAAGCCCAGGTCACGGGCCGCCCGGACGAGATCCCCCACGGCCTCGGGCGGCACGCCGAGCGCATCGATGTCGATGAGCCGGTAGAGGTAGCGCAGCCCTTGGCGGTCGGCCTCGCGTTCGTGCAGTGCGGGACTGAGCGACGGGCCGATGCCGGAACCGATCAGCCCGACGAGATACGCGTCCTTGGCCACGGGGACCTCCTGGTGCGACTCACTAATGTACGAACTAGTACGTTAGCTATATCAGCCTGCACCTGCTCCGGGAAAGGCCGGACCGGTCCGGCGGGTCCTGTTCCGGGCCCTGCTTCTACAATCACCGGCACTGACCCCATGCCCGAAGGAACCCGATGACCAGCGTCGAAGAACCGGTACACCCCGGCGGGCGGACGCGTGACGCCGTCCGCACCAAGGCCGAGATCCTCGACGTGGCCACACAGGAGTTCGCGCGGGCCGGCTACGACGGCGCCCGGGTGGACGAGATCGCGGCCCGCACCCGCACCACCAAGCGGATGATCTACTACTACTTCGGCGGCAAGGAGCAGCTGTTCACGGCCGTGCTGGAGCGGGCGTACGGCGTGATCCGCGAGGCGGAGCAGCGGCTGGACGTCGAGCACCTGGACCCGGTCGCGGCGATCCGGCGCCTGGCCGAGGTGACCTTCGACCACCACGAACAGCACCCGGACTTCATCCGGCTGGTCAGCATCGAGAACATCCACGGCGCCGAGCACATCGCGGCCTCCGAGAAGCTCGGGCGGATGGGTTCGCCGGCGCTGGACGTGATCCGCCGGATCCTGGCCGCCGGGCAGGAGTCCGGGCTGTTCACGGCCGATGTCGACGCCGTCGACCTGCACGCGATGATCAGCTCGTTCTGCTTCTTCCGGGTCGCCAACCGGCACACCTTCGGCGCCCTGTTCGGCCGCGACCTGGTGGACCCGGCGCAGCGCGAGCACTACCGGACCATGCTCGGCGACATGGTGATCGCCTACCTCACCGCGGAGCGAGCCACCGACTGACGCGGACCGACGCAGGCCGACGCAGACCGACGCGGACCGACCGGCTCACGCAGGACCTCTTGACACGGCGGAAACGCGGGCGCAACATCCCACCCACCACAACTAACTATCCAGTGGGTTAATTAGCTGCCGAGATCCGGCCCTTCGCCCCGCCGCCCGCTCCGCCCCTCCGTAGGGTGGAGTTCCCCCGAAGGAGCACCGCCGTGTCCGTCCCCACCCCCGCGCCCGTCGCCGAAGCCCCACCCGGCCAGCCCCGGAAGGCCGCCACCGCCGCGTGGATCGGCAGCGCGCTCGAGTACTACGACTTCTTCATCTACGGCAGCGCCGCCGCGCTGATCTTCCCGAAGGTGTTCTTCGACGCCTCCGACCCGGCCACCGCGACCCTGCTGTCGCTGGCCACGTTCGGGGTGGCCTATGCGGCCCGGCCCGTCGGCGCGCTGTTCCTCGGGCACGTCGGGGACCGGCTCGGACGCAAGAAGATCATGGTGTTCACGCTGATCCTGATGGGTCTGTCGACGTTCCTGATCGGCTGCCTGCCGACCCGGGCGCAGGTCGGCACCCTCGCTCCGGTACTGCTGGTGCTGTGCCGGGTCCTGCAGGGCATATCGGCCGCCGGTGAGCAGGCCAGCGCCAGCTCGATGAGCCTGGAGCACGCGCCACCGGACCGACGGGGGTTCTTCACGAGCTTCACGCTCAGCGGCACCCAGGGCGGCCAGCTCATCGCCACCCTCGTCTTCATCCCCGTCGCCCAGCTCCCCGAGGACCAACTGCTGTCCTGGGGCTGGCGGGTGCCGTTCTGGCTGAGCGTGGCGGTCGCCGTAGTCGGCTACGTCATCCGGCGCAGGCTCCAGGAGACGCCGGCGTTCTCCCGGCAGGCGGCGACCGAGGGCGTGGTCCGGCTGCCGCTGGCGGTGCTGATGCGGGAGCACTGGGCGGATGTGCTGCGGGTGATCGCGGGCGCGCTGATCGCCTCGGTCAGCACGATCTTCACGGTGTGGGCGCTGGCGTACGCCACGAGCGAGGCGGTCGGCATGTCCCGTACGTCGATGCTGTGGGTGGGCGCCCTGGCCAACCTGGTCGCGCTGGCCGCGATCCCGCTGTGGGCGACGCTGTCCGACCGGATCGGGCGCCGCCCCGTCTACCTGATCGGCGCAGTGGGCAGCGCGGCGGCGATGGCCGGCTACCTGTGGGCGATCTCCACCGGCTCCTACCCCCTCACCCTGACCCTCGGGATCATCGCCTTCGGTCTCGTCTACAGCGCCGCGAACGGCGTGTGGCCCGCCTTCTACGGCGAGATGTTCGCGACCCGGGTCCGGCTGTCCGGCATGGCGATCGGCACCCAGATCGGCTTCGCGGTGGCGGGTTTCGCGGTCACCTTCGCCGCCGAGATCGCCGGCCCCGGCGGCGACGACTGGCAGGCGGTCGCCCTGTTCACCGCGGCCCTGTGCGTCCCCCCGACCCTCGCAGCCCTCTCCGCCCGCGAGACCCACAAGGTCCCGACGGAACTCCTGGGCGAACGGGCTGGCCGCAGCGAGTCGCACCCGGAGACGGTGTCGGCCTGACCCCGCTTCGCCCTGGGACAACCGCACAACGCGCCGGACTGCCGGGCCTGCGCCGCCTTCACAGGGCCGGCCCCGCAGTCCGTCCGCCGTCGGCTGACGGCTGACGGCTGACGGCTGACGGCTGACGGCTGACGGCTGACAACAGCCGCCCTGACCACTTCCGGATCCGAGCGCCCGCCGCCCCTACAACCTCGGGCCTACGGCCGCGGATGGCGCGGCTCGTACAGCCCGAGTCGCCCGCCGCCCGGCAACCGGAGTGCCGTGAGCCGGCCCCACCGAGCCTCCTCGACGGGCTCCGCGAACTCCACACCCTTCTCGGCGAGTTGCTCCCGTGTCGCGTCTAGGTCATCGCACATCAGCATCAGTTCGTGCGACGGGTCGCCGTCCGTGGGATGACAGGCCACCTCCGTGGGCGGCGCCTGGAAGATCAGCCAGCCGTGGCCGGCGTCCACGTACGCCCATCCGAGGACGTCCCGCAGGAAGGCCCGGTCCGCTTCGACGTCACGGCTGTAGATCACCACATGTGCCCCATTGATCACGCGCGGAGGCTAGTGCGGGAGGCCGCGCGGAACAAGCACCTCCGCGCCGGGCGTCACCCGGAGGAGACCACCGCGGCGTCGAGCAGCGGCCCGAGTTCGCGGACCACGGCCTGCAGCGGGCGTACGTCCTCCTCGGCCCGGGCCATCAGGATCGCGCCCTCCAGGGTGCTGATCATCAGGGTGGCGAGGGAGTCGGCGCGGGCGGCGGGGACGCCCATGCCGGTCAGGGCCTCGGCGACCGGGCCGCGCCAGGTCGCGAACGCCGCGGCGGCCGCCTCGCGCGTGGAGGTGCCCTCGGCGGCACAGTCCACGGTCGCAGCCGCGACCGGGCAGCCGCCGGCGAAGCCTTCCGTCTCGTACTCGTCCGTCCACTGGGTCGCCATCGCCGCGAACAGGCCGCTCGGCGTCGGCTCGTCCAGGCCCGCGAGGAAGCGGGCGACGCGCTTGCCGGCGTACCGCCCGGCCCAGCCCACGGCCTCGTTGACCAGCTGTTCCTTGCCGCCCGGGAAGTAGTGCTGGAGCGAACCGCGCGGCGCCCCGGCGTGGGCGGCGACGTCCCGCATGCCGGTCGCGCCCACCCCGTCGCGCCGGATCAGCTGTGCCGCGCTGAACACCATCCGCTCGCGCGGCCCGTGCCGCGACTCCGCCATGGCCGACCTCCGATCGCCCTCGCCCACGGCCTTCACCCTATGACCGGCGTCATAACACTAGCTACTATGACAGCGGTCATAGTAGGGCTGGCGGAGGGAAGGGCGGCCCCGTGAAGGTCGGATTCATCGGTCTCGGAGTGATGGGTCAGCCGATGGCGCTGCGCCTGGCGACCTGCGGCACACCCCTCGTGGTGTGGAACCGGACACCGGAGCGCACCGAGCCGTTGCGCGCGGCCGGCGCCGAGGTCGCGGCGGACACCGACGAGGTGTTCGAGCGGGCCGAGGTGGTGCTGCTGATGCTCGCCGACGAGGCGGCGGTCGACACCGTCCTCGGCCGCGGCACCCCCGCCCTCGCCGCGCGGGTCGCCGGACGCGTGGTCGTCCACATGGGCACGACCTCCCCCGAGTACTCGCACGCCCTGGAGTCCGACATCCGCGCGGCCGGCGGCCGGTACGTCGAGGCCCCCGTCTCAGGCTCCCGGGTACCGGCGGAGCAGGGGCAGTTGGTGGCGATGCTGGCCGGCGAGGGGTCCGCCGTGGACGTCGTACGACCGCTGCTCGCACCCCTGTGCCGGGAGACCTTCGCGTGCGGCGCGGCACCGGGCGCGCTGCTGATGAAGCTGTCCGTGAACCTCTTCCTGATCACCCTGGTGGCCGGGCTGACCGAGGCCTTCCACTTCGCCGAACGACAGGGTCTGGACCGGCGACTGTTCCTGGACGTCCTGGACGCGGGCCCCATGGCCAGCGGGGTCTCCCGGATGAAGGCGCCCAAGCTGCGCGAGCGGGACTTCGCGGTGCAGGCGGCCGCCCTGGACGTCCTGAAGAACAACCGGCTCATCGCCGAGGCGGCCCGCAAGGCACACCTGGCCTCGCCCCTGCTCGACGTCTGCCACAGCCTGTTCGAGGAGACGGTGACGCAGGGGTACGGCGACGAGGACATGGTGGCGGTACTGCGGGCGATCGAGGCGCGGACCGCCGAGGCGCCCTAGGTCAGTCCTTCCCCTTCGGGATGCCGTACGCCCGCTCGACGGGCAGCCGCAGCACCAGCCGACGGTCGCGGACCATCGCGGCTCGGTAGTCGTCCCAGTCCGGGTGTTCGCCGAGGACGTCCCGGTAGAGCCGGATCAGCTCCTCGACGGTCTCGTCGTACGGGTCTTCGGCGACCGGCGAAAGGTCGGCCGCGCCCTCGGCGACCGTGTACGCCCAGCGGTCCTGGCTGGTGACGTGGTAGGAGGCACGGGGGTCGCGGCGGAGGTTGCGGGTCTTGGCGCGGTCGTCGGTGATCGAGATCCGGATGACCCGCTCGTCGGGATAGTAGGCGTGGCTGACGTTCGACAGCTGGGGCCGGCCGTCGCTCTTGAGCGTGACCAGCACTCCGCCTCGCGTCTCGGAGAGCAGCTTGAGCAGGGCGTCCTGCATCGGGTCCTGAGTCATATGAGGGTCAACTGGCCCGAGAGCACGGGCATTCCCCACCTGAATCCGCGAGTAGACACTGTCTACGCCCATCTGGTAGACACTGTCTATGACTGAATCCGACACGGGGCTGCGCACCCGCCTCATCGACGTCGGCGTGGAGCTGGTCGCCGCCGAGGGTGTCCAGGCGCTGACGCTTCGGGAGATCGCCCGCCGCGCGGGGGTCTCGCACGGGGCGCCACGCCGCTACTTCCCCACCCATCTGGAACTGCTGTCCGCCATCGCCCGTCGGGGGTTCGCCGATCTGGGCGACCGGGTCCGCCCGACGCTCGACGGCGCCGGCGACCCCCGCACGCAGGTGCGGGAACTGGCTCGCGTCTACCTGGAGTTCGCTCTGGACAACCCGGGCATGTACGAGCTGATGTTCCGTCACGATCTATTGGAGAGCGGCCACTTGGGCCTGCGCGAAACCAGCCTGCCACTGTTCACTCTCCTCGCGGACCTCGTCGGCCAGATCCGCCCCGAGGCGGACGCCCGGCGCACGGCAGGCGCCCTGTGGGCAAACCTGCACGGCATCGCCCAGCTGTGGCACTGGGGCAGCCTCCAACTCGCCACGGACGAACCTGACTTCAACGCGCTGCTGGATGCGGCTCTCCTTGCCCACCTGGGCCCGGAGGGCGGGCGGTGAACCGCCGGCTGACCCTGGTGAGCAGTGTGGCGGGCGCCGTACTCGTCGCCCTCGACGGTACGGTCCTCACCGTCGCCCAGCCCTCCCTGCAACGGGCGCTGCACGCGTCGTACGCGCAGGTGCAGTGGACCAGCACCGCGTACCTCGTGGCGGTGGCGAGCCTGCTGGTGTTCGCGGGCCGACTCGGCGACCGCTACGGGCAGCGGCGGATGTTCGCGCTCGGCATGCTGGGGTTCGGCGCGGCCTCGGCGGGCGTCGGACTGGCGCCCTCGATCGGCTGGGTGATCGGACTGCGGGCGGCACAGGGCGTGTTCGGGGCACTGCTGCAGCCCGCCACGCTCGGCATGCTGCGGGCCGCCTTCCCGCCGGACCGGCTGGCGATGCCGCTCGCGATACGCACCAGCGCGATCGGCCTGGCGGCGGCAGCGGGGCCGTTGCTGGGCGGGGCACTGGTGAACGGGCTGGGCTGGCAGGCGGTGTTCTTCCTGAGCGTGCTGCCGGCCGCAGGCCTGGGCCTGGCGGCCCTGGTCCTGCCCGACCCGGACCACGAGCCGACTCCCCACACCCCGTTGGACCTACCAGGGGCACTGCTCCTCGCCGTGACCCTGGCCTGTCTCGTCCAGACGCTGGTCACGCTGCCCACCTCCGGTGCGGCCATCGCCGCCGGACTGGCGGTTGCCGCGTTCGCCGCCATCATCTTCATACGGCACGAACGCCACACCACAAGCCCTCTGCTCCCACCTGACGTGATCCGCTCACCCGCGGTCGGCTCGGCCCTCACCCTCCTCGTCGCCGCATCGGCCTCACTCTTCGGCACCCTGTTCGTAGAGACCTACGTGCTGCAGCGCCGGCTCGGCCTCGACCCGTTCCAAAGCGCCCTGCGCAGCCTGCCGTTGGCGGTGCTGATGGTGGGGTCCGCTCCCCTGTGCCCGATGCTGCTGCGCAGGCTGGGTGCACGGCGAACGACAGCGACGGCAATGACACTGCTCGCACTCGGCATCCTGATCCTGTCCGCGGCCACCGGTGCACTCACTCAAGGCTGCGCGTTCGCACTCCTGGGCGCGGGGTTCGGCACGGTGATGGTGGCGGCCACCCATGTGGTCGTACGGCAGGCGCGGGTGGCGGTGGCCGGAGTGGCGGGGGGCCTGCAGCAGACCGCGCTCAACATCGGGCCCGTGCTCGGCGTGGCCGCGGGCACCGCGCTGATGGGCGCGGGCCCCCGGACGGCGCTGCTCGCGCTCGCCGCAGTGGCTGCGATCGCCGTGCCGGCGGCACGCGCGCTGCCGGGGCGTGGGGTCGCGTCGATCACACACACCCCTGATGAACAGGTCCGTTCCGGGGTTCCTGCGCGACGATGAGGTGTGCGTCGCGGCGGACATACCTGCCCGCACGCGCGTACGACGCGACCGGAGGAGAGCGATGGCACAGCTGCGACAGGAAGTCGACCCGGACGAGGCCGGGCTGGACGTGAAAGCCCTCGACCGGCTCGACCGGCGCTTCGCCCAGCACGTCGACGAAGGCCGCCTGCCCGGCTTCCTGTTGGCCGTGGCCCGCCGCGGCCACGTCGCCCACCTCACCACGTACGGCCACCGGAACGTCGCGGCCGGGCTGCCCGTCGAGACGGACACCCTCTGGCGCATCTACTCCATGACCAAGCCCGTCACAGCGGTCGCGGTGCTGCAACTGGTGGAAGAGGGCCGCCTGTCCCTGGACGACCCGGTCGACCGTTACCTACCGGAATTCGCCGATCCCCAGGTGTACGAGAGCGGTGCGGGCACAGAAGTACGCACACGCCCCGCATCCGGCCCCATCCTCATCCGGCATCTGCTCACCCACACGGCGGGCCTGACCTTCGGCTTCTACTACAAGCACCCCGTGGACGCCCTCTACCGCGAGGCCGGCCTGGAGTCGTCGGTACCGCCGGGGGCGAACCTGGCCGAGACGATGCAGGTGTACGCGCGTCTGCCCCTGCAGTTCGAACCCGGCACGCAGTGGAACTACTCCATCGCCTCCAACGTGCTGGGCAGGATCATCGAGGTGGTCTCCTCACAACCCCTGGACGACTACTTCGCCGAGCGCATCTTCCGCCCCCTCGGCATGACCGACGCCGGCTTCCACATCACCCCCGAACAGGCCGATCGACTGGCCGAGATGTACGGCGAGACCGAGGACGGCGGCATCACACCGATCCCGGGACTGCCACTGCGCGGCCGGCCCCGCTTCCTGTCCGGCAGCGGCGGCATGGTCGCCACGGCCCAGGACTTCCACCGCTTCATGGAGATGCTCCGCCGGGGCGGCGAACTGGACGGCACCCGCCTCCTGTCCCCCGACACAGTCGCCCTCATGACCCGCAACCACCTCCCCACCAACACCGACCTGCGCACCTTCGGCGCCCCCACCCACCAGGAACGCAACAACGACGGCCTCGGCTTCGGCTTCAACGTCTCCGTCGTCATCGACCCGACCCGCACCCTGGCCCCCCAGGGCCTCGGCACCTACGGCTGGACCGGCGTGGCCACCACGGCCTTCTGGATCGACCCGACCCACGACCTGACGGTCCAGTTCATGACCCAGGTACGCCCGAAGAAGCTGAAGGTGTTCCCGGAGCTGCGGCGAATGGTGCACGAGGCGCTGATGGACTGACCGCTGGTGGCTTCTCCATGCGACCGCTCGGCCGTCCGAGTTGTTGCGTTGCGCCGCTCAGGCGACCTGCCCGTGCCACCTCGCTCCTTCGTTCGTACTGCGCGCTTTGACTGCGGCGTGCCGGTGCCGACCGACACCGGAAGAGAAGGGATTCGGATGCGCGCACTGCGACGTCTCCTCTGGAGCGCACTTGCGTCGTCGCTCCTCCTGATCGGAGCAGCACCAGCCCCCGTCCAGGCCCAGGAGGCCCACTCCCGGGGCGGCTCCTACGACTGCCCGACCACCCATCGGACGGCCAACACGAACCCGGCACCGTCGACGGGTCTGCAGGAGTACTACCACGGCGACTGGCGGCTCGGCCCCAGCTACCTCACGACGACCGGCGCCATCGGACGGATGCTCCGGGGCTACCACCCGGAGGACCACACTTCGCAGTTCTGGTTCCTCGGCTGCTACTGGCAGACCGACCAGCAGAACAAGTCCGGCTGGTGGTACCCGGACAACAACGGCTTCGTCCTCCGCGACGGCCGTCCGGTCGAATCGCCGAAAACCCTCCAGGTGGGGGACCGCGTCGACCTCTTCGGCAGCGGCAACGGCTTCTTCCTCGCGCCGGAGGGCACGCCGTACGCGAAGCGCGCCCTCCCGCCGACCAACCTGGACAAGTACGCCGAGAACACCCCTCCCTTCAACTACCACCTGTACCGCGTCATCAAGCCGCTCACGGTCCAGGCCGGGCCCATCAGGCCCTGGTTCGGCCAGGAAGGGCTCGGCGAACAGTTCCTGACGAGCACCAGGGTCTCGGAACTGGCCGCTCCGGGTGGGTATCTGAAAGAGATCACCTCGACGTCGTAACACCAGACGGAGGCGCCCGCCCCGGTGACGGCTGCGGTGTCAGTCCGCTGAAGTACCCTTCCAGCCACCACACACCGACTGGGAGGACCAAGAGAATTGACTGACCTGTCTGCTTTCCCGCTGCCCTTTCACGCTTCCCGTTCCATATCGTTCGCGACGCCCCGAACGCTGCGGGAACTTCAGATGATGCAGTGCAGCGCCCACATCCGGGCGAAGCCGGGGTGGTTCGACAAGATGAATGATGCCGACATCGTCGCCAGGTGGACGCAAGAAGCGGTCGCCCAGGGCCTCACCGAAGCGCAGGTTCGTTACGTGCTTGCCGAACTCGTGCATTACGCCGCGCTGCGGGACGGACGAACCGGCGTCGAGGTGTCCGCCGTCGACGGGGTGTGGCAGTCGGACACCCTGGTCGACGACAAGCTCAGATCCCGGCTGCGCGAGGCGGTTCGGGTTCTGGAAGAGGTCCCCGAAGGAGAGCAGGACTGGCATCCCGGATCCGACGGCCAGGTACTGGATCTGGTGCATCCCTCACTGTTCTGCCTGGTGAGAGAGGCGAGCGGCGCGCCCGAGCAGGCTTGGCACAACCCTACGAACCACTACTCGAGGTACGAATTCTCGGAGAAGTTCCAGTGGCTGCCCACGGACGTCGACGTCAGTGACGACGGCGATGTCGCCTTCCGTTCGTACGTCAACAATGTCCACCCCGAGACACATCGCGAACTGGCCTCCGTCCTACCGGACTTGTTCGCGCGTCTGCGCCCGCTGCTGGAGAACGTGCTCACCGATCTACGCCATCCTCGACCCCTGCGGATCAAGGCCGATCCTTTCGGGTGGTACGACTCGGAGCCGGAGTATCCGGACAAATCCTCCTACAGTGATGACGAGGCCTACGCAGAGGCCTACCGCGCATGGGAAGTGGCCCAGGACGACTGGTGGGAGAACCGCCGCCCGGTCATCCCGGACGCCCCGGACTTCACCCCGCCCGAAACGAGCGGATCGTCTCGACCGGCATCTACTACTGGGACAGCGAGAACATCACCGAAAGCCGGCTGAGTTTCCGGGCGGCACTTGACGACCCGCACTACGAACAGAACGACGACAACGGTCTGCGTGACGTCTACGGCCTGGAGGACGAAGACGCACTGAACCAGATGCTGGGATCGGCATCGACCCCAGCGGGCCGCTGCCTGGCGTTCCCGAACATCCTGCAACACCGCGTCGGCTCATTCCGCCTCACGGACCCCACCCGCCCGGGACATCGCAAAATTCTCGCGTTCTTCCTGGTCGACCCGTCGGAAAGGATCGTCTCGACATCCGATGTGCCACCGCAACAACCATGGTCCGACACCTCGACCATGACGCTTGAACAGGCCAAGAACTACCGCGAACAACTCATGCAGGAACGCAAGTTCTTCGTCGACGAACACAACGAGCAGCTCTACGAACGAGAATTCTCCCTCTGCGAGCACTGAGCCTCTTTTGTCCGCGTCGCGACAGAAGCCGTCACGCAGACGGGACCGGCGTCTCCGGCGGGGCGGGAAGCGTCCGTCCCAGGCGGGCGAGTGGGGACAGGGCCATCAGTGCGGGCGACAGCAGCATGCCTGCGGCTGTCGTCAGCAGGCTGGTGCGCGTCCCCCATGCTTCCGCGAGAAAGCCGCCGAGCAGCGAGCCGAGCGGGGTCAGCCCCATCCCGGCAAAGTTGATCGTCGCGGCCGCGCGGCCCTGCATCCCGTCCGGGGTAACGGTCTGCCGGACGGCCATGACCGTGACATTCACCAGCTGGCTGAGGGTCCCGAAGACGAAGTTGACCGTAAAGAGCGCGGGAACCGTCACCGCAGAGGAGCCGTGCAGTGCAGGCACGCACAGGAACACGCCGTCGCCGAGTGCTGCCGCGGACACGAGTACAGCGCCATATCCGAAGCGGATGGGTAGGCGGGCGGCCAGCAGCGAGCCCAGGAGCGCGCCCGGCCCCGTCGCGGCGAGTGCCAGCCCGACCGCGGTGCCCGACAGGTGCAGGTTCCGTGGCAGGAACAGCAGATAGACGGTCATCACGGCCGCGAAGAAGAACTGGAAGGCGGCTGACGCGAGGCACACAGTGCGTAGCGAGGTGTCGCCGGCGACAAAGCGGAGGCCCTCATGGATCCGCCGCCAGACCCGAGGAGGACGTTCCGAGCGCTCCGGGACGGATTCGCGGCGGCGGATCCGTCGGATCGACAGGAACGACAGCGCGAAAAACACCGCGCTGGAGGCGGCAGCGATCGGCGCCGACAGCACAGACACCAACACACCGCCGAGGGCGGGACCGCCGATCTGCGCAGCGGACCGACTGCCCTCGAGCGCGCTGTTGCCTCTCACCAACTGATCGCGTGTCACCAGCCGTACCAAAGACGCCTGGTACGCCACGTCGAAGCACACGGACAGAGCCCCAACGGCGAAGGCGACCACGAGCAGCGCCGGCAGGCCGAGCCCACCGAGGAGGCCGGCCACGGCGGCGGCGCCCAGTGCCAGTGCCCGACCGGCGTCCGCCAGCACCATCAGCGTGCGGGAGCGCCACCTGTCCACCCACGCGCCGGCGATGAGCGACAGCAGCAGTATCGGCGCCTGCCCCACCGCGCGCAGGGCGCCCAACTGGCCCGCACCGGCGTTGAGCGTCAGGACCGCGAAGAGCGGCAGAACCACCAGACTTGCATGTTCGCCCAGTTGGGAGGCCGTCTGGCCCACCCAGAGCCTGCGGAAGTCGCCGTCCCGCCACAGGCTCGACGGAACAGGTCGAACGGAATCGGATCCAGGGCAGGGCACGAAAGGCGATTAAGGGCTGGGCAGACGGCTGGGTGGTCCATCTGCCAGTCCCGCGATCACGGCGGAAACAACGGAGGTCACGACGAAACTCCCTATCATGACCATCCCCACGCCGACCACGAAGAGGCCGCTGGCATCGTCCGACCAGTCGTAATAGGCAGCAACCGTCAGGCCGGCGGAGGTGCCGAGCACAGCGCCTGCCCTGTAGCGCCGAGTTGCCGCCCAGCAGACCGGCGCCAGCAGAGTCAGCACCAGCCCGATCACCTGCCACGCCTCGTACGGGCCGGTCGTCGAGCCGTCAGGGTGGACGTCACGGTGCTGGTCCCAGCCGAGCCAGGCTGCCCACAGTGCCAGCGACACCCCGGCCAACACGGGAATCGACAACAGTTGGAGAACGGGCTTGGGTTGTCCTTCAGTCATGGCCCCAGCGTTCCGGCTCGCCCCGTCACCGCCCAGAGTTCAAGTACTCAGGTGCACGTGAGTAGGGGGCACATGGGGGGCTTCCCCTGATACTCGTCATACTCGTCGGATGGATGGATCAAGGGGTTCCTGGAGCAACACCACCCACGACTGGACCCGCGTCACGGATCTGGAACACCTTGCGCATATTCGCCATGCGCCGACCGAGTTCGCTCCCGGTGGCCCGGGGCACCTCGTCCTCGAGGTCGTTGCCTACGCCGCCGACGAGGCGGTGAGTAGGACAGGAGGGCGATGCACGATCACTCTGCATCGCGACGGCTCTGTGTCCGTGGCCGATGACGGTCGAGGCACCGACACTCGCGTCGATGAGCACGGCCGGTTCGTGAAGAAGCCGGTCATGGCCACGAAGGACCTGCGGTTCTTCGACTTCCCGGACGCGGAGCGCCTTCCGGACGGGCACCCGCGTCGCGGCATGTCCGTCGTGGCGGCGCTCAGCGAGTGGCTGGTTCACACCAATCGCCGCCTCGACGGAGCCTGGACCCAGCGCTACGAGCACGGGGTTCCGGTGACCGACCTGGAACCCCTGCAGGCCGACGGGACGACCGGCACGCTCATCCGGTTCCTGCCGGACACGGCGCTGCGCTCGCAGAGGTTGCCGACCACGGATGACCTGGGGCGTTGGGCCTCGCGCTGGTCCGACCTGCAGGTCCGCGTCGACGACCAGCGCGAGAGTGGTTCCTCTTCTACTGGCCCGGTCGCAGAGTGAAGTCCAGACCCTCCTCTGCGAGTTCGGCGAGCCACACGTCCGACCGCTCAGCCGTCTCCGCCGCCCGGTTCAGTCCCGCCGGCAGGCTGCCGTCCAGGATGTGACGGACGCCCAGGGCAAGGGGGCGGGAGACGCAGCGGGCCATGGCCGACTCCTCGGCGGTACCCACGAGGTCGAGGAAGTAGCTGCCCGTCCAGGTGCGGTCCGGGGTCTCGACCTCCAGGGACACCGACAGTACGACGCGGTCGCGGTCCACGTCCGTCGTCGGGTAGGTCGCCGCCAGCTCGCTGGCCAGGGCGGCGATGCTCGCGTCGTCCCCCGCCTTCAGCTCCTCGAAGACGGGCTCCCATGCCTTCAGCCAGCCGTCCAGGCGCAGGGTGCCTCGTACGAAGGTGCTCGGGGTCCAGGCGGGCGGGAGGCCGTACTGGGCGATGAAGGGGATGCTGTCCCTGTTGGGGTAGGCCTCGAAGGTCTCCCCGGAGAGGATGTGCGGCCTGGTCGCCTCCCAGGGGCGGGAGGCCGTGGTCTCGGTGCCGTTCTCCAGGTAACGGGCGGGTGAGCGGAGGGCGTTGAGGACGCCCAGGGGTGCCCAGCTGAAGCGGTACCGGAAGTCGTTCGGGACGGCCGGGACGCCGCCGCAGTAGGAGGTGAGGCGGTAGGTCGCCGGGGTGTCCGCGCCGATCTGGGTGCGCGCCCTGCCGATGAGGCTGTGCGCGAAGAGGTGGTCGATGCCCGGGTCGAGGCCCGCCTCGGTGAGGACGACCAGGCCGGCTGCCTCCGCTGCCGGCAGCTGGTCCAGGACCTCGGGCGAGACATAGCTGGAGCAGGAGAAATGGGCTCGCGCGGCTACACACGCGGACAGGAGTGCGGCGTGCTCCGGCGCGGGCAGCATCGATACGACGATGTCTCCGGGCGCCAGTTCGGCGGTGAGCGCGGGGAGCGTGAAGGCGCGGGGCTCGGCTCGGTCGGTCAGGCCCAGGGTGGCCAGGGCGTCGGCCGCGCGTTCCTCGGTGCGGTGCCACAGCCGTACCCGCTCGGCCGTGTCGCACAGTGCGGCCAGTCCGCTGCCGGTGGACAGGCCCGCACCGACCCAGTGGACGGTGCCGGACGTCGGGACTCGGTCAGTCATGGGGCTCATGGGGCGACTCCCTTTCGTCGGCGATGCCCAGCTCACGGCAGGCCTGGTGGAAGCGGTCGAGGCAGCGTCCCCACGGTCCCGAGGTGCCGAAGTCGAGCAGGTGGGGCAGGAGGGCCGCGGAGAAGTCGGTGCTGGACTCGCGGGGCAGCAGCGAGGGCAGGTTGTCGATGGCGATCAGGGACAGGGGCGGTTCCTTGCGCAGGTGGCGTACGGGGTCCGTCCAGTCGGTGGTGCGGTCGTAGACGGGCAGGACGTTCAGCGGGGAGCCGACGTCGCAGGTGACGTCGCAGAGAGTGCGCAGGCGGCGGGCCGGGTCGTCCAGGTCCGCCTCGCGCAGGAAGGGCGGGACGGGGGTGGTGGCGAGGACGCAGTTCACCATCACGTCGTGGCGGAGCAGGGCCGGGCGGTCGAGGGTGCGGGTCTCGGCGAGGTCCCAGTGGGTCGCGGTGACGCCTGCGGTGTCCAAGGCGGCCGCGGCACCCCGGCCGCTGCGGCCCAGCGCGCCGATGACGAGTGCCGTGAAGTCCCCGTCCCCGTCCCCGGGCCTCGGTTCGAGGGTGGCGTCCAGGTCCTCCTTGGTGGTGGGGTGCAGGGGTGCCACCAGGCGGCCCCGGTGCTGGAGCACGGCGAGCGCGGCGCCCAGGTAGCCCGCCCAGTAGCCGAAGGCGGCCAGCCTGCGGCCCTGGTCGTCCACCAGGTACTCCAGGTCCAGCAGCGCTCCTCCCCCGGCCGCGAACCGGCGCAGCAGCTCCACCGCCCCCGGCTGCTGCTTGTAGGCGTGGCCGAAGAAGATGTGACGGTGCGGCAACGACGGCGGCTCGTCGGGGAGTTCCTTCAGGCCGAGGATCACGGCATCGCGCGGTGCCGTCGACCAGGAGCCCGCCGGTGCGCGGCGGCAGCCGGCCGCCTCGTACTCCTCGATGGGGAAGATCCGCTGCGGGGATTCCTCCACGGTCAGCCGCACCCCGCTCTCGGTCAGGCGGCGGGCGTCGGCGGGGACGATCGGCGTGCGCCGCTCGGTGGTACGGGCCTCGTGGCGCAGCCACAGGTGCAGCTCGGTCATACCAGGTTGGCCTCCGGGCGCGGGGCGTCGGCCGCGAACCGGCCGGCGCTCAGGGGGCGGACGTCGAGGAAGGGTACGCGGCCCAGGTACAGGTCGCGGACGATCTCGCCCACGGCGGGTCCCTGGAGGAAGCCGTGGCCGGAGAAGCCGGTCGCGTACAGGAAGCGGGACACCGAAGGCGCCTCGCCGATCAGGGCGTTGTGGTCGGGGGTGTTCTCGTACAGGCCCGCCCAGGTGCCGGTGCGGCGCAGGTCGAGCAGGGCGGGGGCGCGGAGCTGCATCGCCTCGTACAACCGGGGGATCCAGCGGTCGTGGGTGTCGGTGGCGAAGCCCGGTTTCTCGTCCGGGTCTGACATGCCGAGCAGCAGGCCGGGGCCCTCGGCGTGGAAGTAGAGGCTGGTGGTGAAGTCGATGGTCATGGGGAGCGTCGGCGGCAGCCCGGGGACGGGTTCGGTGACCGCGATCTGCCGGCGCAGCGGCTGCACCGGCAGGTCCACGCCGACCATCGCGCCGACCGCCCTGGACCAGGCGCCGGCCGCGCAGATCACCGTGTCGGTGGCGATGCGGCCGAGGGTGGTGCTGACGGCGGTGATGGTGTCGCCGTGCAGTTCGATGCCGGTCAGTCCGGTGTGGCGCAGGATGCGGACGCCGTGGGCGCGGGCGGCGGCCGCGTAGCCGTGGACGACGGCCTCGGGTGTGCAGTGGCCGTCGTCCGGGGAGTAGGCGGCGGCCAGCAGTCCGTCGGTGGTGATCAGCGGGGAGAGCCGGCGGGCCTCCTGCGGGGTGAGCATCCGGCTGGGCACGCCGAGGGAGTTCTGCAGCCGCACCCCCGCCTCGAAGGAGGCGACCTCCTCGGGCGTGGACAGCAGGAACAGATAGCCGACCCGGTGCAGCCCGATGTCCTGCCCGATCTCCTGCGCGAACCGGCCGAAGGCCTCCAGGCTGCGCGCGCCGAGCTGGATGTTCAGCTCGTCGGAGAACTGCGCCCGTACTCCGCCCGCGGCCTTGGAGGTGGAGCCGGCAGCCAGTTCGTCGCGTTCGACCAGGACGACGTCACGCACTCCGGCACGCGCCAGGTGGTAGGCGATGCTCGTGCCCATCACCCCGCCGCCGACGACGACCACCCGGGCCTGAAGGTTCACTCGGCTGCCTCCTTCGCGGCGCGGATCACGGCCCAGGCCGCCGCGGCGTCCTGGATGCCGAGTCCGGTGCTGTTGTAGTAGACGATGTCGTCCGGTGCGGTACGGGCGCCGCGGCGTCCGGTGAGCACCTCGCCCAACGGGATCAGGGCGTCGGGGGTGAGCAGTCCGTCGCGCAGGGCGTCCACGACCGGCCCGGCGTGCCCGGCCGCGGTGCCGGCGTCGTCCACGACGACGGCCGCGGCACGTCGTACGACGTCGGCGTCGACCTCGTGGCGGGTGGGCTCGAAGGAGCCGACGCTGACCACCGTGCAGCCCGGGGCCAGCCATGCGCCGCGCACCACGGGTGTCGTGCTGAGCGTGCAGGCGGCGACCACCCCGGCGCCGGTCACCGCTTCCTCGGCGCTGTCGACCGCGCGGACGGGGACGCCGAGTCCGGTGGCGAGGGTGTCCGCGGCGGCGGTGCGGCGGCTCGGGGTCGGGCTCCACAGCCGTACCGCCGTCACCTCCCGCACCCGGGCGATCATGCGGGCGTGGGCGAGGGCCTGGGTGCCGGAGCCGAGCAGCGCCAGCTCCGTGCGGCCGGGCACGGCGAGGGCGTCCACGGCGACGGCGCTGCCCGCCGCCGTACGCAGCGTGGTCACCGCCGTACCGTCCAGGACGGCCGCGAGCCGCCCGGTGTCGGGGTCGAGCGCGGTGACGACCGCGTGCACGGTGGGCAGCCCGGCGGCCGCGTTGCCCGGGTTGACACTGCCGAACTTCGCCACTGCCCCGGTGTCCTTGGACAGCCGGGAGACGTAGGCGAAGACCACGCTGTCGTCGAAGCGGCTCGGCTGCATGATCTTGCCGGGCATGTCGGCCTCGCCCGTGCCGAGCGCGGTGAAGGCCGCCCGCTGCGAGGCGATCGCCGCGTCCGGGCCGAGCAGCCGGGTCACCTCGGTCGCGGAGAGAAAGAGGACGTCGTCGTCGGTCATCCCCTGATCCTGTCCGGACGGCCGCCCGCCGAATCAGGAGCCGTGGGCGACCGCGTCCAGATGGGGCAGGTGGTGGTCCAGCCGCTCCCGCTTCGTCCGCAGATACCTGATGTTGCTCTCGCACGGCTCGATCAGCAGCGGCACCTGCTCGGCGACCTGGACGCCGTGCCGCACCAGCGCCTCGCGCTTGCGCGGGTTGTTCGACATCAGCCGCACCGAGCGCACCCCGAGGTCGTGCAGGATCTGCGCGGCAACGCCGTAGTCGCGGGAGTCGACCGGCAGCCCGAGCGCCAGGTTCGCCTCGACCGTGTCCAGGCCCTCCGCCTGCAGGGCCATCGCGCGCAGCTTCGCCAGCAGACCGATGCCACGGCCCTCGTGACCCCTCAAGTACACGACGACACCGCTGCCTTCGGCGACCACCGCACGCAGCGCCGCGGCCAGCTGGTCGCCGCACTCGCAGTGCTGGGAGCCGAACGCGTCGCCGGTCAGGCACTCCGAGTGCAGCCGGACGAGAACGTTGTCGGCGCCGATCTCCCCGTACACCAGGGCGACTTGCTCGTCACCGCGGTCGTGGTCCAGGTAGCCGATCGCCTGGAATTTCCCGTACACGGTGGGCAGCGGCGCATTCACAATGCGTTCCGCGCCCGAACGCCGCGGGGACTTCTTGCCGAGGATGCCGATGTTTTCTGTCATGATCTGATTCCTAAGCAGAGACGAAAGGCCGGGAAAAGATGAGTGGTTCGGGCGCGCGTTCGGCGGCATACGGGGTGGTGCCGGCAGACACCACGGAAGACGTACGGATGCGGGGGGCGGGCGTTTCAACTCAGGTCGCCGTCCTTCCCGTCGGCAGCTTCGAACAGCATGGCGCCTTCCTTCCGCTGGCGACCGACACGCTGGTCGCCTGTGCCGTGGCGCGGGAGATCGCCGCCGCGTACCCGGTGCACCTCCTCCCTCCGGTGACGGTCTCCTGCTCGCACGAGCACGCGGCCTGGCCGGGGACCGTCAGCATCTCCGCCGTGACCCTCCATGCGGTGGTCCGGGACATCGCGGCGTCGCTGCGCCGCTCCGGTGTCGACGCGCTCGTCGTGGTCAACGGGCATGGCGGCAACTATGTGCTGGGCAACGTCGTACAGGAAGCCTCCGCGCGCGGCGAGAAGATGGGACTGTTCCCTGCCGCCGAGGACTGGGAGGCGGCGCGGGAGGCGGCGGGGGTGCGCACCTCGCTGCTCACCGACATGCACGCGGGAGAAATCGAGACCTCCATTCTGCTGCACGCTCATCCCGAATTCGTCCGTCCTGGATACGAGTCCGCCGATTTCACCGCGGACGACCGTCGTCATCTGCTCACCGTGGGAATGTCCGCCTATACCGAGTCGGGCGTCATCGGCCGTCCTTCCCTGGGTTCGGCGGAAAAGGGGAAGGAACTGCTGGCGAGCCTCACGGAATCGTTCGGCGCGATTTTCGCGCTGCTGACGTCCGCCGAGGGCTCCGAGGACGTACGGGGGTAGCCGCGCAGCCCGGTGTACCAGCGGGCGACCAGGACGACGGCGCCGGGCAGGCTCGCCACGAAGCTGAGCACGCCGTACACGACGGCGACGGCCACTCCGCTGCTGGCGCCGAGCCCGGCGGCGCCGAACGCCCAGGCGGTGACGCCCTCGCGGGGGCCGAAACCGCCGACGTTCAGCGGCACGCCCATGGCGACCAGGGCGAGGACCGCGAGCGGGAGCAGCACCGCCACGGAGGCGGCGGAGCCGGCGACCCGGGCCGCCACGACGAACATCGCGACGTGCCCGGCCAGAATGACCGCCGAGGACAGGGCCACACCGGGCCCGGCCTGACGGGACAGCAGCCCCTCCCGCACCTCGCCGAAGCCCCGGCGCAGGGCGCCGCCGCGGCGGGAGGCCGCGCGGTTCATCCGTACGGCGAGGAACACGGCGAGCGCGCCCGCCGCGGCGAGGGCCGTCGGTGCGGCGAAGGTACGGACGTCGTCCCGGACGGGCGACGGCAGGGCCAGCAGCACCGCCGCGCCGAACACGGTCAGCGCGACCTGCCCGGCGACCCGTTCCAGAACGACCGCCTTCACCCCGCGCCGCAGGTCACCGGCGCTCTGCCCGTGCCGGACCGCCCGGTGCACATCGCCGAGGACCCCGCCGGGCAGGGCCGCGTTCAGGAACAGCGCCCGGTAGTAGTCGGCCACCGCGGGTCCGAAGGGCAGCCGGATCCGCAGCCCCCGGGCCACCAACTGCCAGCGCCACGCGCTGAACACGGTGGTGACCACACCGATGCCCAGCGCGACCAGCAGCGTCACCGTGTCGATCCGCCGCAGCCCGTCCAGCAGCACACCGGTACCCAGCCGCCACAGGAGGGCACCGAGGATGACCACACCGGCGAGGGTGCCGAAGTGGGTGCGCAGGGCGCGGGAGTTGAAGCGGCGGGTGGGGGGTTCTTCGGGCTCGGGGGTGGCGCGTCCTTCGCGCTCGGGGGCAGTGCGCTCCGCGGTCGCGGGGGCGAGGCTCGCCGTGGGCTCGGAAGTAGTACGCCCCTCGGGTACGGAGGCAGCGTGCCCCGCAAGCCCGGAGCCAGTGCGCCCCTCGGCCTCACAGGCGACGCGCCCCGCAAGCCCGGAGGCGCCTGCATGCGTAGCCTCGCCGACAGGCGGTTCCAGCAGGGCCGTCATGGCCTCCGGGGCCGACACCGCGCCCGCCTGCCCGCTCATGACGCTCCTCCCGCCGACCGCGGCAGCGCCAGTAGGTCGCTGTGGTGGAGGACCACCTGCAACTCACCGGCCTCGCAGGCGGCCAGGCGTTCGCGCAGGTAGCGCTCGGCGGGCTCGCGCAGTTCGGGACGCTGTTCGACGGCCGCGCCCACCCAGCCCCGCAGCCACTGGGCGGTCAGCGCGGACTCGTCGGGGCCGAGTCGCCACGGGCTCGGATGCACCCGTACCGTCGCCCCGCGCTCGGAGAACGCCTCGCAGGCCACCGTGACCGCGTCCGGACCGAGCAGGCCGGTACGGCGCTGGTGGGCGTTGAACGCCTCGGCGATCTCGGCGTCCAGCGGGTCGGACGGGGTGAGTTCGACGCGTCCGGCGACGGACAGTGTGAGCAGGGCCGGGCAGCCCGCTCCGGCGCAGGCGGCGGCGAGGGCCTCGATCTCCTCGCGGGTGAGAACGTCCAGCAGGGCCGAAGCCGTCACCAGGGAGGCCCCGGTCAGCACGTCCGGGGTGAGCCGGGCGACGTCGCCGCGTCGGGTCTCGACCGAGACCCGGCTGCCGTCGGCGGCGGAGCGCGGGGAGGCCACGGCGGCGAAGTGCAGCAGGTACGGGTCGCGGTCGTGCAGGACCCAGTGCTGGGCGCCGTCCAGGCGGGGCGCCAGCCAGCGGCCCATCGAGCCGGTGCCGCAGCCCAGGTCGTGCACGACGAGACCACCCGTGCGGCCCGGCAGGTCGGCCAGCCGGATCCGCAGCGGGTCCAGCAGGTCCTCCGCCCGGGCGGCGGCGTCGACCGGTTCCCGCAGCTGCAGCCACTCGGGCGCGTAGCGGGCCTGCTCCTCTTCCCCGCCTTCCCGCAGCCGTACGGTGGCGCGCTCGCCGGGGCGGGCGACGGGCCCGGCGCCGGCGATCACGCCGGACGGGTCGTCGTGCCGGGGAGCCGTGTCCGGCACCTGCTCGTCGCTCGGCCCGGGCTGGGCCGGGATCCCTCCGGTCACGGTCCTGGTGTCGCTCATGCCGCCCTCCTCGGTGCCTCGGGCAGCCGGCCGAGAACGCCGGCCAGGCTGCGCGCGGTGGTCGCCCAGCCGTCCAGGGCCGCGCGGCGGCTGCGGGCGGCGGCCTTCAGACGGCGGCGTACGTCGGGTTCGCCGAACCAGCCGCGCAGTTCGGCGGCGAGTGCGGCCGGGTCCTCCGGCGGGACGAGGATGCCGGGGACGCCGCCGTCGGGGGCGCGGCCCACGGCCTCGGGGACACCGCCGACGTCGGTCGCCAGCACCGGGATGCCGCGGGCGAGGGCCTCGGTGATCGCCATGCCGTACGTCTCGGCGTACGAGGTGAGGACCATCAGGTCGGCCGTGGCGTAGGCGGCGTCGAGTTCGGAGCCGGCCTGCGGTCCGGCGAGCCGAAGCCGGTCCTGGAGGCCGTGCCGCCGGATCAGCTCGCGCAGATGGGCGACGTACTCCGGGTCGTGGGTCAGCCCGCCGACGCAGACGCAGTTCCACGGCAGGTCGGTCACCGTGGCAAGGGCCTCCACCAGCCGGTGCTGGCCCTTGCGCGGGGTGACGGCGGCGACGCACACCAGCTGGGAGACGCCGTCGGTGCCGGGCGCGAGGGGCGCGATGTCGGCGCCGGGGGCGGCGACGTGCACCCGCTCGGGGGCGAGGCCGTGGTGGGAGACGAGGCGGCGGACGGCCCAGTCGCTGGTGGCGATGACCGCGGGCACCGCGCGCAGCACCTGCCGCTCGCGGGCGTCGAGGTCGGCGGCCAGGGCCGCGTCCAGGCCGGTCTCGTCGCCGAGGGGCAGGTGCACCAGCACGGCGAGCCGCAGGCGTTCGGCCTCGGGGACGACGACCTCGGGGACGCCGCAGGCGACCAGGCCGTCGAGGAGGACGACGGTGTCGTCCGGCAGGTCCCGCAGGACGCGGGCGAGGACGTCACGGTCGGACCGGCCGGGGCGCGGCCAGCTGCCGGGCACGGAGTGCCGCACGGCCTGCCAGCCGAAGCCGGGCAGGTCCAGGCAGACCCGGCGGTCGTAGGCGTTGCCGCCGCTCGGCGCGGCCGGGTCGTCGACACCGCCCGGCATGACGAAGTGCACGGTGCGCAGGGACATGGGGATGATCCCGACGTTCTCGGAAGGGGCGGGCTGCTGGGGCACGTAGGCGAGCCGCGCCTTCGCCACGGTCGTCTCGGTCACAGGCCACGCTCGTAACTCGCCCAGGCGATGTGCGACTCGTGCAGCGTGACGGTGATGTTCTTGAGGCCCTTGGCGCCTTCGCCCAACGCGCCCTTGTGGATGCGTTCGGCGAGCCGGTCGGCGATGACCTTGGCCAGGAACTCCGTGGAGGTGTTGATCCCGGCGAACTCGGGCTCGTCGTCGAGGTTGCGGTAGTTCAGCTCGGCGACGACGGCGCCCAGTTCCTGCGTGGCCAGGCCGATGTCCACGACGATGTTGTCCTCGTCCAGCTGTTCACGGCGGAAGGTGGCGTCCACGAGGAACGTGGCGCCGTGCAGTTTCTGCGCGGGCCCGAACACCTCGCCGCGGAAGCTGTGGGCGATCATGATGTGATCGCGGACGGTGATGCTGAACAACGGACGACCCTCCAGGTGCGGCGCGTCTGGTGCCCCTCGCGGTTGCCTGCGAGGGGATGCCGTGTATTACGGCTCTTCGCTTCCCCGTGTTCAGCCTCCTCTCACTCTTTTCTCAGGTCAGGCCGTTGCCGGTGTAGTTGATGCGGTGGCACAGGGCGGGGATCTCTCCGGCGGCGAGTTTCGGCATCAGCTCCGGCAGCTCCTCGAAGGCGCTTTCGCCGGTGATGAGGGCGTCCAGGGCCGGGTCGGCGAGCAGGTCGAGGGCGAGCGCCATCCGTTCGGCGTAGCCACGGCCGGCGCGTGCGGCCGGGGAGACGGTGCCGACCTGGCTGCTGCGCACGGTGAGCCGGCGCGAGTGGAAGGCCTCGCCGAGCGGCAGGGCGACGCGGCGGTCGCCGTACCAGCTCAGCTCGACGACCGTGCCCTCGGCGGCGAGGAGTTCGAGGGAGCGGGTCAGGCCCTGTTCGGTGGCGCTGGCGTGGACGACGAGGTCGCAGTCGCCGAGGGCGTCGCCGGGCGCGGCGAAGTCCACGCCGAGGGCCTCGGCGGTCTTCGCGCGGTCCGGGTCGGCGTCGACCAGCTGCAGCCGTACGCCGGGGAAGCGGGCGAGCAGCGCGGCCACCGAGCAGCCGACCATGCCGCCGCCGACCACCGCGATCCGGTCGCCGATCAGGGGCGCCGCGTCCCAGACGGCGTTCACCGCGGTCTCCACGGTCCCCGCGAGCACGGCCCGCTCGGCGGGCACCCGCTCGGGTACGAGGGTGACGGCGCTCACCGGAACGACGTAACGGCTCTGATGCGGATACAGGCAGAAGACCGTACGGCCGACGAGCGCGTCCGGGCCCTCCTCGACGACGCCCACGCTCAGGTAGCCGTACTTCACCGGCCCGGGGAAGTCGCCCTCCTGGAACGGCGCCCGCATCACGGCGTGTTGGGACTCGGGCACCCCGCCGCGGAAGACCAGGGTCTCCGTGCCGCGGCTGACTCCGGAGTACAGCGTGCGGACCAGAACCTCGCCCTCGGCCGGCCCCGCGAGGGTGACGTCGCGGATCTCGCCGTGCCCCGGCGAGCGGAGCCAGAACGCGCGGGCCGAGTGGTTCATCGGCATCCTCCTGAACGATAGGGAAGTTGTTCACGTACCGAGAAGTGCACAGGCCGCGCACAGTACGCGGCGTTGATCGACTCTGTCACTCGGCCGGAGGAATGCGCGGTGGCCCTGAACAACACGTTTGACGCGAGGCTTCAGCAGGAGACCGCCGTGGGAGCGGGCGTGCAGATCCTGCTGCTGGCCCTGCTCGGCACGGCGATCGGCATGGGGCCGGCCGGCTGGCTGACCGGGCTCGCCTTCGCGTTCGCCACCTGGGCGGTCCTCTCCCGCGCCCTGCACCGCTCCCGGCTCAGCTCCTTCGGTCCCGCCAACCGGGTCACCCTCGGCCGGGCCACCCTGGTCGGCGGGGTGACCGCGCTGGTCGCGGACTCCTTCGAGAGCGCACCGCCGGTGACCCTGCTGGTCGCCCTGACCGCCGTCGCCCTGCTCCTGGACGGCGTGGACGGCAAGGTGGCCCGCCGCACCGGCACCTCCAGCGCGCTCGGTGCCCGCTTCGACATGGAGGTGGACGCGTTCCTGATCCTGGTGCTGAGCGTGTACGTGTCCATGCAGTTCGGCCCATGGGTGCTGCTGATCGGCGGCATGCGCTACGGGTTCGTCGCCGCGGCCCGTGTCGCCCCCTGGCTGAACGCCCCGCTGCCGCCGTCCTTCGCCCGCAAGACGGTCGCCGCGCTCCAGGGCATCTGCCTGCTGCTGGCGGGCGCCGAGCTGCTGCCGCAGGCGGCCAACCTGGCGGTCGTGCTGCTGGCCCTGGGCTCGCTGGTGTGGTCGTTCGGCCGGGATGTGCTGTGGCTGTGGCGGAACTCGCGTACTGCTGCGGTGGAGGTGCCGGCGGAGCCGAGGGTACTGGAGTTGGCCGCGCGCTGAAGGTACGCGGAAGGGCCCGGACCGACAGTCGGTCCGGGCCCTTCCGCATGTGCGTTTACGACCGCGCGGACCGGCCCCGTACGATCGCGAACGCGGCGGCGGCAAGGCCGAGCACGCCGACCACCAGCCCGGCGATGCCGAGACCACGCGCGGTCGAGTCGCTCGGGTCAGCAGCCTTCGACGTACTGCCCGAGTTGCCCGAGCCGCTCTTCGAATCCGCTGACGTCGTCTTCTCCCCACCGGCCGTGAGCTTCAGCACCGGCGCCGGGGTCTCCGGCTCGTCCCCGCCGGCCGGCTCCTCGATCCAGCGGGCGACCTTGCCGTCGGAGTAGGTCTGCAGCGTCTTGAAGGTCAACTGGTCGCTGTCGTCCGGCAGCTGCCCGAAGGCGACGTCGAAGTCCTCGTACTGTCCGGCGCCGATCTTCCCGCCGCTCCAGGTGATCGCGGAGACCGCCTCGGTGATGGTGCCGTCGTCGGTCTTGACCGGCGTCTTGAGCTTGGTGGTGGTCACCTTTGCGGTCCAGCCGTCCTGCGGGTGGACCAGCACCCCGAGCACGGGGTGGTCGGTGGGCAGGAAGACCTGCACCTTGGTCGTGCTCGCGCTGTCCTCCTCGTTGGGCACACGGAAGGTGAGCAGGCCGTCCGTGGCTCCCTTGGCGTAGCTCTCCGGGTGGACGGTGACGTGCGCGGAGGCGGCGCCGGCCGCGGCGAGCACTCCGGCAGCGGTGAGGGCGGTGACGGCCGCGGCGCGGCGCAGGGTGGTGCGTGTCGAGGTCATGTGCTTGGACATGGGTGAGTGGATCTCCGTACGTACTGAAGTGTGTGATGGGGGGTCAGTTCGTGTACGGGATCCAGGCTGGCGGTCCGCGGCGGCGCATCGCGTGCCGCAGCAGGAGTTGCCGCAGCGGGACGGCCTCGGCGTGCGTGCGCCCGGGGCCACCGGGCGGCGCGGGAAGCGGGACGGGAGCGCCCCGCCACCAGGCCGCCGCGAGCGAGGGCACGAACGCGGCCGCCCGGCGCAGCAACGACCACAGCGCGGCCTCCCCGCGCCACAGCCACCAGGAGGCGACGAGGGCGGCGAGCAGGTGGGCGGCCGTGACGGGCGTGGCCATCTCGTGCGCGTGGGCCAGGGCGGCCGAGGCGAGCGCGGACACCGTGTGTGCGTGCGCCACGGCGTCGTCGTCCATGGAGCTCATCCGGATGCCGTGCGCGGACACGACCGCGTGCGGATGCGCGACGTCGAAGGCAATGTGCAGACCCGCCTGCATGGCGAGCATGACCGCCCCGATCCCTGGCAGGTCCCGCTCCCGACTGCCGAGCAGCCACCCGGTGACGAAGACCCCGAGGAATCCGGCACCGTCCGCCCACACCGGCGGCATGTCACCGGTGGCAAGCCCGTGCCCCGCGGCAGCCAGCAGCACACACACCGCGGCGAACACCGCGGCACGCAGACTCCTCACTGGCGGGGATGCGCTCATGGTGAGGGATCCTCCCACGACCCGGTGGTACGTGTGGCACCGATGCTCTGTTCACTCAACGGCTGGGCAGGAGCGGTACGGCCTGCCGGTACGGCCGGGGGGCAGCCCCGTGTCGAGCAGCACGATTTAGGACGGAAACGGAGAACGGGGCTACGGTGTACGGCCCGTGCCCGCCGCCCTCGGCAAGGTCGGCCAGCCAGCCGCGGGCGACGGGTGTGGCGAGAATGTCCGTGGTGAGCAGCACGAGTCACGCGGCCAGGCGCAGCAGCCCGGACGTGCCCTTCCAGCCAGCCGGGCACGCGCGGCGACGGGGCGAACCCGATCAGCAGAACGGCCCTGCTTCTCGTTCACCACTGATCCGGCAGAGAGCACAAAGCACCCTGCCGCCGCCCTGGCAACCGTGCATCGGCTGGATCCCCGGGCACACCCCAGCCCTGGTAGCAGGGCGGCCGAGCTCGATGCCGAACACGTCAAAGCACCCATCAAGACACATCCGTTGATCTACGGTGATGCTATGCCTACAAAGCCACTTCCTCACCTCACCCCGACCGGCACCTGCTGGTGCGGCTGCGCCAAGCCGGTCGGATCCGGGTCCTTCTTCGCTCCCGGCCACGACAAGGTGGCGGAGGCGGCTCTGCTCGCGGTCGAATACGGTTCGTCCGTTGCCCAGTTGCTGCACGGACACGGATACGGCCCAGGACACTCGGTGAGTGCGCGAGCCGTGTCCGAAGGCGTCTGGCAAAAGTGCCCTTCATGCAGCTACGTCGGCGCGCCGGCGAGCATCTCCAACCACATGAGGAAGGGACACTCCTCCACAGTCACCGAGCAGAAGGGATCGGCGTGATGACCGAGCCTGCCTCCAGCCAACGCGCCGACCTCGAGAAGGCGGTACGTACGTACAGCGGGTTCTGGGACACCGAGCGCGGTCTGCGCACACTGCGCGACGCGGGTCACGAACCGCAGGAGAAGAACACTCGTAAGATCCTGCGCGACCTCGCGAGCGAGGGTCTGCTTGTGAAGGTGGAGGACTGGCCCGTCCGCTACCGCGCCGCGTGGGCGGACTGAGCGCAGCTTCGCGGTACGCCTCGGCTGGGAACTGTGGGGACAGCGCACCCACATCGCCTCTTCCACGCACCGCACGGACGCGCGCCTCTGGAGCGCTCCTCCGCTGCGCCGAAACTGTGAACCTACCAACGCAACGCCCTTCCCGAGCATCCCACCAGGAATTCGCGCGCCGACTCGGGGATCAGAGTCGAGCACCACCGCCCCCGGACCTGTATGGCCGGATCCGTGACAAGGTTCCTGCCGTCGGCGGCGATACGCCGCCACCGACGGCATACGACCGGCGTGGTTCTTGGTCCGCATTGTGCGCACATGCGCAAGGTTTCGCTCCGCGACGGGATCACCGTTCTCGGCGGCCTTCTGTGCGTACGTCTCCGCGAGGGCCAACTGTTCCCTCGCGGCCCGGTCGTTCTCGGCCTCGGGTGACATGACGGCCGCGACGTACGCGGCGATGCTGTACGCCTCGTCCATGATGTAGGTGGGCAGGGAAGGGCCGCTCTTCCGTTCCCGCACGAAGGATTCGGCCTGGCGGCGGGCCCCTTCCAGATCGCCGGACTTCAGCAGGTCGTGGGCCCGGTTGAGCGCGACCAGGGCGTAGAAATAGCTGCGTCGGGGGTCGACGGGCGCGGCCGGCTGCCATAGTGCGGCCATCAGCTTCCACAGTCCTCGGTCGTGGATGGTGTCGCCGTCCCACTGCCCGACGAGCGCCCCGGATCTCAGGTCGCGCAACTGGATCTGCTGGGCGCGCGGCAGGGCGGCGTCCAGAGCGTCGAGAGATGACAGCTGAACGTCCCTGACCACGTCGTACAAAAGGTCCCACACGTCCTCGGGTTCCTGCCGCACGATCGTCTCGCCGGCCAAGAAAGCCCGGCGCCGCCGTATGCCTTCCCACCCGATCCGCTCGGCCTCTTGCGAGCTGATTGCGAAGGGGGCGAGGCGAGCCCGCAGGTAGAGCGCTTCCTCCTCGCCGCGCGCCTTCCAGGGCTCGTCCTCGGCCAACAGACCGCCATGCTCCACGAGGTCGTCGAGGACCGACAGCGGTGCCCAGGGGAGAACTTGGGCCAGAGCTGTGTTCGGCATAGGTATCGCGCCTCGGGTGGCGGCGGTGGCGAACAGCGAGAAGGCTGGGCCGCCCGAGATCGCGCGAGACCTTGTGCTGACGAGTTCGATGCCGGGAGCGGTCGAGCACAGGATGCGGCACCGCTCCAGTCCCATCTCGTTCAGCCATCGCACCCCGGCCGCCCAAAGTGCGCGCAGGTGTTGGAGCACGGCGTCTGGACCGAGGCCGGCCATGCCTGCCCGAACCACGGGCAACAGCACCTCTCGGTCCGGTGCGCCCTCCAGCGCCTGGCTCAGGATGTTGCGCTGCTTCTCCGTCAGCGAGGGGTCCTTCTCGATGTCCTTGAGCACTTCCAGGACCGTGTCAACGGCTTCACCACCATCGACACCAACCCAGCGCCACTTCCGCTGTACGAATCCGCTCGCGCCTGCCGATCCGCTGTTGCGTCGGCGCTCTCGCGCTCGAGTCAGGCGCTCCTTCTCGGCGGCTATCGCCGCACGGCGGGCAGCAACCGGGTCGGTCATGTCGTACACCCCGATAGATTAACTGTGCACACGGCCATTACACAGCCCTCACAAGCGTCACATTTTCGCAGGTTGACGCGCCTGCGGCTTCTCAGACAGCGGCGCCGGACAGGATGCTGGGACCGCTCAGCCGACCCTCTTCCACTCCTGGCAGCGGTTAGTCTTGAAGTACTCCCCGTTGTTGAGCGTCACGCGTCCCGGCCCATCCAGGTTGTTGTTGGCGATGATCGAGCCGAACTCCCCGCTGGCGTCCTTGGCACGCTCCCAGTAGCAGCCGAACTCGTCCTCGGGACCGGACGTCTTGTAGGTACCAGCCTTGATGTCGTCGCCGACGAGGTACTCACCCTCGCCGGAGAAGGAGGTCGCCGGGCCGGGCTGCCGCGTCTTCTTGGGCTTGGCGGTGACCGTCTTCGTGACGGTCGGCGCCGGTCCGGGATCGGCCGCCTCGGCGGTCTCGGTGACGGTGACCGTCGGGCGGGGAGCGCCCTTCGTGTCAGTCGTCCCCTTGCCCGTCTTCGCCGAGCCGTTACTCGTGCCGATACCGACGCCGATGAAGAGGGACACCAGGGCAACCGCCCCGTATTTCAGCCACGGTCTACGGCGCTGCGCGGGCTGTCCGGGAGCGCTGGACATACCGAGGCCGAAGGCATTCTGGGGGCCGCCGGGCTGAGGAGTGGGGTGCTGGAAGGTCATGACAGTGCTCCTTTTCCGTGATGCGCGGTGAGGACGGCCGCCGAGCACTGGGCGGCCGTTTGATGTCGTGGGGTTCGGCGCGGGCGATGCCGCGTCGCTCCGTGTGGCGGGCGCAGTCCGGCTCAGAGCCCGCGGATCTTCCGCCCCGCCTCGGTGGCCGGGTAGAGGATCGCGTCGGCGACTCGGCCGCCGGAGTCCTTCACCCCGCCGCTGAAGTTGAGGCGGCCGGCGGTACCGGTCTTGGCGGCAACGCCGTCCCAGTACGCCGCCTCGCGCTCCCAACGGATGCCGCCGAGCAACTGATCCAGTTCCTCGGTGCCGATGCGGGATGCCGCTTCGCTCCACGGCGTGGTGTGGTGGGCGGCGATGCCGAGTCCCGCGAGAACGGCCGGGGCCGTGAGGGCACTGCGGTTCGCGAAGTCGGGGAACAGCTCGGCGATCAGCCGGGCCAGCAGCGGCACAATGAGCGCCTCGACCTGTTCGGGCCGGGTACCGGCGGGCAGTTCGTCCTCGTGCACCGACTCGGCGGAACGGTTGAGCCCGACCTTGCCGTAGATGGCGGTGACGACGAGGGCGCGCAGCGCGGAGAGGGTGACGACCTCGCGGTCGCCCCGCGAGACCTGCCGTTTGCTGGAGTTGACCAACTGGCCGAACGGCAGGCGCTGCCCGTCGACATCGACCTTGACGGAGTCCGCGACAAGGTGAGCGAGCCGGGTGCCGAAGTCCCGCTGGTCCATGGACATGGCCAGGTTCTTGGCCACGGCGACCCCCTGCACGTTGCGGTCGTAGAAGATCTGCCGCGCGTCGGACGGGGCGAGGTCGACGTACAGCTCGAACGGGACACGAACCTGGGCGAGTTCGGGGTACGTCAGGCCGTACGTCTCGGGGTCGTCGTACAGGTCGTGCCACGCGGTGGTCTGCGTCTCGCCGTCGATGGCGACGACCATCGTGCCCGGCGCGACGGTGAGGGTGCGCAGGCCGCTGCCGGACACGAGCTCGTCGCTGACGGCGGCGAGCGGTCCGGCGTGCCACAGGGTGATCGGCGGCGTGGACCAGGCGGCGCCGAGCTCGCCCTTGAGGCCGGCGGCGATGTACTCGGCGTACGGCCCGACGTTCTTGCCCTTCTGCGAGGACTTCAGCGTCCGCTGCACGGTCGCGCGCAGCTCGGCGTGGCGGCGCACCAGGCCGGAGGCGGCCTTGAGCTTCCTCGGGTCCTCCTCGGCCCTGGGCGAGGGCACGAGCTGGACGAGCGTGGGCACGGACATCGTTCCGACGACCGCGTCGTCGCGGAACGGCATCACGGTGAGCTGGGTTCCCTCGACGACGGCGGTCGGCATGGTGAGGCGCATGGGACTTCCCCCGGAGTGTCGTGTGCAGGCGCGGACAGCGCCTGCAGTGCTGCCGCCCGGCGCTGTCCAGCGCTGAGGGTCGGCATGGGTGCCGCGACACAGAGAGCCTGCCGCACCACCGCTTCCCAATGGAAGCTCAAACATGGAAGCGCAAGCGTGAAAGCGTTGTCAATCGCTTTGACAGATTTGACGGGTGCTGTAGGTTGTTGACGTCCGCTACCGAGAGGCCGAGGACTTCGCCCATGCCCCAGCCATCCGCCCAGGTGACCGCCGCCGAGATCTCCCGTATCGCGGGGGTCACACGCGCCACCGTCAGCAACTGGCGCCGTCGGCACGACGACTTCCCCCAGCCGTCCGGCGGCACGGAGAGCAGCCCGCTGTACGACCTGGAGGCCGTACGCGTCTGGCTGGCCTCGCGTGGCCATGCCTCTGCGGCGAGCCCGTCGGAGGAGCTGCGTACGACACTCCGTCTGCACGCGCACAGCGGCGACGGCGGTGACACCTTCGCTCTCCTGCTCCTGGTCCTCGCGGCGGCGGGCCACTCGTCGGGCGAGCTGACGGCCGCCGTGGAGCTGCCGGACGCGGACCTCATCGCGCACGCGGAACGCGACGCCACGGCTGCCGCGGAGGCAGTACCGGGCGTGGACGCCGTCCGTCTCAAGGTCGTGGACCCGGCAGTGGTGCGCGCGTTGTACACCTGTGTACGGGACGAGGGCGGCCAGGCCGCGCTGGCGGTACTCGCCGAGCGGGAGCTGGAGGACAGCGCCGCGACCGGCGCCTACCAGACACCCGCGCCACTCGCGGATCTGCTCGCACGCCTGCTCCCCGGCTCCCCCGCCCGCGTCCTGGACCCGGCCTGCGGCAGCGGCAGCCTGCTGGCGGCCGCCGCCCGCCGCGGCGCGCGCGAGCTGTACGGCCAGGACACGCTGCCCGTGCAGGCCCGGCGCAGCGCGGTGAGTCTGATGCTGACGGCACCGGAGGCCACGGTCACCGTGGGCGCCGGCGACAGTCTGCGCGCGGACGCCTTCCCCGACCTCGTCGTCGACGCGGTGCTGTGCAACCCGCCGTTCGGCGTCCGCGACTGGGGCCATGACGAGCTCGCCTACGACCCCCGCTGGGCCTACGGCGTACCACCCCGGGCCGAGTCGGAGCTGGCGTGGGTGCAGCACGTGCTCGCCCATCTCGAGCCCGGCGGCTACGCGGCCCTGATCCTGCCGCCCGCCACGGCCGGCCGCGCTTCCGGCCGCCGTGTACGGGCGGAGCTTGTACGTGGCGGGGCCCTACGTGCGGTGGTGGCGCTGCCGGTCGGCGCCTCGATGCCGCTGCACGTCGGACTGCAGATCTGGGTTCTGCAACGGCCCGAACCGGGCGGGGCGGAGCGCAAGTCGGTGCTGTTCGTCGACACAGCGGCGGAGATGTCTGGGGCAGGTACCGGAAGCGGCGATACGGCGGGGCCGCGTACGCGGGGCGGCAGCCGCTCCGCCTCCCTGGACTGGGCCGGGATCACGGCGCAGGTCCTGGGCGCGTGGGAGGCGTTCACGGAGAACCCGGACGCCTTCGCGGGCGAGCCGGGGCTTTCCCGCGCGGTCGGGGTCGTCGACCTTCTGGACGACGTGGTGGATCTGACACCAGCACGCCTGGTACGCGCCTCACGGGCCGAGGTCGACCCCGCGGAGCTGTCGGCCGAGGTGGACGCGACGCGCCGAGACCTGATGAAGGCCACCAAATCCTTTACGCGGGCAGCGAGTTACGAGGGCTGGACGTCCGCGGACGGCTCGGGGCGCGAATGGCGGACGGCGACGGCGTCGGACCTCGCGCGGGGTGGAGCGCTGGCTCTGCTGCGGACGGTTCCGGAGGGGTCGCGGGGCCGAGGGGAGGAGGAAGGCCACGGCGCGGACCGTGCGGGCCTTGCCGGCCGTCGCGTCCTCACCTGCGCGGACATCGCGAACGGGTCCGGGCCGACGGGGAATGCGGCCGAACTGCGCACTGACACGACTCCCGTGATCGCCGTCGGGGATGTGCTCGTACGAGCGCTCGCGAGCGGAAGCGGCCCGATGGCCCGGGTCGCGGGCGAGGAGGAGGCCGGCGCCCTGCTCGGCTCCCAGGTCCACCTCTTCCGCCCGGACCCGGCACGCCTGGACCCGTGGTTCCTCGCCGGGTTCCTGGGCGCGGAGGACAACATCGCGGGGGCGTCGACGGGCAGCACGGTACTGACCGTCAACCCCGGCCGACTGCGCGTACCGCTTCTTCCGCTGGAGGAGCAACGGCGTTACGGGGAGGCGTTCCGGCGCGTGCAGGAGCTCCGGGCGCAGGCACAGCTGGCGACGCGGCTCGCGGAGGAGACGGCGGGGCTGCTGTCGGGCGGGCTCACTGGAGGCCAGCTACTTCCTTCAAAGGACGACGAGAACAGCACGGCAACAGGTTGACGGGGTGGCGCTTATCCCGTGTCGGCACATAGGCCTTCACACATCGACCACAATTGGACGCACCCGCGCAGCTGGACGGCGCGGCAGGGGCGGGACACGTTCGGAAGGAACTCGAGGATCGAATTGAACAGCAGCAAGCACACGGAGCTGGCGAACCACGCGTGGTCCGTCGCCGACCTCCTGCGCGGCGACTACAAGCAGTCCGACTACGGCAAGGTCATCCTGCCGTTCACCGTGCTGCGGCGGTTGGAGTGCGTGCTTGAGCCGACGCGGGACAAGGTCGTCGAGACGGTGGCCAAGTTCGAGGGCCAGGACATCGACACCGACCGCTTCCTGCGCCGCGCCTCGGGTCACGCCTTCTACAACAAGAGCAACCTCACGCTGAGCAAGATCGCGGCCGACCCGCAGAACGCGGCGAAGAACCTCCAGATCTACGTCGGCGCCTTCTCCGACAACGCCCGCGAGGTCCTCGACAAGTACGACTTCAGCCAGCAGGTGCGCAAGCTCGACGGCGCGAACCTGCTCTACCAGGTGATCGGCAAGTTCACCGACCTCGACCTGCACCCGGATGTCGTGCCCAACCACAACATGGGGTACATCTTCGAGGAGTTGATCCGCCGCTTCGCCGAGCAGTCGAACGAGACGGCGGGTGAGCACTTCACCCCGCGCGAGGTCATCAAGCTGATGGTGAACCTCCTGGTCGCTCCGGACGCGGACGTGCTGACCATGCCGGGTGTCGTGCGTACGGTCCTGGACCCCGCCTGTGGCACGGGCGGCATGCTCAGCGCGATGGACGACCACATCGAGACGCTGAACAAGGACGCGACGGTCGAGGTGTACGGGCAGGAGCTCAACCCCGAGTCCTGGGCGATCTGCCGTTCCGACCTGATGATCAAGGGGCAGGACCCGGACCACATCGCCTTCGGCAACTCCTTCTCCGACGACGGCCACGCGCGCCGCAAGTTCGACTACATCCTCGCCAACCCGCCGTTCGGCGTGGAGTGGAAGAAGGTCAAGGACGAGGTCGAGTACGAGCACAAGTCCCTCGGCGACGCTGGCCGCTTCGGCGCGGGCCTGCCGCGCATCAACGACGGCTCGCTCCTCTTCCTCCAGCACATGATCTCGAAGATGAAGCCGGTGGACGTCAACGGCGGGGGCGGCTCCCGCATCGCCATCGTCTTCAACGGGTCTCCGTTGTTCACGGGCGCGGCCGAATCGGGCGAGTCCAACATCCGCCGCTGGATCCTGGAGAACGACTGGCTGGAGGCGATCGTCGCCCTCCCGGACCAGCTCTTCTACAACACCGGCATCTCGACGTACTTCTGGATCCTGACCAACCGCAAGGCTCCGGACCACAAGGGCAAGGTCGTGCTGCTCGACGCGCGCGACTACTGGGTGAAGATGCGCAAGTCGCTGGGCGACAAGCGCAAGGAGCTGGGCGACGGCACGAATGGTCGCCCGAACCACATCGCCGAGGTCACAAAGCTGTACGCGGAAGCGATGCAGGTCGCGCAAGACCCCGAGCACCCCCTGCACGGCAAGGTGAAGGTCTTCGCGAACGAGGACTTCGGCTATCAGCGCATCACTGTCGAACGCCCGCTGAAGCTCCGCTTCGAGTTGACGGAGGAGACCCTGTCGGCCTTGGCGGAGGCCAAGCCGGTGGCCAAGCTGGAGGAGAGCGAGAAGTTCGTCGCAGCGCTGCGTCCGCTGCTCGGCTCGACGTGGTCTACGAAGTCCGAGTCGTTCATCGCCCTGAAGGACGCGGTGGTCGAGGCCGGCCTGACGTGGCCGTCGGGCGCGCCGTTCGCGAAAGCGGTGCGGGAGGCGGTCGGGGTCCGGGATCCCGAGGGTGAGGTGCAGAGGGTCAAGGGCCAACCGGAGGCGGACACGGACCTGCGCGACTTCGAGAACGTTCCGCTCGGCGAGGACGTCGAGGAGTACCTGGCGCAGGAGGTGCTGCCGCACGTCCCGGACGCGTGGATCGACTACACGAAGACGAAGATCGGCTACGAGATCCCGTTCACACGACACTTCTACGTGTACAAGCCGCCGCGGCCGCTGGCGGAGATCGACGCGGAGTTGAAGGCTCTGGAGACGGAGATTCAGGAGCTCCTCAGCGAGGTGAGCGAATGACATTCGACATGGCAGTCGAAGCTGCTGCCCGCAATGCTCCCGCTGGGTGGCGAGTTGAACCATTCCGCCGTCATGCTGAGCTAGTCAATGAGACGAACTCCGATCGATCTGAGCAGCTGCTGTCGCTGACCTCGAGTGGCGTCGTTACGCCTCGCACGGAAGATGGGGGGCTCGGAAAGCAGGCACCTTCCCAGTCCACAATCGAGAGGTACTGGATCGCGCGACCAGGAAATCTTGTAGTGAATCCAATGTGGTTGATCGGAGGCGGTATCGGCGTATCCAACGTGACTGGCGCCGTAAGCCCTGACTATCGCGTCTACCGGCTCGGTCCCGATCTCCACCCTCCGTACGTCCACCACCTCTTGCGGAGCGCCCCGTACCGCGACCAGTACCGGCTGTACACCCGAGCAGACACGACCTTTGATCGGCGTGTTTCAAAAGACAACTTCCATCCCATGCCGATCCTGCTCCCTCCCCTCGTGGAGCAGCGGCGCATCGCCGACTTCCTCGACGCCGAGACCGCCCGCATCGATGCCGTAGCGGCTACGGAGCAACGAGTGCTCGACCGTCTCGCCGAGCGCCGGGCAACAGGCATCGCAGCGGCGGTGTCAGGAAGCAGTCACACCGAGCGCCGTGAGTCAACGCTCGCATGGTTGGAGACAATCCCTAAAACCTGGCAGGAGGTCCGCGTCGGACTTCTGGCACGCATGGGTAGTGGCCACACGCCGAGCCGGTCTCACCCCGAGTGGTGGGTCGACTGTACGATCCCGTGGATCACCACCGGCGAAGTGAAGCAAGTGCGGAGCGACCGCGTCGAAGATCTTTTTGAGACGCGCGAGAAGATCAGTAAATTGGGTCTGGCCAACTCCGCTGCCGAGCTTCATCCCGCCGGGACGGTATTCCTGTGCAGGACCGCCTCCGCCGGATACTCGGGAGTGATGGGTCTGGACATGGCCACGAGTCAGGACTTTGTCACCTGGACCTGTGGTTCACGCCTCGATCCCTACTACCTCTTGTGGTGTCTCCGCGCCATGCGGCCGGATCTGTTGGGTCGCCTGGCCATGGGGTCGACCCACAAGACCATCTACGTGCCAGACCTCCAGATGCTGCGCATTCCCCTGCCTTCTCTGGAGGAGCAGCGCAAGATCGTCGAGGAAATCCGCCAACAGAACGCACGGATCGACGTTCTCGTCGACAAGGTCAGCCGCCAGATGAACCTACTCAAGGAACGCCGCCAAGCCCTCATCACCGCCGCCGTAACAGGTCAGTTCGACGTATCCACCGCCAGCGGACGCAACGTCACGGACGGAGTCACCGCGTAGCCATGAGCCCTGTTCACAGCGAGTCTGCCTTCGGCGATGCCATCATCGCCGCCATGATCGAGCGCGGTTGGCGCGAAGCGCGGCCCGAGGACTACACGGCCGATCTCGGCCTGGACACGAACGAGCTGTATACCTTCATCGGCGCCACCCAGCCCGACGAGTGGTACGAGCTCGTCACCCTCTACGGCAATGACCACGACGAGGCCCAGCGCGGGTTCGCCCGGCGGCTCGACCAGGCCATCGCCACCGACGGTCTCCTGGACGTACTCCGCAACGGCGTCAAGGACCGCGGTGTCCGCCTCCGGGTGGCGTTCTTCAAGCCGAACCTCGTCGCCCACGACAGCGTCCTCGACAGCTACCGTGCCAACCGCCTCACCGTCGTCCGTGAACTCCGCTACGCGACCAAGCAGGCCGACTGGGGCAACGCACTCGACCTCACCCTCTTCCTCAACGGAATCCCCGTCGCCACCGCCGAGTTGAAGAACCCGCTCACCGGCCAGGGTGTGGAGCAGGCCAAGGAGCAGTACCGCAGCGACCGCGACCCCACCGAGCTGATCTTCACGCGGCGCGTGGTCGCGAACTTCGCCGTCGACCCTGACCTGGTGTTCGTGGCGACCCAGCTCAAGGGCCCCAAGACCCGTTTCCTCCCCTTCAACACCGGCTCCAACGGCCCCGGTCAGCCCGGCGGCGCCGGAAACCCCACCCCCACCGCCTACGGCACGTACGCCACCTCCTACCTCTGGGAGCAGCTGTGGCAGCCGGACAACTGGCTCGACCTCCTCCAGCGGTTCGTGCACCTGCACAAGTCGAAGACGCCCGGCGGCGGCACGACCAAGACCCTGATTTTCCCCCGCTTCCACCAGTGGGACGTGGTCAAGAAACTCACCTCTCACGCGGCCACCCGCGGCGCCGGCCACAACTACCTGGTCATGGCCTCGGCCGGCTCCGGCAAGTCGAACACCATCGGCTGGCTTGCCCACCGACTGAGCGACCTCCACACCCCCACTGACCCCCGCGAGCTCGACCCCGAGACCCTCGCGAAGGGACTCAAGACGGGCGTGCCGGTCTTCGACAAGGTCATCGTCATCACCGACCGCCGCAACCTGGACGCCCAACTCCGGGAAACGATCGGCAGTTTCGAGCAGACCGCCGGCCTGGTCGTGAAGATCGACGAGAAGTACGGCGCGAAGGGCGAACAGCTTGCCCGCGCCCTGTCCCGCGACACCGGGAAGATCGTCACCGTCACGCTGCACTCGTTCCCCGCGCTCCTCGACTACCTCCAGCGCAACCCCACCGAGATCCAGGGCTCGACCTTCGCGATCATCGTGGACGAGGCGCACTCCTCGCAGTCGGGCGACGCCGCCACCGCCGTACGTGCCGCCCTGCGCGACCTCGGCCTGGACTCCGACTCGGACGACGCGGGCGCGACCACCCTCACACTCGACGAGAAGCTGGAGAAGAGGGCGGAGGAGCGCTCCCAGGCCGCGAACCTCTCCTACTTCGCCTTCACGGCCACCCCGAAGCACAAGACCCTCGAACTCTTCGGCACCCCGCAGACAGTGAACGGCGAAGCCGTGCACCGGCCCTTCCACACGTACTCCATGCGCCAAGCCATCGAGGAAGGCTTCATCCTTGACCCGTTGCGCACGTACGTCACGTACAACACGTACTGGAAGCTGGTGAACCAGAACCCGGACGAACGCGAGGTCGATCCCTCGAAGGCGAACAGCCTGCTCGCCCGGTACGCCCTGACCCACGAGTCCACGGTCGCCCAGCACGCCCAGGTCATCGTGGAGCACTTCGTCTCGCACACCCGCGGCCGGCTCGGCGGGCGTGCCAAGTCCATGGTCGTGACCGCCTCCCGGCAGTCCGCCGTCGACATGGCGCGCGCGATCAAGAGCTACATCAAGGACCGGGACTACGACACCAAGTATCCGGAACTCGGCGTCCTCGTCGCCTTCTCCGGCTCTCTCACTGTCGACGGCGAGGAAACCACCGAGTCCAAGGAGAACGGCGGCCTGCCGGAGAGCGCACTGCCCAAGGCATTCGCGTACACCCGTGCCGACGACAAGACCGTCCGCGCCGGCGGTGCGGGCCAGCAGGAGTACAAGATCCTGGTCGTCGCGGAGAAGTACCAGACCGGCTTCGACCAGCCGCTCCTGACGACGATGTACGTTAACAAGACTCTGACCGGCATCTCCGCCGTGCAGACGCTCTCCCGTCTGAACCGGACCGCCGACCGCAAGACCCAGGCCGACCTGGCCGTCCTGGACTTCGTCAACGAGGCCGAGGACATCCAAGAGTCCTTCCGCCCGTACTTCGAGGAGGCGATGACCCTCCCCTCCGACCCGAACCTGCTCTACACCGCGCAGAGCCGGGTCATGCGGGCGCCGATCCTGGCCGCCCAGGAGATGGACGAGTTCGCCGCGGCCTACTTCGCCGCCAAGGAGAAGGCCGCCGGCTCGCAGACCAAGTGGGAGAAGCTGCACGCCGAGCTGTACCGGCTGCTCTCCCCCGCCGTGACCCGCTTCGAGGCCCTGCGCGACAGCGACGACGAGGACGACGTGGAGACGGCGGAGGACTTCCGTGCCGACCTCAACGACTACGTCCGCAAGTACGGCTTCCTCGCCCAGATCGTCCCCTACCGGGATGCCGAGTTGGAGCGGCTGCACCTCTACGGCCGCTACCTGCTCACCCGGCTCCGGGGTCGCACCGACGGTGGTGTGGACATAGGCGAGGTCGACCTCAGCCACCTGCGGGTCGACAAGACCGGCGAGTACGACGTCTCCCTCACCGCCGAGGGGCCGACGACGATGCAGGGCTTCGGCGACGGCTCGGGCGGCGCGAAGGAAGCGGAGAAGTCGCTGCTCTCCGAACTCATCGAGAAGTTCAACGAGCGCTTCGGCACCGAGTTCACCGAGCAGGACGTCATCCGCCCCTTCGAGGAGGCGATGGCCGAGCCGAAGGTCCGCAAGGCGGCCGTCGCCAACAACGACGTGGACAACTTCGGGCTCGTCTTCGACGACGTCTTCGCCGACAAGATGGCCGACCACATCGACACCATCGCCGGTCTCGGCCGCCAGTACTTCGGCCCCGACAAGGGCTTCAAGTCCAGTCTGGACCGCAGCGCCCGCAAGGCCGCGTGGCGGATGATCCGCCGCGAGGAGGGCGTGGACGAGTAGACGCACTTGCGAGAGGGCCGTACCGCTGGCTGTGAAGAGCGCGGCACGGCCCTCAGCCGCGGTTCAGATCAGACACCGTGGCCTGCGGCCAGCCCGACCAACCACGCCCACGCGTGGGGCGCGACCGCCAGTACCGGCCCGGCGGACTGCTTCGAGTCCCTGACCAGGACCGCTTCGGGGGTTGCGGCAATCTCGACACACTCGCCCCCGTTGCCAGTGCTGTAGCTGCTCTTGATCCACGCGGCCTCGGGTACAGCCGCGTTGCTGCGCTGCACGCTCATACCTCTCCTATCAATTGCTCGATGAACGCTGCCGATTCGCCTGGCGACAGCGCCTGTGACCGGAGGATGCCATAACGCGCTTCTAAGGTGCGCACATGCGCGACGTCGGTGTAGAGGCGGCTGTGGTCCTGCACCTCGGCGTACGCGAGGCGCTGCCCCTTATCGGTGTCGATCAGTGTGAAGGGTCCGCCCAACGCGGCGTTGTCCTCACGCGCGATCGGCATGACCTGCACCTCCACATTTCTGGACTGGCCGGTGAGGAGGATCTGCTCCAGAGTCTCGCGCAGGACCTTTCGACCGCCGATCGGCCTCCGCAGGACTGCCTCCTCGATCACGAAGCTCATCAGCGGGGCCGGCCGTCGGCTGAACACCTCTTGCCTCACCATGCGAGCCTCGAGACGTTGTTCGATCACCTCGTCCTCCAACAACGGCCGCTGCATATGGAATACCGCTCGCGCGTAGTCCACGGTCTGCAACAGACCGGGCACCGCGTAAACCGCATAGAGGTTCAGAGCCGAAGCCTCGGCCTCCAATCGGGCAGCATCCCGAAAGAACGCCGGATACTGCGCCCGAGCCACCTCCTCCTTCATCGCCTTGAGTACGCCCCCGGCGTCCAGTACCTCGTCCGCCCGGTCGATGAACCTCGGCTGCGGGATGCGCCGGCCCTGCTCGAACGAAGCGACCGACTGTGCCGCGTATCCCACCAGCTTCCCGAACTCCGCCCGATCCAGCCCGGCCCGGATCCGCAGCAGCTTCAACTGCCGCCCGAACACGGCCACCACGCCCGTTCCCGGCTCGTCCTCCGGCCGCGGACCCGACTGATCGGCGTCATCCCATCCGTGTTCGTCCCGCTCATCGTGCATCGGCCTCACCGTTCTCCCGCCTCAACACCCCGCCCTGCCCACCGACACGCAGCGCGCGACATACGCCCACACCCCGTCGCGCACAACCTACTGACGACGGCGCGTTACCACTGATTACGCTACGCCGTCACTCCCCGCCGGGGTGGCACGACCGACAAGACACCCCCTCCATTCGCCCCGCCGCCCGGACCGGCATGGGCCGAACTCGCCCTCATACACAGGAGATAGCCTGCAATCCGAACGGTTGATCAAGGGGGGCACGTGACGTCATCACCGGAATCCGCGGAGCACCACGCCGACGAAGAGGATGGCTGGGACGACGAGGAATGGGAGGAGGAGGAAGAGCCGGTCAGCGAGCAGAGGCAGCGCGTGGATGCCGCCATCGAGCTCGCCGAGAAGGACGCTTCCCAGGGAGTCCCCGTACTCATCGGCATGCTCACGGACTGGGACCTCGACGAGGACGGTTCACACGAACTGCGTGCCGAGGTGATGAGCCATCTGATGCACAGGGAGGGGGCTCCGGCCGGTGCTGCCAACTGGGTGCTTGCCGAAGGTGGAACGGCGTACGAGCTTGACATCGTGCTCGGGTACGCGAGCTACCCGCCGTACAAGAAGGGGCCCGTACTCACTCCTCAGGAGCGCCGCCAACGCAGCATCGAGGTGCTGGAGCTCGTCGTAGCGGCACGGGGCCTGGCCGAGAACGTGCGGTGGGCGGCGATCAGTGAGTACCTGAACCTCGCCGTGTATACCGGATACCTATCGCTGACGACCCTAGCGCCCGATATCGACGTCCGGGCAGCGGCGTCCGGGTACTCGTCCGTGCCTGATGAACTCCTCTCCGGGCTGTCCACGTATGTCGCCCAGGACAGCTCCCATCCCATGCACCTTCGGATCGACATCGTCGAACGACTGTGGGACGACGATCCCCTTGGCGCGGGAACGGCACTCGCCGGAGTCCTTCGCGACCTCACCACCGAAGGGCCTGAACTGGGGACGCTTCTGCGTGCGCTCTTCCAGAGCGACAAGCAGAGGTTGCGTGAGTTGATGGCGGAACTGGAAGAGAACGAGGATCTGCGCAGTGCGAGGCGCTTCGTTTCCGCGACCCTCGATTCCCTGGACACCGCGGATCGACTGCACCCTGCGGGTCGCCTGGGCCACCAGCTTCACGCTTGGGTGCGGGGCGCGGTAGCGGAGCAGTGGGGCAGCGGCAGTGACGGCTCGCAAAGTGCTTACCTCGATGACGACGAGGTCGCCTTTCTGACGGATCTGGCCTCCAGATATCACGAACTCAGGGGCGACATTGCAGAACCTTCCGGTGAGCCGGCCGTTTGCGACCAGTTGGCGCTCCCTTTCGAAGCCGAGCTGTTCCCACCCGAGTGGCGCATCTTCGACATGGGCCCCGTGCCCGACTTCGCCGTCTGGCAGGACAGCGGTGTCCGAGCCGTCGTACGCGTGAAGCCGACACCGGCACCAAACACGCAGTCATGGCAGTTTGCTGTGGCGGACGCTCGGGGCAATGAGCTGTCCGTGTTCACAGGGGAGCTGTGCGAGCGCGAGGACAACCGTTTCACGGTCGACTTCCCGGTCGGACTGCTGGACCGGTCGGAGTGGGCACACCTGTTGCTCCAGGGGCTCAACGCTTTGAGCACGTACGCGGGCGGTTGACGCAGCGCGCCACGTACGCCGACAGCCCCGCCACGTACAACCACGCGGCGACGGCGCGTCACCACTGGTTACGCTCGGCCATCGCACCGCACCGTGGAGGCATGACCAGCGAGATCCTCCCTCCCCACCACACCGCCCAACTCACCAACCGCGCACACAACTTCTCGATGCTGTTCAGTTCCACCCCGCGCGGTGCACGCCTCGCCCGCCGCCTCGCCGCGCACCGATTCGACGCATGGGGCATCCCGTACGACAGCGACCCGCACGACGCGCTCACTCTGATCGTCGGCGAGCTGTGCGCGAACGCCGTCCGCCACGGCCACGTCCCTGGCCGCGACTTCCACCTCCGGCTGACCCGCGACGCCACTGCCGTACGCGTGGAGGTCACCGACACCCGCACGGAGCGGCTCCCGTCCACCCCGGCAGCGTCCGGCGCCCTCAGCGAGGGTGGCCGAGGCCTGTTCCTGGTGGCCCACCTCGCCACCCACTGGAACTGGCACCCACGCCCCGACGGCCCCGGCAAGACGGTCTGGGCGGAATACGACCTGCCCACCGGAAGCTGACCGGACGGCCACACGCCCGCGGCCGTTTCACATCGCATCGACTGGACGCAAGATCTTCACAGCCGTCAGACTTGACCCCTGACCACGACAGCGCGCTCGTATCCGGGGGGCAACGTGCCGAAGCAGGCGATCTCCGACCGCTACGAGCTCCTGGAGGAGCTCAGCAGCGGTGGCATGGGGGACGTGTGGCGCGGCTACGACAGCGTGCTGGACCGGCCGGTCGCCGTGAAGCTCATCCGGCAGGCGTCGGTCACCTCCCCGCAGCTTGCCGAAGAGTTCGCCAAGCGGTTCCACCGTGAGGCCCGCATCACCGCTCGCATCCAGCACCCGGGCGTGCCGCAGGTGTACGACGCGGTCCTCGGCGAGTCGTACGAGCGGCTGTTCCTGGTGATGGAACTCGTCGACGGCGTCCCGCTGTCCGCCTACATCCACCGCGACCGGCCGCTGCCCATCAGCTGGGCGGCGGCCGTCGCCGCGCAGGTGGCGACGGTCCTGTCGCACGCGCACGACGTGCCGGTGATCCACCGTGACCTGAAGCCGGGGAACATCCTCGTCGCCCGTGACGGGACGGTGAAGGTCCTCGACTTCGGCATCGCGGCGATCTTGCGTACCGATGTCACCAAGCTGACGGCAACCGGCAGTCCCGTCGGCACCTACCAGTACATGTCGCCGGAACAGGTCCGGGGCGGGCGCATCACCCCGCAGACGGACCTCTACGCCCTGGGCTGCGTCCTGCACGAACTACTCAGCGGGCGGGTCGTGTTCGAGGCGGACAGCGAGTTCCAGTTGATGTACCAGCACGTCAACGCCGCCCCCACTCCCCTGCGTCAACTGCGACCCGACGTGCCCGAGGAGCTGGAGGAGCTGGTCCTGCACCTGCTGCGCAAGGCGCCCGAGGCGCGGCCCGCAGACACGCAGGAGGTGTACGCGCGGCTGCTGCCGTTCCTGCCCAAGCCCGGCGAGAAGCCCGACGCCGCCGAGGCGGGCCCGCCGGGCGCGCCCGACCCGACGGGCCTGTTCCGTCACCCCTACGCACCCCGGCCGCGCGCCCAGGCCCCGGCAGCCACCGGCCAGACCCCCGCCGTCCCCGTCGCCCCGCAGGGCGGACCGGTACCCGTCCCCGCCCAGATGCGCGAGGACATCGAGGAGGCCTACGCCCACTCCGACGCCCTGCTGGAGGAGGAGCGCTTCGCGCAGGCCGCCGAGGTGCTCGGCGAGATCATCGAGCCGGCCGCGCTCGCGCTCGGCTCGGAGAGCAAGCAGGTCCTGGCGCTGCGCCGGCAGCGGGCCGCGATCCGGCTCCTCGGCGGCGACTACCGGGCCGCCCTGCCCGAGTTCGAGGTCCTCGCCGACGCGTACGCCCGTATCAACGGTCCCACTGGCAAGCATGCCCGCGCCTGCCGAGCACAGGCGGCCCGCTGCCGCGCCGAACTCGGCCAGGTCACCGACGCGCTCGCCACGCTCCAGGGGGTGCTGAACGTCGTACGCTCGGTGGACGGCGACGCCAGCGAGGAAGCCCTGGAGTTGCGCAGGGACATCGGCATGCTGTTGCTCGCCCAGGGGAGGGCGGCTGACGCCGGGCAGATTCTGACCCCACTTTACGAAGACCTGTGCGTGGTGTTCGGGCCCGGGGACGAAGTGACCGCGGAGATCGCCGAGGCCCTGGCGGTCATCCGGCTCGGCCTCGACGGGCAGATGCCCTGACGCCGTAGCAGTCGCAGTTACGTACGAAGATAAGGATGGTTGCGGGCTGTTCGCCCGGCCATGGGAGGGGAACAGAATCGTGAACGCAAAGGACACCAGCGGCGCTGCCCCGAGCATACTCACCCAGGTACGGCAGGTCGGTACGGCCCTCACTCAGGTCTACAGCAGCCTCCTCGACGTCGGTGACCTGGCTCAGTACTCAGGGGAGGATTACGACAACCGCCTGCTCTCCCGGGCCTTGACCGCACAGGCCGTGCGGATTGTGACCGGCTTCAGTCCGGAGGAAGCGGCCGCCACCGTCATCGATGGACATGCGGACCAGGGCATCGACGCCATTGCCGTCGTGGACGGACCCAACCCGCACGTGTACCTCGTTCAGGGAAAGTGGAGTCCGCAGGGCAAGGCCGCTGCCGACCGCAAGGCGGTACTCGAACTCCTCGCCGGCCTGCGCCTCATCGACGACGAGGACTTCGCCCCGTTCAATCCGCGTGGCCGACAGCTCGCCGAGTACGCCAAGTCCGTCATGGACCGAGGGCCAATACCCGTCACTCAGGTCGTCGTTCTGATGCGGCCCGACGAGCCGGGAGAGGGCTTCCGTCAAGCGCTGGTCACGGGCGAGAAACCGTTCAACAAGTACGGGGATCGACTCGACCACGAGATCATTCTGGCTCCCACGGTATGGGCATCCATCCGGACGGACCTCACGCCTGACCCCGTGCAGCTCAGCGCCACGCTCTTCCCCTGGTTCGGGATCAGCTCCCCGTACGAGTCGTACCAAGGGGTCGTCATGGCCGAAGAGATCGCCCAATGGGCCAAGAGCGGATCGAATCTCTTCAGCCTCAACATCCGCAACCCACTGGGCCGCACGCCCATCAACAGTGCCCTGGTCGAAACACTCACCCAGGAACCCGCTCACTTCTGGTACTTCAACAACGGCATCACCGTGCTCTGCGATTCCGTCGAAAAGGCGCAACAGAGCATGCTCGCGCCTCAGCATCGCCCCCTGACGCTCACCCTGAACAACGCCAGTGTCGTGAACGGCGCGCAGACCGTGCGGTCCGTCGCCGAGGCACTGACCGCCGATCCGACCGCGGCCGAGGCGCAGATCGGCGTACGGATCATCGTCACCGGCAAGGCCGAGAAGTTTGCCAAGGAAACCACCAAGGCCACCAACCGGCAGAACAGCGTGGGCGCCCGCGACTTCATCGCTCTCGACCCGGTCCAGGCCGCGATCATGGACGAGATGCGAGCCGAGCTCGGCCTGGAATACAGCGTCCGCCGCAGCGAACTGGACCCGCCCGAGGAATCCGGCTGCTCGGTGGTCGAGGCTGCCTGCGCTCTGGCCTGTGCCCAAACCGACAGCCAGTACGCGGCAAGGATCGCGCTCTCGCTGGAGCCCCTCTGGGAGCGGGGCTCGCAGGGTGTCTACGACAGTCTCTTCCGCCCGCAGCCCGGGGTCTATCTCTTGTGGAACGCGGTCCAGGTACTGCGTCAGGTGCGCCGCAGCCTCCTGCAGCTCCGCGGCCGCTACGAGGGACGCGGCGCGGCTCTGGCGGATCACGGCGTATACCTGCTCACCCATCTGGTGTTCCGGCTCCTCGACACCGAGGCCATCGGCGAGCCGGACACCAAGCTGAGCTGGGCCAAGGATGCCGTCGAGACGACGAAGAAGCTCGTCGAGCGGCTGCTGCCCATTACCGTCGCCGCGCTCGACGAGCTCTTCACGGAGCGTTCCCAGATCCGGGCGGTGTGCTCCGACGCCGTCCGCTGCCGCGACCTGACCGAACGAGTGGTCGCCGTCATGACCGGACAGGAAAACGGCCATACCCCTGACACATACCGACGAGTCCGCCCTCAGCGCAAGCGCCGTCGGCCCAACGCCGTTCAGGTCCTCGTCGACAAGCAGGTCCTGAGCGATGGAGATCCGCTCGTGCTCAACGCCGCGTACCCGGTGGAGGCCGAGGCGCTGCGGGAGTGGCTCGCCGAGGACGGGCGCCGTGCCCTGGCCTCCTGGGTCAACAACCGCTCCAAGCCGATCCTCTGGGCTGCCGACGGCAAGCAGTACTCGCCCTCCGGACTGATCACCCACATGTGGGAGCTGGCCGAATGGGCCGAGCGGCCCGTCGCGAATCAGGGCACTGCCCGGTGGGTTACCAAGTCGGGTGAGACCCTCGCCGATCTAGCGTGGCGGACCCTCAATGATCTGGAGGAGCCGGACGCGGACGAGACCGACGAATAGAGAGACCAACAAGACATGCCGCACCTCGCCTTCGACATCGGTTTCTGCGCCCAGCTCGGCAAGCTCCAGGGCACGGTCAAGCAGGGCGTCTTCGACGCCTGGGAGAAGTTCGAGCGCCTCAGCCTGGACCAGCTCTTCAAAGACCCGGGACTGAAGCTGGAGTCCCTGAAGCGGGCCAAGGACCCCCACATCCGTACGATCCGCATCGACCAGGGGACGAGGGGCGTCGTCCTCGCTCCCGACAGTGGCGACACCTTCGTACTGCTGCGCGTCATGCCGCACGACAAGGCGATCGACTGGGCCGTCAAGCAGAAGGCGAGCATCAACGCGGTGACGCGGGCCGTGGAGATCCGTGACATCCAGATGCTCGAAGAGCTGACGCCGGCGTACGAGCGGATCGCGCCCGCCCCGGACCTGCGACTGTTCGCCAAGTTCTCCGACGGCGACCTGGCAGCGCTCGGCATCGACGAGACCACGCTGCGGCAGGCCCGGGTGCTCACCAGCAAGGAGCAGCTGGAGGTGTTCGCGCCGTACTTCCCGCAGGACCAGCGGGAAGTCCTGGAGTACCTCGCGGAAGGCTTCTCCGTGGAGGAAGTCTGGCGGGACGTGGTGTCCGTCAGCCTGGCCACGGCGAGCGCCGATCCGGTGGACACCGGCGACTACGCGACCGCCATCCGCCACACCCGCACCCGCATCGCCCTCGTCACCGCCTCCGACGAACTGCGCGAGATCCTCGACAAGCCGTTCGCGGCCTGGCGGGTCTTCCTCCACCCCTCGCAGCACAAGGTGGCCTACCGGGCCAGCTACTCCGGTCCCGCCCAGGTCACCGGAGGGCCCGGCACCGGCAAGACCGTCGTCGCGTTGCACCGCGTCAAGCACCTGCTGACGTATCTGCGCGACGGCGACCGCATCCTGCTGACCACGTACACCAACGCCCTCGTCGCCGCACTGCGCAGCGGGCTCGCGACGCTCGTCGAGGACGAGGGGCTGCGCGACCGCGTGGACATCACCACCGTGGACGCACTCGCCGGCCGGATCGTCTCCACCTCGCGCCGTCCGCTGCGGAGCGGGCAGGAGGAGGCCCGCTGGGCACGGGCGGCCGAGGCGACCGGCTTCACGGGGAGCGTCCAGTTCCTCGCCCAGGAGTACAAGCACGTCGTACTGGCCCAGAACCTGCGGAGTCTGGAGGAGTACGAGGCCGCCGACCGGCGCGGGCGGGGCAGTCGGCTCCCGTCCGCGGAACGGGCCTTGGTGTGGCGCACGGTCCAGGAGTTCATCGACCAGCTCCGGGCGGACGGCCTGCGTACCTACCTGGGAACGTGCGCGGAGGCAGCCGACCTGCTCCAGGACAAGGGACCCCTGTATCGGCACGTCGTCGTCGACGAGGCCCAGGACCTGCACCCGGCCCAGTGGCGCCTGCTGCGCGCCGCGGCGCCCGCGCGCCCGGACGACCTGTTCATCGCCGGCGACCCCCACCAGCGCATCTACGACACGAAGGTCTCCCTGAAGGCCCTAGGCATCAAGGTCGCCGGGCGCTCCACCAAGATGCGGAAGAACTACCGTTCCACGCACGAGATCCTCAGCTGGTCCACCGCCCTTCTCGTCGGCCGCCCCTTCGAGCTGCTGGAGGACGACGCCCGCAACGAGACCCTCCTCGGCTACCGGTCCGCGCTGCACGGCAACGGCCCCGAGCTGCTCGCGGCGGACTCGGAGGAGGCCGAACTCGACGCCCTCGTCGAGCGCGTGCGTACCTGGACCACGAACGGCGTCACCGCGGGGGAGATCGGCGTCGCCACCCGCTTCAACAAGGGTGTCGAGAAGGCGATCGCGCGGCTGACCGCCGCCGGTGTCCCGGCGGTGCACCTGCGCGCGGATGTTCCGGAGAACACGGACGCCGTCCGCGTCGGAACCATGCACTCCGTCAAGGGCCTGGAGTTCCGCTGCGTCGCCGTCACTGGCGTCAACGACGGCGCCTTGCCGTACCCGAAGGCCGTGACCCCCGTGGAACTGGACCGTGCCCAGCACGAAGCGGACCTCATGTCCGAACGCTGCCTGTTGTTCGTGGCCTGCACACGGGCGCGGGACGGCCTGTACGTGTCCTGGACCGGAAACCCCAGCCCCTTCCTGACGGAAGCGGGCGCGGCCTGACCGCCTGACCGCATGCCCATCCTCATCGGCGGGACATCGAGGGATCCTCACTGTCAGTGGCACGTCGTAACGTTGTGTCATGAGTGAAGGGCAGGGACATGGGCGGGAAACGGACGGAGGCGGCGCGAGTCCGAGCCAGGGGACGGACAGCGCGGCGCGTTGGGGCCAGGAGAAGGTGCGTGCGCTTCTCGGTCTAGCGGTGTGGGAGATCGAACTCGCGGCCGCGGCAGGTCTGTTGGATCGTGGCGCGGATCGTCGCTTCGACCCGAGCGAGGTGGCACGGGTGGCTGCGGATCTGGACGGCTTCCGGGCTCGGCTGGCGAGCGAGCACCGGTTGAACGCGACGGAGGCGGCCCGGCGCCTGGGCATCTCGCCCGAGCGGTGGCGCCGCATCGTGGCGGTCACGGGGCTCATGCCCGTGGCCGAGGAGCAGGTGCGCAAGTACGGGAAGGTGCTGACTGTGCGGTACTACCGTGCGGCCGATGTCAACAGCCTCGCCGCACATGCCGCTGCCGGCCAGGTGTTGCGGGATGCCGTGACCGCGGTGGGCCGCTCGGAGGCTGCTCGTAAGGCCGCCGCTACACGAGCCCGGAACAGGGAGCGTGCCGAGCGGGCCCGCCATGAGCTGAACACTGTGCGCGAGGAAGCCGCACTGGGGACGCCCGTCGCCATGGTGCGCTACGCCGCCGCGCTGGCGGCGAACCTCACGCAAGGCCCGCGGTACTTGACGAGGTTCACGGGAGACGAGTCAGTCGTGGCGCTGGCGGCCGTGGTCAAGGAGTGCCGACTGCCCACGGAGGAGCGTTCCGCACTGCTCGATGAGGTTCTGCCGCGGGCCCGCGAGGCGTACGGCGAACTCGCTTGGCCCGCGGAGGTCGAGCGCCGGGCCGGCGTCAAGGGGTCCGTGTTCGCGGGTCGCATCGACATGGTCGGCGGCTGTATGCCGCGAGCCAAGCTGGAGGAGTTGCTCGCGGCCCCACCAGTCTGGCTGGCCGAGGCGCGTGCGGCAGCGGCAGCCGAGGAGGCGGCGGCAGCCGCGCACCGGTCCCGCGCCGCAGAGGAGAACGCCGTACTGGCGGCAGCCCAGGAAGCGGCACGTCTCACCGACGAGACGGTGGCCGAGTTGTTCGGCCTCCCCGTCGAGGTCGTCGCCGCGCTGCGGCCACGTCGTCGCGCGGGGTGGTGGCACCCCCAGCATGTCGCCGGCCTCCTCGCCGCACCCCCGCCGTGGTTGCGCACCGAGGAAGCCGCCCGGGCCGAGATCGCGCGGCGCGAGGCACGTGCGGCTCGTGCCCGGCAGGCGCGCGCGAACCGGCGCGCCGCATGGCGGCGAACCTGGGCCGAACAACTGGGCGTGCCTCTGGAACAGGTACCAGCGAACTGTGGCAGACCGACTGCCAAGGCGGTGCGAGCAGCCCGCGCCGATCCGCCGCACTGGGCCCGGCCATGACAGCCGTGCACCGCGTGCCACCACGTGAGGCGGGCTTCCTCGCCCCGCCCATCGGTCGCCTGAGCCCCACCTAGGCGGCCCGGCGTGCCTGGCCGCGGTGGGCGCGGACGATGTCCGCGTACCGGTGTCCGCTGCCCTTGATCGTGCGCACCTGGGTGCGGTAGTCGACGTGGACGAGGCCGAAACGCTTGGCGTAGCCGTACGCCCACTCGAAGTTGTCCAGCAGTGACCAGGCGAAGTAGCCGGCGAGCGGGGCGCCCTTGCGGGCCGCCGAGGCGCAGGCGGCGAGGTGCCGCTCCAGGTAGTCCTGGCGCTCCGGGTCGTCGACGGTGCCGTCGGGGCGGACCACGTCCGGGAAGGCCGAGCCGTTCTCGGTGACGTAGATCTTCCCTGCGCCGTACTCGTCGGTGAGGCGCAGCAGCAGGGTCTCGATGCCGCTAGCGTCGATCTCCCAGTCCATGCCGGTGCGCGGGACGTCCGGGCGGCGTACGGCGCGGACACGGGGGGCCGGGCCGGTGGGGTCGTCGGCGACGTACGCCGGGAAGTAGTAGTTCAGGCCGAGCCAGTCCAGCGGCGCCGCGATGGTCTCCAGATCGCCCGGCTGCTCGGGGAGTTCGACGCCGTACGTCTCGACCATGTCGGCCGGGAAGCCGCGGCCGTGCACCGGGTCGAGCCACCAGCGGTTCACATGGCCGTCGTGGCGGCGGGCGGCCGCCAGGTCCTCGGGGCGGTCGGTGGCCGCGTGCACGGTGGAGAGGTTGTTGACGATGCCGACCTGCGCGTCGGGGGCGGCGGCGCGGATCGCCTGCGCGGCGAGGCCGTGGCCGAGGAGCAGGTGGTAGGAGGCGCGTACGGCCGCGGTGAGTTCGGTCCAGCCGGGGGCCATCTTGCCCTCCAGGTGGCCGATCCAGGCCGAGCAGGAGGGCTCGTTGAGGGTCGCCCACGACTTCACGCGGTCACCGAGGCGTTCGGCGACGGTCGAGGCGTACTCGGCGAACGCGAAGGCGGTCGCCCGCTCCGGCCAGCCGCCACGGTCCTGGAGCACCTGCGGCAGGTCCCAGTGGTAGAGGGTGACGGAGGGGGTGATGCCCGCCTCCAGCAGGGCGTCCACCAACTCGTCGTAGAAGGCCAGGCCCTTGGGGTTGACGGGGCCGTCGCCGCCGGGGATCACCCGTGGCCAGGCGACGGACAACCGGTAGGCGTTGGTGCCGAGTTGCCGCATCAGGCCGAGGTCCTCGCGCCAGCGGTGGTAGTGGTCGCACGCGACGTCGCCGTTGTCGTCGTTCGCGATCTTCCCCGGGGTGTGCGAGAAGGTGTCCCAGATCGACGGTGTACGGCCGTCCTCGGCGACGGCCCCCTCGATCTGGTACGCCGCTGTGGCCGTGCCCCACAGGAAGTCGTGCGGGAGTGCGGCGAGGTCGATGCGTTCGGACACGGAAGTCCCTTCGGAGTGCAAGGTGTCGGTCACTTGACGGCGCCCGCCGTCAGACCGGCGACGAGATAGCGCTGGAGGAGCAGGAAGCCGGCCACCACGGGCACGCTGACGACCAGCGAGGCGGCCATGATCTGGTTCCAGTACACGTTGTTGAGGGTCGAGTAGCCCTGGAGGCCGACGGCGAGGGTGCGGGTGGTGTCGTTGGTCATGACGGACGCGAAGAGCACCTCTCCCCACGCGGTCATGAAGGCGTACACCGCAACCGCGACGATGCCGGGAATCGCGGCCGGCACGACGATCCTGAGCAGCGCGCCGAGCGGGCCGCAGCCGTCCACCAGCGCCGCCTCGTCCAGGTCGCGCGGCACCGAGTCGAAGTAGCCGATCAGCATCCAGATCGAGAACGGGAGCGAGAAGGTGAGGTACGTCAGGATCAAGCCGCCGCGGGAGCCGAACAGGGCGATGCCGGTGGCGTTGCCGATGTTGACGTAGATGAGGAACAGCGGGAGGAGGAAGAGGATGCCGGGGAACATCTGTGTCGACAGCACGGTCACCGTGAAGACCCGCTTGCCGCGGAATTCGTAGCGGCTGACGGCGTAGGCGGCGAACACGGCGATGACCACCGAGCAGATGGTCGCCGCGCCCGCCACGATCAGCGAGTTCACGAAGTACTTGGCGAGCGGGATCGTCGACCAGATGTCGATGTACGGCCGGATGGTCAGCCCGCTGGGCAGCCAGCGGAACTTGCCCGTGACGTCTGCGAGCGGCTTCAGCGAGCTGGAGACCATCACGTACACCGGCAGCAGCACGAAGCCGGTGAGCAGGGTGAGGAAGATCCGCCGCGACCACAGGAACGAACGGGGCGGCGCCATCGGGGAGTCGGACATCGGGGACTCAGACATCGGCGGCCCTCCGTCCGCGCGAGGTGAACAGGAGGTACAGGCCCGTCACGACCAGCAGGAACAGCAGGAGCAGAACGGACATGGCGGAGCCGGTGCCGAAGTTCCAGGTGACGAAGGACGCCTGGTAGATGTGCACCGAGATGAGGTCGGCGGCCTCTGGGGCGGCCTTGCCGAACATCACGTACGGCGTGTTGAAGTCGTTGAACGTCCACAGGAACAGGACCAGGATCAGCACCTGGTTGACCGGGCGCAGGGACGGCAGGGTGATGCGGCGGATCTGCTGCCACATCCCGGCGCCGTCCAGTGCGGCCGCCTCGTACAGCTCGCGCGGGATGTTCTGCAGTCCGGCCATCACGATGAGGAAGGCGAACGGCCAGCCCTTCCACACGGACACGGTCAGCAGGGCGTAGAAGCTGTTGTCGCCGATCAGCCAGAAGGAGGGCTTGTCGGTGAGGTGCAGCTGGTCGTGCAGGACGTGGTTCACCAGGCCGTTGTCGTGCTGGAACATGAACACCCAGGTGATGACGGCCGCGTAGACGGGCAGCGCGTACGGCACCAGGAACAGGGCGCGCAGCAGACCGCGGCCGCGGAAGGTGTCCTGCATGAAGATCGCGGCGGCGGTTCCGATCAGCCAGCACAGGCCGACCGACAGCAGGGTGAACCCGACGGTGACGAGGAACGAGTGCAGCAGCGCCTCGCCCACGGGTGCGTCGAAGTCCACCGACAGCTTGTAGTTGCCGAGGCCGGACCAGGGGGCGGTCCCCCAGTCGCGGATGTAGAACTGGGTGAGTTCCTTGAAGCTCATCACGATGCCGATGACCATCGGCACCAGGTGGACGAGGAGTTCGAGGAGCAGGGCGGGCAGGAGCAGCAGGTAGGGCAGTCCGATGCGGCGGATCCGCCCGGCGCGGCGACGGTGTTCGCGCGCCGCGCCGGGGGAGGTCTCGTGCACCGGCTCTTTCAGAGCGGTGGTGGTCATCGTGCTCAGGCCGCCGGCATCTGCTGCTGGGCCTTCTCCAGCTTGGCCTTGACGGAGTCGGTGGTCACCGCGCGTCCGGCGGCGGCGTCGGCGAACAGCTCCTTGACGGCCGTGCCGACCGTCGTCTCGAACTGAGACTCGGCGGGGACCTGCGGCAGCGCGGCCGCGCTGGTGGCGAGGGTGTTCTTCAGCACGGCGTTGGACGGGGAGTTGAAGGCGGCGTTTTCCTGGGCGGCCTTCACCGGCGGGATCGAGCTGTAGGCCGTGTTGAGGGTCTTCTGCTCGTCGTCGCTGGTCATGAACTTCACGAACTTCGTGGCGCCGTCGAGGTTGTGGCTGTTCTTGAAGACCGCGATGTTGATGCCGGCGACCATCGAGTTGGTCTGGGCGTCGGCGCCGGGGGTGCCGGACTGCACGGGCACGGGGGCGATGCCGTAGGCGTCCTCGCTCATGCCCTGGGACTTGAGGTTGGCGGAGGCGGACTGCCACAGCAGGATGGCCTGCTTGCCCTTGGCGAAGTCGCTGACGGACTGGTTCTGCGCGTACTCGGCGTCGCCGGTCGGGATGACCTTGTCCTTGGCCATCAGGTCGACGTACTGCTTGACCGCGTCGACCACCTTGGGGTTGGTGAAGTCCGGCTTGCCGTCGGCGGTGAAGAAGTCGGCGCCGTGCTGCTTGGCGAAGACGAAGGTGTGGTGGATGTTCTCCGACACGTTCGAGCCCTCGGCGCCGAGGACCGACTTGCCCTTCGCCTTGATCTTCTTGCCGTCGGCGATCAGCTCGTCCCAGGTGGCCGGTGGCTTGGAGATGCCGGCGTCGGCGAAGATCTGCTTGTTGTAGTAGAGCGCGTACGCCATCGAGTACAGCGGTACGGCGGCCGGGTCCTTGCCCTGGGCGCCCGTGGATCCGAGCGCGGACTCGACGAACCGGTCCTTGCCGCCGATCTTGTCGAAGTTCTTGGCGTCCCAGGGCAGCAGCGCGCCGGTCGCCTGCAAGGAGGCGCTCCAGGTGTTGCCGATGTTCAGCACGTCCGGGCCCTGACCGGACGTGGTCGCCGTCAGAATCCGGTTGAGCAGATCGGACCAGGGCACGACCTCCAGCTTCACCTTGATCCCGGTCTGCTTCTCGAACTTGTCGAGTTCGGGCTGGAGGACCTTCTTGTCGACGGCGATACTGGCGCCCTGGTTGGAGGCCCAGTAGGTCAGCGTCTTCGGCGAGTCGTCGGACCCGCTGCCGCTGGACGAACCGCCTCCGCAGGCCGTGGCCGCGAGAGCGAGAGACATGGTGACGGCGCCTACGGCCGCGGCTCGGATGCTGCGCATGGCTCCAGGTGTCCCTTTCCGGGAGGAGAACCCCGAGGGGCCGCTCGCGGAGGCCGACACCCGTGCGACCCTCGAAGCCCCTCATGGCTTAATTTAGGATGTGAGTTAAACCTCAAGAGAATCGCTCGTCAAGGGATCCGGCAACGGCATCCGCTCCGGCGGGCCACAAATGTGCGTGAACCAGGGAGGTCGGGTGGCAGGGCTGGGCGGCCGTACGGTGCGTGACCTGCGGCGGGAGAGCCGGAGCGCCGTTCTGCAACGGTTGTATTTCGACGGCCCGATGAGCCGGCACGCGCTCGGCCCGGCGGCCGGGCTGAGTTCGGGCTCCGTCAGCAACGTCGTGGCCGAACTCCTCGCCGACGGCCTGGTGGAGGAGGCGGGCATCGTCGACTCCGACGCCGGCCGCCCGCGCCGACTGCTGCGCATACGACCGGACAGCGGCCGGCTCATCGGGGTCGACGTCGGCGAGACCCGGGTACGTGTGGAGCTGTTCGACCTCGGACTACGCGAACTCGCCTGCACGGAACGTCCGTTGGGCCCACGCGGCTACGACGTCGACGCCGTCGTCGGCCATGTGCACGAGGGCATGGCCGAGGTGTTCCGTACGGCCGCGCTCGCCCCCGACGACCTCCTCGGCGTGGGCATCGGCGTGCCCGGCATCATCGAGGACGCGGGCGAGCAGGGCGCCGTCGTCCACGGCCAGACGATCGGCTGGGACGCGGTCCCACTGGAGCGACGGCTCCGCCTGACCGGCCAACTCCCCTCCCACATTCCCTACTTCATCGACAACGGCGCCAAGACCCTGGGCCAGGCCGAGATGTGGTTCGGCGCGGGCCGCGGCGCCCGCAACGCCGTGGTCGTCCTTTTCGGCTCCGGAGTCGGCGCCTGCGTGGTCACCGAGGAGGCAGCCCAGGGACGGGCGGTGGAGTGGGGACATCTGACGGTACGGGTCGGCGGGCGCCGGTGCCGGTGCGGTGCCCGGGGCTGCCTGGAGGCGTACGCGGGCGCGGAGGCGCTGGTCGCACGCTGGCAGGAGGCAGGCGGGCAACCGTCGCCCGGGGCAGGCGAGGAGAGGGCCCTGACCGAACTGCTCGCCGCCGCCCGCCCCTCGAACGACAGCACGCCCGACCCGGTGGCGGCGGCCGTCCTGGCCGAGACGGCCGAGTACCTGGGCGCCGGTCTGTCCGACCTGATCAACCTCTTCCAGCCCGAACGCGTCCTGATCGGCGGCTGGGCGGGCCTCCAACTCGGCGGCACCTTCCTGGACGAGGTCCGCGCCCACGCCCTCACACAGGCACTCCGCTTCCCTGCGGGCCGGGTCGGCATCGAACTGGGCCGGCTCGGACCGGACGCGGTCACCGTGGGGGCGGCGGTGCTTCCGCTGGCGGCGTTCTTCGCCCGGGGCGGGCAACGGCCGCGGCGCGCGGCGCGGCCGGTGAAGGCACCGGCTTGGCGGGCGGCGGTGGATGGACGGTTGGCGTGAGGGGTCCGTCGGCGCATGTCCGAGTCGGCACCTGCCCGGGTAGCCGCTGGTCCGGGCTCGTATGCCGGCTCGGTGTGCACACCGGGGGCGTCCGTCCGTCAGGGGACCTCGGGCCGGAAGTCCTGCAGCACATCCTCGCCCGGCTGGACGACTCCATAGGTGTCGGCCGGTACCTCGTTCCAGGCGCCGGGCAGATCACCCAACGGCTCCGACACCACCAGGCGGGTCTCGTCCGAGACGTCCTGCAGGAAAGTGGCGTCGGGGTGCAGCGCCCGAAGGTCGTCCACCCTGCTGCTGTAGTACAGCGACCTCGGCGTGCCCTCGCTGGCGTACCGGAAGGCCAGGACCCGCTCCCCGTCGGCCACCGCGACCGTCATCTGCACGGGGGACGGCACCCCGTGCTCCCGTCCGACTCGCTCGACGAAGCCGGTCATACGGGCGACGCCACCCACCGGATCTTCGTCCAGCCCGAACGTCAGCGCCAGATAGAACATCACCTCGGAGTCCGTGGTGCCCTCGATCGAAGGGAAGAGCTCCGGGTCGACGGCGAGTACGAGCTCCCGGCGGAGTTCATGGAATCCGGCGATCGAGCCGTTGTGCATCCACATCCAGCGACCGTGGCGGAAAGGATGGCAGTTGGTCTGCTGTACCGCGGTACCGGTGGAGGCTCGGATGTGGGCGAAGAACAGGGGCGAGCGGACATGCTCCGCGATCTCCCGGAGGTTGCGGTTGTTCCAGGCCGGTCCGATGTCGTGGATCACGGCCGGGGTGCGGGTGTGATCCTCGTACCAGCCGATGCCGAAGCCGTCGCCGTTGGTCGTCTCGACGCCCATGCGTGCGTGCAGGCTCTGGTCGATCAGCGAGTGTTGCGGGCGGTACAGGACCTCGTCGAGTACGAGGGGCGTACCCGAGTAGGCAAGCCAACGGCACATGGCTCACGCCCCCCGTACGGGGTCCCGAGCGGCCACGCCAATCGCGCCCCCTCTGTCCTCGGTCATGCTGTCCTCGGTCATGTCGCCTCACGCCTTCCGGGCCACGGACCAGCGGTTTCCTGTCCGTTTTCCACCTCATCCGGCTCCCGGGGTGAGCGCATCGCCCGGCGCGGGTGATTTCCCGGCCGGCCGAGGGCGGCCCGGGGACCGAGGACCCCGCACTGGCGGCCTCGGTCCCCGGGCGACCTGTCGATCCGCAGCGAGCCTGCCGACTACCGAGCCGGAACCGGCCGCTGCGCCGGCGCGTAACCCGCCGGCCGGGTGGTGAACGTGCCCCGCCCCTGGGTCCGGCTGCGCAACCGAGTCGCATAGCCGAACAGTTCGGCCAGCGGCACGGTGGCGGTCAGCACCGCCGAGCCACCCCGGCTCTCGGACCCGTTGACCCGCCCGCGCCGAGCGGCCAGGTCACCGAGCACCCCGCCGACCGCGTCCTCCGGCACGGTGACCGTGACCTCGGCCACCGGTTCCAGCAGGGCCACCGCGCAGGCACGCAGCGCCTCGCGCAGTCCCAGCCGGCCGGCGGTCCGGAAGGCCATCTCGGAGGAGTCCTTCACATGGGTGGAGCCGTCGGTCAGCGTGACCCGCAGCCCGGTCACCGGATGCCCACCGAGCGGTCCCTCGGCCAGGGCGTCCCGGCAGCCGGCCTCCACGGCCCGCACATACTCCTGCGGCACCCGCCCGCCGACCACGACGGACCGGAACTCGAAGCCGGTGGCCCCGACTTCGGCCCCGAGCGGCTCGACGTCCAGGACGACATGCGCGAACTGCCCGGCACCGCCGTCCTGTTTGACATGCCGGAAGACCAGCCCGCTCACCCCGCGCACGACAGTCTCCCGATGCGCGACCCGCGGACGCCCCACGACGACCTCCGGTCCATCGGAACGGCGGATCTTCTCCACCGCGACCTCCAGATGCAGCTCGCCCATCCCGGACAGCACGGTCTGTCCGGTCTCGTCGTCGGTGCGCACCACCAGCGAGGGGTCCTCCTCCGCCAGCCGTGCCAGCGCGGTCGCCAGCCGTCCGGTGTCGGTGCTGCGGCGTGCCTCGACGGCGACGGACACCACGGGCTCGGCGACCACGGGGGCCTCCAGGAGCAGCGGGGCGCCGGGATCGCAGAGGGTCGAACCGGCCCGCGCCGACTTCAGGCCCGCGAGCGCGACGATGTCACCGGCGACCGCCCGGTCCAGCTGGACGTGCCGGTCCGCCATGACCCGCAGGATCCGCGCCACCCGCTCGGTGCGCCCGGTGCCGGGGTCCCACACGGTGTCTCCCTTCCCGATCGTGCCCGAGTAGACGCGCACGCAGGTCAGGCGCCCGATGCCGGCCGCGTTCACCTTGAACGCGAGGGCAGCGAACGGTGCTTCGGGGTCGGCGGGCCGCCACTCTTCGGTTTCGCCGTGGACACCGCGTACGGCGGGCACGTCCAGCGGCGACGGCAGGTAGGCCACCACCGCGTCCAGCAGCGGTTCGATGCCGCGGTTGCGGTAGGCGGACCCGCACAGCACGACGACACCGTCGCCGGTGCGGGTGAGGTCCCGGAGGGCGGCGACCAGGGTCGGCTCGGACAGAGCAGACTCTGCGCAGAACTCCTCCAGCGCGGCCGGATGCAGCTCGGCCACCGCCTCCTCCAGCACCCGACGCCGCCGCAGGGCCTCCTCCGTCAGTGTTTCGGGAACCGGCCCCTCCACCGCCGTACCGCCACCGCCGTCCCAGACCAGGGAGCGCATGCGCACCAGGTCGACCACGCCGGTGAAGCCGTCCTCGGCGCCGATCGGCAACTGGACGACGAGCGGGGCAGGATGCAGCCGCTCCCGGATCGAGTCGACGGCCCGGTCGAGGTCGGCGCCCGCGCGGTCCAGCTTGTTGACGAAGGCGATTCTCGGCACACCGTGCCGGTCGGCCTGCCGCCACACCGACTCGCTCTGCGGCTCGACGCCGGCGACCGCGTCGAAGACGGCGATCGCCCCGTCAAGGACGCGCAGCGAACGTTCGACCTCGTCGGCGAAGTCGACGTGGCCCGGGGTGTCGATGAGGTTGATGCGGTGGCCGTCCCAGCCGCAGCTGACGGCGGCGGCGAAGATGGTGATGCCACGGTCGCGTTCCTGGGGGTCGAAGTCGGTGACGGTGGTGCCGTCGTGGACCTCGCCGCGCTTGTGGGTGGTCCCCGTCGCGTACAGGAAGCGCTCGGTGACGGTGGTCTTGCCGGCGTCGACGTGGGCGAGGATGCCGAGGTTGCGGACGGTGGCGAGGGTGTTGAGGTCGGTACGCACGGCCCATGGCCTTTCTGAGGATCAGGAAAAAGGGGCAGCGCGATTTCCCGTGCTCGATTTCCGTGCTCGATCTCCCGTGCTCAGGAGCAGACGGACCCGGCCCGGTCGCCCGCCACCGGGCGTGCCTGGGCTGTGCCGTGTGAGCTGGTGGTGAACCGGGTCAGAGCGTCGTCACGGGCATCCGGTGCCGGCCGCGCAGCGGGCACCGGACGGACGAGGACACCAGGATCACCTCGGACCGCGACGGGGGGACGACGACGGCGGTACGGTCACGCACGGCCCGGCTCCCCTCGGTGTCAGTGGTCACGAAACACGCGGCCGAGATGTGTCAACGCCGCGCGATGCAGGGTGAGTCTAGGGAAACCGATCAGGGACCGCGTACCGATTTTTCACGCGCCGATCGATCCCAGGGCCCGGGCGAGCCGCCGCAGCCACTCCTGCGCGGTGCCCCGCACCCCCGGGTGCTTCTCCTGGAACCCAGCCCAGTCCACATCCCACCGCACCACCGCGGCCGGGCGGAGAGCGTCCGCCTCCCGGCACGCCGCACGGCGGAAGACCGACCTCAGCAGGCGCGGTGCAAGGGACGCCCCCTCCCCCTCGGCGAGGAGCACCGCGTCGTACAGATCCTTGCCCTGCGCGCGGCCGTCGTCCCGGCTGTCGGTGTGCAACCACAGCAACTTCCAGGCCAGGGACAGCTCCCGGCCGGCGGTCCGCACCGCGGTGGGCGCTCCCCCGTCGCCGCGCGGTATCAGGGTCCACACCGGGGGCTCGGGAAGCAGTTCGTCGCGGGCGAAGTCCAGCCGTACCTCGCCGGCGGGCGCCCCTTCTCTCTGCCAGGGAATGAGCAGCCGTACCCCTGGTGTGTCGTACTCCGTGTACGTCCACGTCCCGTCCACGCGCGCCTTCCCCGCGTCGAGGAACACACCCGGGGCCGCCCACGGCCGCTGCGCCACGCGTTCGAGCAGGTCCAGGTACGGGGGGCCGGATTCCACCACGTCCTCGTCGGACAGCCAGCGCAGGCCCTCGGGTGGGAGGACGGGCCGCTGTCCGGCGGTGTCGAACTCCTCGTACGTCCACATCTCGTACCGAGCCGCGCCGTCGGCGGCCTCCGGCCACTGCTGCACCGTGTCGAGCGCGTCGACGTACGGATACGGGTCCAGCACATCGACCCCGGCGGCGTGCTCCAGGACCACCCAGTCGAGATCGGCGGGCTCGCGCGCCGCGGCTCCCACCCAGGCCGGCATGACCATGCTTCCGCGCAGGACCAGGCTTCCGCTCCAGGGAGCGTCCGCGATCAGACCCAGCACATGATCCAGAGCCGCACGCCGGCTCACCGACTCTTCGTCTCGCTCCCCGTTCACGGGGCAGACCGTAGCGTCCGCCACTGACAACGGGGGTAAGGAGAGCACCCACGACGCGTGGAATTCGCCACAATTCCCTCCCTTAAGGAGGGATGAATGCGTAAAAGTAGTTCTTTGATGCTGGTTGCACTCCTCCGGTAACCAGCTCCAGGGATTCAACGATCAGTGGCATGGGAGAAGCGTTTGATCACGGTACGTAAGCGACGCATCGGGCTGATGGCTACGGCCGGCGTATTCGGCGGCGTACTCGCACTCACGGCGCTGGGCGGTACCAGCAACGCTGCCACCAGCAACAACGACCCCGGGAACCTCCCGAAACCGCAGACGCAGGCAGATCAGAAGGTCGCCCAGGACGCTTCCGACGCCCGAATAAAGATCACGTCCGGGGCAGGTGCCTACAACGTCGGGATCAACGGCCCCGTCAAGGTCACCGTCAGCGACGGCAAGCTCACCAAGGTGACCATGACCGCCGTCGCGACCGGTGCCGAGATTCCGGGCACCGTGTCCGCGGACGGCACGTCCTGGAAGCCGAACGGCCAACTGGAGCGGGCCACCCGCTATCAGGTCGCCGCAGAGGCCGTGGACGCCAAGGGCCGCTCCGTCACCGGGTACGCCGCGATCTCCACGGCCTCCGCGGCCAACGACTTCATCGGGCATCTCTCCCCCGCGGACGGCTCGACCGTCGGCGTGGGCATGCCGGTGACGGTCCGCTTCGACAAGGCGATCAGCGACAAGGCCGCTGTGGAGTCGGAGATCCAGGTCAGCTCCAGCAGCGGGCAGCGGGTCGTCGGTCACTGGTTCAACGACAACCGCCTGGACTTCCGCCCCGAGAACTACTGGAAGCCCGGCTCCACCGTCACCGTCAAGCTCACCCGTCAGGGCATCCAGAAGACGGTCACGTTCAAGATCGGCCGGAGCCAGATCAGCACCGTCGACGCCAAGACGAAGAAGATGACCGTCGTACGGGACGGCAAGACGATCAAGACCATCCCGATCTCGTCCGGCAGCCCGGAGCACCCGACGTACAACGGTCAGATGGTCATCTCCGAGAAGTTCCGGCACATCCACATGAACGGTGCGACCGTCGGCCTCACGGAGAAGGACGGCAAGCCCTCGTACGACATCAAGGCCGTGCCGCACGCCATGCGCCTGACCGACTCGGGCACGTTCATCCACGGCAACTACTGGGGTGCCGACTCGGTCTTCGGCAAGGTCAACACCAGCCACGGCTGCGTGGGCCTGAAGGACGTCAGGGGCGGCGGCAACGACAAGCTGCCCGCCGCGTGGTTCTTCGACAACTCGATGATCGGTGACGTCGTGATCGTCAAGAACTCCGACGACAAGACCGCACTGGCCCCGGGCAACGGCCTCAGCGACTGGAACATGCCGTGGACCGAGTGGGTCTCGGGCAGCGCGACCGGCTGACGTCACACCCCTCCACGCAGCTGATCCTGAATCCCTTCCGCCAGGCGGCGGCCGACACCACGTAGGCCGCCGCCTGCGGCGTCAGACCTGCGCGAAGACGTGCTCTGCCAGGCTCTGGATCAGCAACAGCTCTCACTCGTACAGCTCGACCTGGCTGGGCTGGGCTGGGCGCGGGTGGCGGCAGCGTCCAGGGTGTCCGCGTGCACCCTGGTGTCATCGAAGATGGTGAAGGTGGGCATGGGCCACATGGTCCGTTGCGCCGAGAACGGAACGATCTCCACAGCAACGTTCTGGAGATCCATAACCCCGAGCAGATGGCCAAGCTGCGCTGCCATCGTCTCGACGCTGCAAAAAAGCCACCAACCCCGAGGGCGGCGAGCACTCCTCACTCCGCCCCGAGGTCGTCTCCGGGACCGCCCCGGCCTCCTCATGCGGCGGGCGACGGCGGGTAGTCGTCGACGGTCACGGAGTTGTAGAGGCGTGCGCTCTTGGTGGTGAGGCGAACGAGGGCGCGACTGGGGCCCGTGGGCAGGGCGGAGATGAGGCGGGCGCCCTGGGCCAGTCCCCACACGCCGAGGCGGGACGTGGGGATCAGGGTCTTCGCTGCACTCAGCGCGACCGCGCGGCTGCCGTGCACGTGCGCCGCCATCACGCGCTCGTAGGCGGGGAAGGCACGCTCGTGGTCGCCGCCCGCCCGTGCCAGTTCTCCGGCGAGGACGTACGCACCGACGACGGCCAGGGTGGTGCTGCCGCCGACGGCCGGACCGGGGCAGTAGCCCGCGTCGCCGACGAGCGTCACGTTTCCCTGCGACCAGGTGTCCATGTGGAGCTGGGTGATCGAGTCGAAGTAGAACGCCGGGGTGCGGTCGAGTTCGTCCAGCCAGCGGTCCACGTCAGGGTGCATGCCGGCGAACGCACCGCGCAGCAGTTCCTTCTGCCGGGGCACGTCGCGGTGGTGGTAGTCGAGTTCGCGCTCGCTCCGGAACAGGAACAACGCCCGCGCGTCGCCGAGGTGCCGCGCGCCGTACATGCCGGCGGTGCGGCCGACGCCGACGTGGATGAGGAGCTCGCCGTCGAGGTCGGAGACGTTCGGCAGGGTCAGTACCCCGAGGTAGGCCCCGATGAAGGCGTTGAAACGGGACTCCTCGTCGAAGACGAGGCGGCGCACGTTGGAGTGCAGCCCGTCCGCACCGACGACGAGGTCGAAGCGGCGCGGCGCGGCGTTCTCGAACCGCACCTCGCCATCGGGCGAGATCGCGGTGATCGAGTCGCCGAAGACGTACTCGACGTCGTCGCGTGCGGCGTCGTAGTAGATCTCGCTCAGGTCGTCGCGCATGATCTCGACGTGCCGGTCGGAGTTGGCACCGAAGATCTTGGAGAGGTCCGCCCGGACGGGACGCCGTGAGCCCTCCCGGTAGACGGTCATCCGGTTCGTGCCGGTGGCCCGCTCCTCGACACGTGGGAGCACGCCCATCTTCTCCGAGACGATCATCGCGGGCCGGAACAGGTCGACCGCGTGGCCGCCGGTCTTGCGCAGCGCCGGCGCGCGCTCGACGACGGTGACGGAGAAGCCGTGTCTGGTGAGCCAGTAGGCCAGCACCGGACCGGCGACGCTGGCGCCGGAGACGAGAATCCGCATGGCACCCCTCCTTGTCATTCAGTCCACCCGTACGGCGTGGATCGCGGTGAAGGCCAGCAGGGAGGTGGCGGTCCGCGGCGGATCCTCGAGCAGGGGCGAGTGCCCGAGACCGGGCAGCAGCTCGACCCTTGCGCCCGGAACGGCGCGGTAATCGGAGGCGGATGAGGATCGCCATCTGCGGTCGTCCTCGCCGAAGATCACCAGTAGGGGCTTGCCCAGGACCGTCAGCCGATCCGGCAGCGCCCGCTGCTCCAGGTAGGAGCGGGTGGCCCGCATCGACGTGGTGAGCGAGTGGTGGGTCATACCGCGCACGTCGTCCAGGAGTTCTTCGGGGATCTTGTAGCCCGCGCGGCTGAAACCCGTGCTCGCGAACCGCCGGAGCTGCTCGTCGGTCGGCGGCCACTGCGAGAGGCCGATTGCGGCGGACTCCGTTGCGATGAAGGCGTCCAGGCTGGGTCCGGTGTTGATGAGCGCGAGCGCGGTCACCAGGTCGGGTCGCTGTTCGGCGAGGGCGGTGGCGACGAAGCCGCCGCTGGAGTGACCGACGACCACGGCGTGCTCGACGCCGAGCCGGTCCAGTACCGCTCCGGCCCGACGTGCCTGGTCCGGGATCGCGTAGCTGCGGTCGGCCGGTTTGGCCGACCGACCGTGCCCGAGCAGATCGATCCGGATGACGCGGTGAGATCCCGTCAGCAGCGGAACCAGCGGGTCCCACGAGCGGGTCGAGGATGCGGACCCGTGGATGAGCAGGAGTGCGGGGGCGTCGCGGGGGCCGTCCTGGCACACGTAGATGTCGCCGTCGTCCAGCGACAGGGTTGAACTCTCGGTGGTGGCGCCGCCGTTCACGTGCGGGCTGCCGTCAGAAACAGTCATGGGCCCACTGTCGCCGCTGGTCCCCGTCGGCGGATTGGACGAATGTTCCCCTCAGTCGGCTCACGTAGCATGGGATGGTGCCAACGTTCATGCACGGTGCGGCTGTTTGGGACGTCGCATGCCCGCAGCGGCCCAGCCGGGTGGCCGGACTCACCATGGCCGGGTTCCGCATCCGTGAACTGGACGCGCTTCGGATGGTCCCGCACCCTGCCGTGACGCTGGTCCTGGAGTTCGGCGCCGGCTCGCCCGTCCTTGACTGTGCCCCAGGACAGCAGCAGCGGGGAAGCATCGTCGCCGGTCTCGGGCTCGGATCCGGAGGCGCGGTCCGGGCGCGGGGAGAGAACGTCGAGTGCGTGCAGGTGCGCCTGTCCCCGGTGATCGCACGTGCGATTCTGGGTGTCGCCCCCGCAGACCTCGACGGCGCCGTCGTGCCGCTGGGCGACCTGTGGGGCCGGGAGGCGTCCCGGATCCGCGAGCAACTCGGCGATGTCCTGTCCTGGCAGGATCGCTTCGCGTTGACAGACGCACTGCTCGCCCGCCGGCATGAGGCGGGGCCGCCGGTGGACCCGGAGGTGGCCTGGGCCTGGCACCGGATCGTCGTCAGCCGTGGCCTGACCCGGGTCGACGGACTCGCGGCTGAGGTCGGGTGGAGCCGTAAGCGGCTGTGGTCCCGGTTCCGGTCGCAGCTCGGCCTGCCGCCCAAACGTGCCGTGAAGCTGGTCCGCTTCGACCATGCCGCCCACCGCCTGGTCGCGGGTGAAGGCGCGGCCGAAGTCGCAGCCGACACTGGCTACGCCGACCAGTCCCACCTGCATCGGGACGTCATGGCGTTCACCGGGGCAACCCCCGCGACCGTGGCCGGCGAGCCGTTTCTCGCCGTTGACGACATCGCATGGCCCAGCCGCGGAACAACCGCATTCTTCATCTCTTCAGGGAACTCGGGCTCGGTCGCCGGTCGGGGGTGAGACGGCTACCGCTTTCGAGCGGGGAAGCCGACGCCGCTGGTGGGGAATTACGTGACGTTCCACAGCGGCGACTGCGGCTGCCAGAGCTGACCAACCACGAACATGCAGAACCTGCACGATCACGCCCGCGGAGGGTCTCTCGCTGGTCGCTGAACTCGACGGGCAGATCGTCGGGCACGTCATGTTCACCCACAGTCTGCTCGATGCCCCTCGGCGACTGGTTGAGGTGCACGTGCTCAGCCCGTTGGCCGTCATGCCCGAGCATCGCAAGCGCGGTATCGGCTCGGCCCTGGTCCGACACGGGCTGAAGACCCTCGCTGAGCGTGCCGTCCCCTGGTCTTCCTGGAGGGCGATCCGGCTGACATCCCTGGTCTGACCTGGGGATTCGCTGGGCCGTTGGTCACGTGGTTGGTCTCGCCACAGTCCTGAAAAGCAGAAAACCCCTGATCAACAGGGGTCTCAGCTGGTGTCCGAGGGGGGACTTGAACCCCCACGCCCGATAAAGGGCACTAGCACCTCAAGCTAGCGCGTCTGCCATTCCGCCACCCGGACTAGGTGTCTGCCGCCTTGCGGGGGCTGTTCCCCGCGGCGACATGGACAACAATACCAAGGTTTCGGAGCGCGTTTCACCTGCGTATCCGTGCGGTGAGCGGTGGCCGGGGCGCGAGTGTGCGCCCCGGCCGACGGGATGTACGCGCAGTGAGTGAGCGCACACGGAGCGGATGAACGCGGTGGTCAGGGCATGAGCTGATAGTCGGGGAAGTTCCCGGGCAGCCGCTCGCCCGCCGGGCCGCGGGTGACGGCGTACACCAGCAGTTCGCCGCCGACGAAGGCGCCGCGCCAGGAGGCGCCGAACCCGCCGAACAGTTCGTCGCGGTCCCCGCGGGAGCGGGGCGTGCCGTGGCCGACCTTGAAGGCGCGGATCTGCGGCGCCAGCCTCTCGTACGTGGCCCTGTCGTCCGTGGAGAGCGTCGCGACCAGGGCGCCGTTGGAGGCGTTCATCGCGGCCAGCAGCTCCGCCTCCGTGTCGACGAGGACGATGGTGTCGACCGGGCCGAAGGGTTCCGCGTGGTGGAGCGGGGAGGAGCGGGGCGGGTTGAGCAGGGTGACCGGGTGGACGTAGGCCGAGGTGTCCTGGCCGGGCAGGAAGCGGGCGTCGGCCTCCTTGCCGCGGTGGAGAGGGACGGCGCCGCGGTCGATGGCCTCCGCGACCTGGTCACGCAGTTCCTTGGCCTTGGCCGCGTTGATCACCGGGCCGAAGTCCAGCTCCGGGCACGGGTCGCCGCTTCGTTCCACGGCCAGGGGGTGGCCGACCCTGACCCTGCGGACCGCCGGCAGGTACGCGGAGAGGAACTGGTCGAAGAGGTCGCGCTGGATCACGAAGCGCGGGTAGGCCGTGCAGCGCTGTTTGCCGTAGTCGAAGAGTTTCGGGACGACGGCGGTGAACGCGTCCCAGTCCGAGTAGTTCCAGATGCCCCAGGTGTTCAGGCCCTCCTGCTCCAGTACGTGCCGTTTGCCGAGGTCGGCGACGGCCGTGGCGACGGCGGCGCCGGTGTCGCGGCCGCCGACGAAGGAGACGCAGCCGATCTCGGGCGCGCGCACCAGTGCCTGGGACAGCTCGCCCCCGCTACCGCTGAGCAGGGTGACGGGGATCCCCTCGCGGGCGGCGAGCGCGCAGGCGAGGGTCAGGCAGGCGACCCCGCCGTCGGTCGGGGTCTTGGCGATGACCGCGTTGCCCGCGAGCGCCTGGACCAGCAGGGTGTGGGCGAGGACGCTCATCGGGTAGTTCCAGCTCGCAATGTTGGACACCGGGCCGTCCAGCGGTGCCCGGCCGGCGATCATCGGCTCGATGCCGTCCACGTACCAGCGCACCCCGTCGATGGCCCGGTCGACGTCCGCCTGGGCGAGCCGCCACGGCTTGCCGATCTCCCAGACGAGCAGCAGGGCGAGGAGTTCGCGGTGTTGTGTGAGCGCGTCGAGGGTGGCGGCGACCCGGGCCCGGCGTTCGGCCGACGGGATGTGCCGCCAGGCGCGGTGCTGGTCGAGCGAGGCTCGCACGGCCTGCCGGGCGGTGGCCCGGTCCAGCCGGGGCGGGCCCGCGATGGGGGTGCCGTCGACCGGGCTGATGGCGGGCAGCGCCCGGCCGTCCGCGTGCCAGGCGGCGTTCCAGAGGTTGAGGACGCGGTCGTCCCGGAACGCCTCGGGCGCGGCGGCGAGGCAGCGCTGCCAGGCCTCGGCCCAGGACGTTCCGGCTTTGAGGGTGAGGGTGGGTGCCATTCGGATACTCCGCTCTCGGTGCACGGTCGAGAGGAAATGGCCGCGGGACCTTCCTTGGGCCCGTGGGCCTTCCTTGGTGGAAGTGGAAGGGGGTGGCGTGGTGCAGGAGGTGCGGGGCCGTCCGGCGCACGGCTCGCACCGTCGTGCGCCGGACGTCTTGCGCGGGAGCCGCGGGTGTGACCGAAGAAGGTGAAGACGGTATCGACGGGCCGGGGAAGCCGACAGTCACCGCGCGCGAACTATGAGTGAAGTCACTGCGCTCCGGTCAGCCGCGCGAGGACGAGTGCCGCCGTCTCGGTCGGGGTCCTGCCCACCTGGACGCCGGCCGCCTCCAGTGCCTCCTGCTTCGCCTTGGCCGTGCCCGCCGAGCCGGAGACGATGGCGCCCGCGTGGCCCATGGTGCGGCCCTCGGGTGCGGTGAACCCGGCGATGTAGCCGACGACCGGCTTGGTGACGTGGTCGCGGATGTGGGCGGCCGCGCGTTCCTCCGCGTCGCCGCCGATCTCCCCGATGAGGACGACGAGTTCGGTGTCGGGGTCGTCCTGGAAGGCGGCGAGGCAGTCGATGTGGCTGGTGCCGACGACGGGGTCGCCGCCGATGCCGACGCAGGTGGAGAAGCCGATGTGGGCCGGCCGTGGACGCGCTCCGCGGCCGGCCCCGTGCAACGTGTGGCTCGCGATCCTCGGCTTCGGGGTCGTCGGCGGGCTCGGTGCCGGGCTGGTCTACGCGACCTGCATCAACATGGTGGGCAAGTGGTTCCCCGAACGGCGCGGCGCGCGCACGGGTTTTGTGAACGGCGGCTTCGCGTACGGCTCACTCCCCTTCATCTTCATCTTCAACTACGCCTTCGACACCGGGAATTACCACCGCGTCCTGGACCTCATCGGCGGCTACATCATGATCGTGGTCTTCGGGTGCGCGTTCTTCTTCAAGGATCCGCCGAAGAACTGGTGGCCGGCGGACATCGACCCGCTGAGCTGGTCCGGCAGCCAGAACACCGCCACATCGCTCGTCAAGAACCCTCCGGCGGTGAAGCAGTACACGCCGAAGGAGGCCGTCAGGACCGGCATGCTGCCCCTGATGTGGGTGGCCATCGTGATGACCGCGGGCGTGTCGATCTTCGGGATCTCCTTCCAGGTCGACTACGCCAAGGACCTGGGCTTCGGGCCACTGGTGGCGGCCTCCTCGATGGGTGTCATGGCCGTCATCAACGGCTTCGGCCGTCCCACCGTGGGCTGGCTCTCCGACCGCTACGGCCGCAAGTCCACCCTGGTCTTCGTGGTCGTGATCCTGGGCCTCGCCCAGTTCGGCGTGATCTGGGCCGGTGACATCAAGAGCGAGTGGCTGTTCCTGTTCTTCGCCTTCCTCTCCGGCTTCGGCGGCGGCGCCTTCTACCCGCTCTTCGCCGCGCTCACCCCGGACTACTTCGGCGAGAACTACAACGCCACCAACTACGGCCTGGTGTACAGCGGCAAGCTGATCAGCGGTCTGTTCGGCGGCGGCCTCGGCTCGATGGTGGTCGGCGCGTGGGGCTACAACGGGGCGTACGCGCTGGCCGGTTGTGTGTCGATGGTGGCGGCGGCCATCGCGCTGCTGCTCCGGCAGCCGGGCCGGACCGGCGGTACGACAGTCCCGGCAGCAGCCTCCTGACGGCCAACTCCTCCCCGCTCACCCGGTGTTCCCCCTCTACGATCTGCTCACCGATCGCCGGAGGGGGAACACCGCACCATGAACACGGACACAGACACAGACACAGGCACGGACACCACGCCCGCGCCCGGAGGCACCGAGGAACCAGGACGCCGGGTCACCAGCCTGGAACTCTTCTTCGACCTGGTCTTCGTCTTCACACTGACCCAGCTCACCGTGCTGCTGGCACACGACCTGTCGTTCGCCACGGCCGCCCGCGTGGCGCTGATCCTGGTCGTGCTGTTCTGGATGTACGGCGCCTACGCCTACCTCACCAACCAGGTGCCGCCCGACCGCCCGTCGCGGCGCCTGCTGCTGATGCTGGGCATGGGCGCGTTCCTGATCTGCGCGCTGGCGATACCCCGGGTCTTCGACGACACCGGCGTGGTCTTCGGACTGGGGTTCCTGCTGGTGGTGATCGTGCACACGGCGCTGTACACACGCAGCCACGGCTGGGACTCCATCTGGTACGGCGTCCCGAACGCGTTGGCCGCCCTCTCCGTGACGGCTGCGGGCGGCACCGACGGCCTCGCGGCGGACGGTCTCTGGCTGCTGGCGATCGCCCTGCAGTTCGTGACCCCGTTCGTCGCCGAGCACGGGCCGGGCCGCAGGGACGGACGCAGCGCTGCGACGCTCCGGGTGCAACTGGGCACCCTGGACCCGGCACACTTCGTGGAGCGGCACGGGCTGCTGCTGATCATCGCCTTCGGCGAGTCCGTGATCTCCATCGGCGTCGGCATCGGCGATCTGCCGCTCACGCCGGGCCTGTTCGGCGGCGCGTTCCTGGCGCTGGCGCTCGCCGTCGCGCTGTGGTGGACGTACTTCGTACGCGACGAGGAGGGCGCGGAGGCGGCGTTCCGCGCGACACCGGCACCGCAGCGGTGGCGGCTGGCGATGAACGCGTACTACTACGCCTTCCTGCCCATGCTGCTGGGCATCGCCTTCCTCGCGGCCGGCGTCAAGAAGACCCTCGGCCACCTCACCGAACACCCGCACTGGGGCCCGGCACTGGCCCTGGCGGGCGGTGTGGCCCTGTTCCTGGCCGGCGACGCGGCCTTCCGCGCCGCCCTGAACCTCCACCCGATCCGCTACCGCGCCACCGCGTCCCCCCTCGCCCTACTGACCTCCCTACCGGCCACCCGCCTCCCGGCCTATGCCGGACTGCTGCTCCTGGTAGCGGTGTTGACGGGGATGCTGGCGGTGGAGGCACGCCGGTGCACGCCGACTCCCGGAGTCGCGCAACCGGCGGACGCCTAGGCCGTGTCCTCATCGCCTGGTCATGCACGAGTTCGGATCGCGCGGTTTGTCTCCCCGACCGCGGAATCCGGTCGTCGTGCGGCACGAAGCTCCACTATGGTCCGAGGATGTTCGTTGTCACCGTGACCTACACAGCACCGCTCAACGAGGTGGATCGGTGGAGACCGGCCCACGGTGAGTGGCTGAATGACCTCATCGCGCGGCGGTTGCTCCTCATGGCCGGCCGCCGGCCGCAGTGGGTCGGCGGTGTCTATGTCGCCCCTGGGATGCGGGCCGAGGAGATCGATCGGCTACTGGCCACCGACCCGTATCTGGTCAACGGCGTTGCGGAGCATCACGTGGTGGAGTTCACGCCGCTGCTGGTGGCAGCCGGCCTGGAGGAGCTCAAGTCCAAGGACTGAGCAGGCCTGATCGAAGAGACCCGACCCAGCCTAGGCCGCCGTGTCCAGGAAGATCCAATGGTCGTCCGGGAGGCCGGCGGGCGCCGGAGGAGGGACCGGGCGGGTTTCCTCGTTCCAGGCGGAGCCCACGGCAGCCGTGGCGATCCCACGCCAGAAGCGGGCGGCGCCGCTGTTGGCCTCCTGGAAGGCGATGGCCCATGCCCCCGGGCGGGAGCGCAGGAGCTGGAGGGCGGCCTGTCGGCCGACGCCGCGCCTGCGCAGGGCCCGTACGACGAAGAACGCGGAGATCGAGGTCGAGCCCTCCGGCAGGGGACGGGTCAGGATGAAACCGCCTGGGGCCGTGCCGTACTGGATCAACAGGGCCTCCCGCTCCGGCTCGTCGAAGAACAGCGGCAAGCTGCTGAACCCGAACCTCCCGTCGGCTGCCGGGAGATGACCGAGGAACTCCGACATGTCATGACGGTACAGCTGCACCAACTGCTCGATGACGGGCCGCAGTTCGGCAGTCCCGGGGAGGAGTGTGACGGGGGCGGAGTCCGTGGTCGTTCCCATCCGGGGATTCTCGCACGCGACGCCGACCGCGCTCAGGACGCGTTCTGTTCGTGGTACGAGCGGCGGGTGTGCTCCGTGTGTTCGCGCATCAGGTGGGTGGCGCGCTGTTCGTCGCGGGCGGTGATCGCTGTTATCAGCTCGCGGTGTTCGATCCAGGACTGCTTTCCGCGCTGTCGGGCCACCGGGGTGTAGTACCAGCGGACCCGGCGGTCGACCTGCCCGGCCAGTTCGGCGAGGACCGTGTTGCCCGCCAGTTCCATCACCTTGGCGTGGAAGGCCGCGTTGAGGGCGACCGCGCGGTCGACGTCCTCGGCCGCGACCGCCTGCTCACCCTCGGCGCACAGCTCCTCCAGGGCGTCGATGCCCGCCTTGTCGGCGTTCTGGGCGGCCAGTCGGGCCGCCTCCGCCTCCAGGAGGGTGCGGACCGTCAGGAGTTGGTCGGCCTCCTCCTGGGTGGGCTCGTGGACGAACGCGCCCTGTGCGGGACGCAGGTCGACCCAGCCTTCGGTGTTGAGCCGCTGCAGCGCCTCGCGGACCGGCTGGCGGGAGACGCCCAGATGTCCGGCGAGTTCGCTCTCCACGAGGTGCTGGCCGGGCCGCAGCGCGCGGGTGGTGATCAGCTCCAGCAGTGCCTCGTAGACACGGTCGCGCAACGGGCCGGGCCGTTCCAGCTTGGGTACGGCTCCCTGCGGCAGTCCGGTCGGCAACATCGCGGTCCCCCTCCAGGCTGTTTGCAGTACACGGTGGACTGCCCACTATGGATTGTCTTTCGTCTACAGTCTACGGTGCACAAAAGCCAGACGAAGTGGGAGTTGGGCGCGTCACACCACCCCGTGCGCCCCCGCGGACGGCGTCACGGGCACCGGACGACCTGCCCCGCGTACGACAGGTTGCCACCGAAGCCGAACAGCAGGGCCGGGTCGCCGCTGCGGACGGCGCCCTGCTCCAGCAGCTTGGACAGGGCGAGCGGGATGCTGGCCGCGGACGTGTTACCCGATTCGGTGACGTCGCGCGCGACCACGGCGTTGACGGCGCCGAGCTTCTCCGCGAGCGGCTCGATGATGCGCAGATTGGCCTGGTGCAGCACGACCGCGGCGAGATCGGCAGGTGCGACACCGGCCTTCTCGCAGGCGCGCCGGGCGATGGGCGGCAGCTGGGTGGTGGCCCAGCGGTAGACACTCTGCCCCTCCTGCGCGAACCGCGGCGGCGTGCCCTCGATCCGCACCGCGTTGCCCATCTCCGGCACCGATCCCCACAGCACCGGCCCGATCCCCGGCTCCTGACCCGGCACGCACGCCTCGACCACCGCCGCCCCGGCCCCGTCGCCGACCAGGACGCAGGTGGTGCGGTCGCTCCAGTCGGTGATCTCGGACATCTTGTCGGCGCCGATCACCAGCGCCCGGGTCGCGGCGCCCGCTCGTACCGTGTGGTCGGCGGTGGCCAGCGCGTGGGTGAAGCCGGCGCAGACGACGTTGACGTCCATCGCGGCCGGCTGCGGGATGCCGAGCCGGGCGGCCACCCGGGCGGCGGTGTTCGGGGAGCGGTCGATCGCGGTGGACGTGGCCACCAGCACCAGGTCGATGTCCTGGGCCGTGAGCCCGGCTGCGGCCAGGGCCTTGGCGGCGGCGTGCGCGGCGAGTTCGTCGACCGGCTCGTCCGGGCCCGCGATGTGCCGGGTCCGGATGCCCACCCGGCTGCGGATCCACTCGTCACTGGTGTCGACCATGCCCGCGAGGTCCTCGTTGGTGAGTACCTTCGCGGGCTGATAGTGACCGATGGCGGCGATGCGCGAGCCGTGCATGTGGGGGTTCCCCTCGTTGCCTTGGGTAGCGGGATCCACCAGTCTGATCAGTGACTCACGAGTACGACGGCAGGTGAAGCCACAGGAATCGGGCGCGCCAGTTGTCGGCTTCCCTCAGCGGAAACGCTCAGGCCGTCGTCCGAACCCTTGCCGCAATCCCCTCCATACTGTAGACAATATTTCGTCGACAGGATTCAGTCGTCAGTCCTCCCCTCCAGTCCTCGACAGTCCGTCAGGCTCCGGATCCTTCTCCCCCCACCTCCGCGGTATCCCTCAAACCGAACGGAGTGCTCCCGTGAAAGTCGCAGTCCTCGGCGCCGGCGCGATCGGCGCCTACGTCGGTGCCGCGCTCCACCGCGCGGGCGCCGACGTGCACCTCATCGCCCGTGGACCGCATCTCGCGGCCATGAGGCAGTACGGAGTACGGGTGCTCAGCCCGCGCGGCGACTTCACCGCGCACCCCCATGCCACCGACGACCCGGCGGAGGTCGGCCCGGCCGACTTCGTCTTCCTGGGCCTGAAGGCCAACGCGTACGCGGCGTGCGGGCCGCTGATCACACCGCTGCTGCACGAGCGCACGGCGGTGGTGGCCGCCCAGAACGGCATCCCGTGGTGGTACTTCCACCGGCACGGCGGCCCCTACGACGGCCTCCGTGTCGAGAGCGTCGACCCGGGCGGCGCCGTCAGCGCCGTCCTCGCGCCCGAACGGGCCGTCGGCTGTGTCATCTACGCCGCGACCGAACTCCAGTCGCCGGGCGTCGTACGGCACTTGGAGGGCACCCGGTTCTCCGTCGGCGAGCCCGACCGCAGCATCTCGGCACGCTGCCTGGACCTCAGCGAGGCGATGCAGGCCGGCGGCCTGAAGTGCCCGGTGGAGCAGGACCTGCGCGGCGACATCTGGGTCAAGCTGCTCGGCAACATCTCCTTCAACCCGATCAGCGCGCTGGCCCGCGCCACGATGCGGCAGATGTGCCTGCACGGCGGCACGCGCCGGGTCATCGAGACGATGATGCGCGAGACCCTGGCCGTGGCCGAGGCGCTGGGCTGCCGGGTCGGGGTCTCCATCGAGCGGCGGCTCGCGGGCGCGGAACGCGTCGGCGACCACCGCACCTCCACGCTCCAGGACCTGGAGCGCGGCAAGCCGCTGGAGCTGGACGTGCTGCTCGCGGCCGTCGTCGAGCTGGCGGAGATCACCGGCGTGCCGGTGCCCACCCTGCGCACGGTGCACGCCATCTCGGACCTGCTTGCGCTGAGGAGCGCCGCATGAGGAACCGGCAACCGAAGACCTACACCCGGCTCACCCGCCCCCTGGTGCGCGACTCCCGCGACGAACCGTTCCGGGAGGCGAGCTGGGAGGAGGCGCTTGACCGGGCCGCGCGCGGACTTGAGCGGCACCGGGGGGCGTTCGGGATGTTCTCCTGTGCCCGCGCCACCAACGAGATGAACTACGTGGCGCAGAAGTTCGCCCGGGTGGCGATGGGCACCAACAACGTCGACTCCTGCAACCGGACGTGTCACGCGCCCAGCGTCGCGGGCCTGTCGGCGGCGTTCGGCTCCGGCGGCGGCACGTCGTCGTACGAGGAGGCCGAGCACACCGACGTCATCGTGATGTGGGGCTCCAACGCCCGCTTCGCGCACCCGATCTTCTTCCAGCACGTGCTCAAGGGGATCAGGAACGGCGCCCGGATGTACGCGGTCGACCCGCGGCGGACGTCCACCGCCGAGTGGGCCGAGAGCTGGCTCGGGCTGAACGTCGGCACGGACATCCCGATGGCGCACGCGATCGGCCGGGAGATCATCCGGGCGGGCCTGGTCAACGAGGCGTTCGTCAAGCGGGCGACCTCGGGGTTCGAGGAGTACCGCAAGCTGGTCGAGCCGTGGACGCTGTCGCTCGCGGAGAAGGTGACGGGCGTACCGGCCCGCGCCATCGGGGAGTTGGCGCACGCCTACGCCCGGGCCGAGCGGGCCCAGCTGTGCTGGACGCTCGGCATCACCGAGCACCACAACGGCACCGACAACGTCCGCGCGCTGATCAACCTGTCCCTGCTCACCGGCCATGTCGGGCGCTACGGCTCCGGACTGCAGCCGCTGCGCGGGCAGAACAACGTGCAGGGCGGCGGCGACATGGGCGCGATCCCCAACCGGCTGCCCGGCTTCCAGGACATCCTCGACGCGGACGTCCGGATGAAGTTCGAGTCGGCCTGGGACACCGTCATCCAGCCGCGCTACGGGCTGAACCTGACGGAGATGTTCGAGGCGATGGAGGAGGGCTCGCTGCGGGCCGTGTACTGCATCGGCGAGAACCCGGCGCAGTCGGAGGCCGACAGCGAGCAGGCCGTGCGGCGGCTGGGGGCGCTGGACTTCCTCGTCGTACAGGACATCTTCCTGACGAAGACGGCCGAATTGGCGGACGTGGTGCTGCCGGCGACCGCGGGCTGGGCGGAGACGGAGGGGACGACCACCAACAGCGAGCGGCGGGTGCAGCGGGTGCGCCGGGCCGTGACCCCGCCCGGCGAGGCCCGTGAGGACATCGACATCATCTGCGAGCTGGCGGCCCGGCTCGGCCACGACTGGAAGTACGCCGACGCGGAGGCCGTCTGGAACGAGCTGCGCTCGGTGTCGCCGGACCACTACGGGATGACGTACGAGCGGCTGGCGGAGCACCAGGGCATCCAGTGGCCGTGCCCGAGCCCCCAGCGGCTCGAACCCACCTATCTGCACGGCAGGTTGTGGGAGAGGGACCCCGAGAAGCGGGGCCTGGCCGCGCCGTTCGGGCTGGTGCAGCACGATCCGCCGGTGGACCTCACGGACGAGGAGTACCCGGTCCGGCTCACCACCGGCCGGCGCCTGGACTCGTACAACACCGGTGTGCAGAGCGGTGGTTTCGCCTCTCCGCTGCGGCGCGGCGAGTACGTCGAGCTGTGCCCGGAGGACGCCGAGCGGTACGGGGTCGTGGTGGGTGAGGAGGTGCGGGTGTCCTCGCGGCGCGGGTCGGTGGTGGCGCCGGTGTGGATCGACACCGCGCTGCGGCCCGGCCTCGCCTTCATGACCATGCACTTTCCCGACGAGGTGGACACCAACCAGCTGACGATCGAGGCGAACTGCCCGATCGCGGGGACGGCGGAGTTCAAGGCGTCGGCGATCCGCATCGAGAAGCTGCCGGCCGTGACGTACGTGAGGTGAGGGCGTGGATCTGCACTTCGGCGACAGCAAGCCGACGGACGAGGAACGGGCTGCCGTGGACGCCTTGTTGGGCCCTCCGGAGTCCTCCTGGGAGGGCGCCGACCGTACGGACGCCGACCTGAGGTGGGCGCGCGGCGGCCGGGCGGCTCGCGACCGGCGCGATCTGCTGCTGCCGGGGCTGCACGCGATCAACGACCGGATCGGCTGGATCAGCGAGGGCGCCCTCGACTACCTGTGCCGACGGCTGACCGTGCCGCCCGCGGAGGCGTACGGGGTGGCCACGTTCTACGCCATGTTCTCCGTCCGCCCCCGCCCGGCGACCGTGCTGCATGTGTGCACTGACCTCGCCTGCACGGCGGCCGGGGCGGGCGACCTGTGCGCGGGGATCGAGGCACGGCTCGGTCCGGGCAGCGGGGTGAGCGTCGAGCGCAGCCCCTGTCTGGGGCTGTGCGAGCGGGCCCCGGCGGCCCTGGCGATCCGGGCGGGCGATCCGGTGCGTACGGCGGTGTCGGCGCCGGCGGCCGTCGAGGCGGCCGTCCTCGCGGCGAGCGCGCCGGACGCGGCGCCCGGGGAACCGCCGGCCGTGGCAGCCGTGCCCCAGGCGGGCGATCCGTCGCTGGTGCTGCTGCGCCGGGTCGGTGCGGTGGATCCGTCCTCGCTGGACGACTACCGGGCGCACGGCGGCTACACGGCGCTGCGCCGGGCGTTCGAGCTGGGTCCCGCCGGGGTGATCCGGGAGGTCACCGACTCGGGGCTGGTCGGGCGCGGCGGCGCGGCCTTCCCGACCGGCCGCAAGTGGCAGGCCACGGCGTCCCAGCCGGATCATCCGCACTACCTGGTGTGCAACGCCGACGAGTCCGAGCCGGGCACCTTCAAGGACCGGGTGCTCATGGAGGGCGATCCGTACGCGCTCGTGGAGTCGATCACGATCGCGTCGTACGCGATCTCCGCGCACCGAGCCTTCGTGTACATCCGCGGTGAATACCCGCGCGCCGTGCACCGTCTGCAGCATGCGATCGACCAGGCCCGGGCCCGCGGTCTGCTCGGCGACGACATCCTCGGCCAGGGCTACCGCCTGGACATCGAGATCCGGCGCGGCGCCGGCGCGTACATCTGCGGTGAGGAGACGGCCCTGTTCAACTCCATCGAGGGCTACCGGGGCGAGCCCCGCTCCAAGCCGCCGTTCCCGGTGGAGAAGGGTCTGTTCGGCAGGCCCACGGTCGAGAACAACGTGGAGACCCTGGTCAACGTGCTCCCGATCCTGACGCTGGGGGCACCGGCGTACGCGGCGATCGGCACCGGACGGTCCACCGGACCCAAGCTGTTCTGCGTGTCGGGCAGCGTGGCGCGGCCCGGCGTGTACGAGCTGCCGTTCGGTGCGACGCTCGGCGAGTTGCTGGAGTCGGCCGGAGTGCGGGAGGGGCTGCGGGCGGTGCTGCTGGGCGGGGCCGCCGGCGGCTTCGTACGGCCCGACGAGCTGGGCATCCCGCTGACCTTCGAGGGCACCCGGGAGGCCGGGACCACGCTGGGCTCCGGTGTGGTCATGGCCTTCGACGACGGCGTCCCGCTCCCCCGCCTGCTGCTGCGCATCGCCGAGTTCTTCCGCGACGAGTCCTGCGGGCAGTGCGTGCCGTGCCGGGTCGGGACGGTCCGGCAGGAGGAGGCGCTGGCCCGGATCGTGGAGCGCACGGGGGCCGGGGCCGCCGACGACATCGCCCTGCTGCGCGAGGTCGGCCGGGCGATGCGGGACGCCTCGATCTGCGGTCTGGGGCAGACCGCGTGGAACGCCGTGGAATCCGCCATCGACCGACTGGGGGCGTACGAATGACCGTCACACCGCTGGGGATCCCGCGCCGTCTGCTGGAGTTCACCATCGACGGCGAGCCGGCCCGGGTCCCGGAGGGCTCGACGATCCTGGACGCCTGCCGGGCCGCGGGGAAGGACATCCCGACCCTGTGCCAGGGCGACACGCTGCGGCCGAAGAGTGCCTGCCGGGTGTGCGTGGTGGAGGTGGAGGGGTCGCGGACGCTGGTGCCGGCCTGCTCGCGCAAGGCCGAGCCGGGGATGGAGGTCCGTACGGACACGGAGCGGGCCCGGCACAGCCGGAAGATCGTCCTGGAGCTGCTCGCCTCCTCGGTCGACTTGTCGACCACTCCGCGGGCCGCCGAGTGGATCAAGGAGTACGAGGCGAAGCCGGACCGCTTCGGCCCCGGCGCGGCCCGGCTGAACGAGGAGCCGAAGGTCGACAACGAGCTGTATGTGCGTGACTACGACAAGTGCATCCTGTGCTACAAGTGCGTCGACGCCTGTGGCGACCAGTGGCAGAACACCTTCGCGATCTCGGTCGCCGGGCGCGGCTTCGACGCCCGGATCGCCGTCGAGCACGAGGCGCCGCTGACCGACTCGGCCTGTGTGTACTGCGGGAACTGCATCGAGGTGTGCCCGACGGGGGCGCTGTCGTTCAGGTCGGAGTTCGACATGCGGGCGGCGGGTACCTGGGACGAGTCGAAGCAGTCGGAGACGACCACGGTGTGCGCGTACTGCGGAGTGGGCTGCAACCTCACGCTCCACGTGCAGGACAATGAGATCGTGAAGGTCACCTCACCGCACGACAACCCGGTGACCCACGGCAATCTCTGCATCAAGGGCCGTTTCGGCTACCAGCACGTACAGAACCGGGGCTGATCAGGACATGGGACGAGTCACGGAACGACGCAAGGTCCTCCGCATCCGGGACGGGGCGGTCTCGACCCGACCGGACACGCTCGTCGCCGAGGAACCCCTGGAGATCCGGCTGAACGGGAAGCCGCTCGCGATCACCATGCGCACTCCGGGTGACGACTTCGCGCTGGCGGCGGGGTTCCTGGTGAGCGAGGGTGTGCTGGCCACCGCATCCGATCTGCAGAACATCGTCTACTGCGCCGGGGCGACGGCGGACGGCTCGAACACGTACAACGTGGTCGACGTGCGGACCGCCCCGGACGTCGCCCTGCCCGACTTCACCCTGGAACGGAACGTCTACACCTCGTCCTCGTGCGGGCTGTGCGGCAAGGCCAGCCTGGACGCCGTGCGCACGACAGCGCGCTGGCCGATCGCCGACACTCCCCCGGTCCGGGTCACCCCCGAGCTGCTGGCGAGCCTCCCCGACCGGCTGCGGGCGGCCCAGCGGGTGTTCGACCGGACCGGGGGGCTGCACGCGGCCGCCCTGTTCACCGAGGACGGGGAGCTGCTGGACATACGGGAGGACGTGGGCCGGCACAACGCGGTCGACAAGCTGGTCGGGCGGGCGCTGCAGAACGACGGTCTGCCGCTGTCCCGGACGATTCTGCTGGTCTCGGGTCGGGCCTCGTTCGAGCTGGCGCAGAAGGCGGTGATGGCGGGGATCCCGGTGCTGGCGGCGGTGTCGGCGCCCTCCTCGCTGGCGGTGGACCTGGCCGCCGAGGCGGGCCTGACCCTGGTGGGTTTCCTGCGGGGCGGCTCGATGAACGTGTACGCGGGTGAGGACCGCGTCGCCCTGCGGGCCGCGGCCACCCAGGGCTGACCGGTCCCCGCGGCACGGCGGCGGGGCCCCGACCGGCGGGGAGCGCCCCCTGCGCCGCAGGGGCCCCGCTGTGTTTTCTGGCTTCGTTCGCCTCCGGGGGCGCCTGAGCCGGTGTCGAGACGGCGATCGTGCTCAGCCCTTCGGGCCTCCGCGCGTTCGCCGTCTCGAGCCGCTTGCACGGCAGTGAAGACCGGTCTGAGGGTCAGCGGGTCGCGAGGCGGATCTGGGAGGCGGTCACGACCGTGCCGAGTCTCGGGAAGTCGAGCCTGACCGAGGCCTCGTGCTCGGCGGTGGTGAACGCGGCCATGGCGTCCTCGACGAAGACGAGGTCGTAGCCGAGGTCGGCCGCGGCGCGGGCGGTGGACTCGACGCCGAGGTTGGTGGCGATGCCTCCGAACAGCAGGGTGCGGATGCCGCGTTCGCGCAGCCGCTCGTCCAGGCCCGTGCCCTGGAAGCCGCCGATGGTGCGCTTGACGATCTCCAGGTCGCCGTCCCTGGCCAGCCCCGCCGCCAGCCTGCTGCCGGGCGGTTGCTCGGCGACGGCGGGGCGTTCGACCCGGATCAGGACGACGAGTGCGCCGGCGGCACGGAAGGCGGCCGCCAACTCCTCGGCGGTGGCGAGCACTTCGGTGCCTTTGCGGGGTTCCAGGGGCAGCGCGACGATGCGGTCCATCAGGTCGACGAGGACGAGGGCGGTACGCTGCGGATCGAGCACGGGAGCTGCGGTCATGACGGAACGTTAGCCGTCATCAGCCGTCCGTGCCGGAAATCCGGATCAACAGGCCCATGAACTGATCGCGTTCTGCCGTCGACAGCGGGGCGAGCAGTTCGTCGTTGGCCTCGCGGGCGGCCTTCTCGCAGCGGGTGAGCAGACGGGCGCCTTCGCCGGTGAGGGACACGGCGTTCTTGCGCCGGTCCTTCGGGTCGGGGGCGCGCACGACGAGGCCGGCGGACTGCAGGTCGTTGAGGACACCGACCAGGTCCTTGGGGTCGAGGCCCACGCCACGGCCGAGGTCGGCCTGGGCGACGGGGGCGAGGTCACGGACGGCGGAGAGCACCACGTGGTGCCACATCTTCATGCCCTCGGCCGCGAGCGCGTCGGCGACCAGGGAGCGGCCGCGGGCGGCAGCCCGGCCGAGGAGCCAGCTGGGCAGGGCGCGGATCGCGGGGAGGGGTGCTTCGGCCATATGTGCACCCTACCGAAGAATCATTGGACTTCCCAACGATCCATCGCTACCGTTGGGTCTCCCAACGAATTCATGGGTGTTCCCGACGACCACTCCCGCTCCTGGAGGTTGCGATGCGCCGCGTCCGGTACGAGTCCACCGGTGGCCCCCTGTTCCTGGAGGAGGCACCCGTCCCCGGGCCCGGCTCCGGGGAACTGCTGGTGCGCTGCGAGGCGGTCGGTGTCACCCTGCCCGTCGTCCGCAAGGTCACCGAGGCCGCCGAACCGATCCCGCTGGGCGGCGAGATCGCCGGTGAGGTGGTGGCTGCGGGCGAGGGCGTGACCCGTTTCCGCCCGGGCGAGCGGGTCACCGGGCTGTGCTTCGGCCACGGGTACGCCGACTTCGCCCTGTTGCACGAGGCCATGGCCTCCCCCGTACCCGACGGCGCCACCTGCGTCGACGCGGTCGCGCTGGTGCGCGGCGGACTGGTGGCGCTCGGCGCGCTGGAGTCGGCGCGCCTCGTCCGGGGAGAGGCGGTCCTGGTCACGGCCGCGGCGAGCGGGGCCGGGCAGCTCGCGGTGCAGCTGGCGCGGGCACGGGGCGCGGGCCGGGTGGTGGGCGCCGTGTCCGATCCGGCCAAGGCGGACTTCGTCCGCTCGCTGGGCGCGGACGACTGTGTCCGGTACGCCGACGACAGCTGGGGCGAGCCTGTCGACTGTGTCCTGGACGCGGTCGGCGGTGATCTGCTCACCCCCGCCCTCGCCGCACTCGCCCCGCACGGCCGGCTGGTCGCCTACAGCTCGGGCGGCGGCACGATCCAGGCGTACGACCTGCTGGTCGGCGCCAAGTCGGTGATCGGCTTCCAGATGGCGCTGATCGCCCGCGGCCGGCCGGAGCTGTACGAGCGGTGGCGGCAGGAGCTGTGGCGGCTGTTCGCCGACGGCGTCCTGAAGCCCGCCGTGCACGGCGAGTTCGCCCTGGAGGACGCGGCGAAGGCGCACGAGGCGATCGAGTCGCGGAGCAACCTCGGCAAGGTGGTGCTGCGCCCGTGAGCCCGCTGAAGTAGCTGCACGCTTCTTGTGAGGCACCGGAGGCCCCAACTACCGTCTGATACGCGCATGTTGGACGTCGGATGTCCGGATGTCCACATGTCTCGACGCATGAAGGGCAGGTCGCGCCATGCCGTCAGGAATCCGCACCCGTCTGAGAAACTGCCTGGCCGCCGCCCTCACGGCGGCCGCTCTGCTGGTGCTGCCGCACCCGGCACACGCCCAACCCGCCGCCGGTTCCCCCGAGTTCGAGCAGCAGGTCCTCTTCAAGGCGTCACAGGACCCCGGCTACGCCTGCTTCCGGATACCGGCGATCGTGCGGACCACCGACGGCACACTGCTGGCGTTCGCCGAGGGCCGGGTCCTCAACTGCGGGGACGCGGCCGACATCGACCTCGTGGTCAAGCGCTCCACCGACGGCGGCCGCACCTGGGGCCCGCTGCAGGTGGTCAACGAGGGCGCGGGCGACACCCACGGCAACCCGGCGCCGGTCGTGGACCGCGACACCGGCCGGATCTGGCTCGCTCAGACGTACAACACCGGCCGCAAGGACGGCGCCAGTTGCTCGGTGCCCTGCGACCGCAGCCCGCATCTGCAGTACAGCGACGACGACGGAGTGACCTGGTCCGAGCCGCGCGATCTGAGCCCCGAGATCCTGCCGGCCGACTGGAACTCCTGGTACGCGACCGGCCCCGTGCACGGCATCCAGCTCACCCACGGCCGCTACGCCGGCCGGCTGGTCTTCGGCGTCAACACCGAGACGTGGGACGGCAGCCGGGTCAGCGCCAACCACGCCGCGCTCATCGTCAGCGACGACCACGGCGGCCACTGGCGGATCGGCGCCACCGACACCTGGCCGATCGCCGCCGACGGCACGTTCCGGCAGAAGCCCTCCGAACTCACCCTCGCCGAACACACGGACGGCTCGGTCCTGGTCAGCGGCCGGGAGCAGGACGGCACCGACCTCGGCCACCGCACCCAGGCCGTCAGCCGGGACGGCGGCGGCAGCTTCGCCGCGCCCTTCCGCGACCTGCCGGACCTCTACACCCCGCAGGTGCAGGGCTCGATGCTGCGCGTCGGCGACCGCATCCTGCTGGCCTGCCCCGCCGACCCCGACCGGCGCCGCACGATGATGATCCGCTCCTCCTACGACGGCGGCCGCACCTGGGACAGCGTGGACCGCGGCACGGTCGTCACCACGGACTGGTCCGGCTACTCCGACCTGGTGCGCGTCGACCACGACACGGTGGGCCTGATGTACGAGGGCGGGGCGGTCGACGCGCGCGACGAGATCCGCTTCGCCCGCTTCACCGAGGACTGGCTCGCCCCGCGCCGCGGCCCCGACCCGCACACCGCCGACCTCGCCCCGCACGCCCGACCGGCCGCGGTGCTCGGCGACGCCGAGGAGACCGACGGCGTGTTCGACGGGGCGCTGGAGTTCGACGGCACCGACGACGCCGTGCGCCTGCCGTACCGCCCCGGGCTTCCGCTCGGCTCCGGGGACTTCACCGCGTCCCTGTGGTTCCGGTACACGGCCACGACCGGCGAGCAGCCGCTGCTCTGGATGGGGGGCATCGGCACCACCCAGCCGCAGGTGTGGGTGCGCGGCGAGCCGGCGAACCACCGCGTACAGGGGCTGATCACCGTACGGAACGGTGCGGCCGCTCCGCAGACCGCCTTCGTGCGCACGGACACCGCGTACAACGACGGTCAGTGGCACCACGCCGTCCTCAGACGCGGCGGAGGCCTGCTGTCGCTGTCCGTCGACGGTACGCAGTCCGCCGTCGCCGACGTGCCGGGTTCGGTCAGCCGCAACTCGCCCTTCGGCGTGCACCTCGGCCAGCGCATGGACAGCCGGGCCTTCTTCACCGGAGCGATCGACGAGGTCCACGTCTGGGACCGTGCCCTGACCGACGAGGAGCTGTCCGACCCGAAGGCCCAGCGGTCACCGAAGGACACGGTCCTGTGGCTGCCCCTCGATCGCGTGAGGGGAGGAGACTCCTGACCCCTGGGTGGGCTCGTCCAGGTCGTGGGAGCGCCGCTTGGCGATGACCGCGCACACCATCAGCTGCATCTGGTGGAAGAGCATCAGCGGCAGTACGGCCAGGGAGGCGTGGGCGCCGAACAGGACGCTGGCCATCGGCAGTCCGGAGGCGAGGGACTTCTTCGACCCGGCGAACTGGATGGCGATCCGGTCCTCCCGGCCGAAGCCGAGCGCCCGGCCGCCGTACCAGGTCAGGACCAGCATGACGGCCAGCAGGACGGCCTCGACGCCGAGCAGCGCGGCCAGCCGGACGGGGCTGACCCGGTGCCAGATGCCCCGGGTCATGCCCTCGCTGAACGCGGTGTAGACGACCAGCAGGATCGAGCCGCGGTCGACCAGGCCGAGGACCTTCTTGTGCCGGGCGACGAAGCCGCCGATCCAGGGGCGCAGCACCTGCCCGGCCAGGAACGGCACCAGCAGTTGGAGCACGATCTTCACCACGGAGTCCGCGGAGAACCCGCCGCCGTCGTTGCCCAGCAGCCCGGCCGCCAGCAGCGGGGTGACGAGGATGCCGACCAGCGAGGAGAACGAGCCCGCGCAGATGGCGGCAGGCACGTTTCCGCGGGCGATCGAGGTGAACGCGATCGACGACTGGATCGTGGACGGCACCAGGGTGAGGAACAGCAGCCCCTGGTACAGCGGCTGGGTCAGCACCACCGGCACCAGGCCGCGGGCGGCGACACCGAGCACCGGGAAGATGACGAAGGTGCAGGCCAAGACGGTGACGTGGAGCCGCCAGTGTCTCAGGCCGTCCAGCGCCTCACGGGTGGAGAGCCGGACGCCGTAGAGGAAGAACAGGAAGGCGATCGCGGCCGTGGACGCCCCGGAGGCCACGTCGGCGCCGGTGCCCCGGGCCGGGAGCAGCGCCGCGAGGCCCACCGTGCCGAGCAACAGCACGATGTACGGGTCGATCGGCATCCAGCTCGGCCAGCGCAGGCGTTTCACGGTGCTCCACTTGCAGGTCGTCACGTTCGTGCAGGAGCCCGGAGAGCCCCTCTCCATCGTCCTCTCCCCGGCACCGATCGGGAATCCCATATACCACTCTGACTGCCATCGTGTTCCGTGATGACCGGCGATAGGCTGGCGTCGTGTACGACCCCACCCAGCTGCGCACGTTCCTGGCGGTGGCGCAGACGCTCAGCTTCACGCAGGCCGCACGGCGGCTCGGGCTGCGCCAGTCCACGGTCAGCCAGCATGTGCGCCGGCTGGAGGAGGCCACCGGCCGGCAGCTGTTCTCCCGGGACACCCACTCCGTGGAGCTGACCGAGGACGGCGAGGCGATGCTGGGCTTCGCCCGCCGGCTGCTGGAGGTGCACGAGCAGGCGACGGCGTTCTTCACCGGCACCCGGGTGCGGGGCCGGCTGCGCTTCGGTGCCTCGGAGGACTTCGTCCTCACCCGGCTGCCGGAGATCCTGGAGGGCTTCCGCCACGACCACCCGGAGGTCGACCTGGAGCTGACGGTGGAGCTGTCCGGCACCCTGCACGAGCAGCTGGCGGCCGGGAAGCTCGACCTGGTGCTCGCCAAGCGGCGCCCGCAGGATCCGCGCGGCGAGCTGGTGTGGCGCGACGACCTGGTGTGGATCGGCTCCGAACACGTGCGTCTGGAGCCCGACCGGCCGGTCCCGCTGATCGTCTATCCCCCGCCCGGCATCACCCGCGCCCGCGCCCTGGAGGCGCTGGAGGAGCAGGGGCGCCACTGGCGGATCGCGTGCACCAGCGGCAGCCTCAACGGCCTGATCGCCGCCGCCCGCGCGGGGCTCGGTGTCATGGCCCACTCGCGGCGGCTGATCCCGCCGGGGCTGTTCCGGGTACCGGACCGTTCCGGCCTGCCGGAGCTGGGCAAGGTGGACTTCGTCCTCGTGCACGGCCGGCGGCGAGGCACGGCCGACGCCGCGGCGAAAGCGCTGGCGGCGGCGGTCCTGGCGGGCGGGGACCGGCTGCACCGCGGTCAGCGCGGCGGGCGCTGATACGTCAGCTGCTTGACCCGGCGCAGGAACGGCGTGGTCTCCACGTGCTGGACGCCCTCCAGCCGGCCGAGCGGTCCGCTGAGGTAGGCGTACAGGCTGCTCGTGTCACGGACGACCGCGGTGACGACGATGTGGGAGGGGCCGGCCGTGGCGGAGGCGAAGGCGATCTCGTCGTGGGTCGCGAGGGCTTCGCCGACGGTGTGCAGGGCGGCGGGGGCGGTGGTGATCCACAGGGCGGCGGCCCGGGCGTGGCCGAGGATCTCCGAGTTGTACTCGACGTCGATGTACACCGCTCCGGAGGCGAGCAGAGCTGCGAGGCGGCGCTTGACGGCGGACTCGGAGCGGCCGGTGGCGCGCTGCAGTTCGGGGTGGCCGGCCCGGCCGTCCTGTTGCAGGACGGCGAGGAGCGGCTCGTCCTCGGGGTCGATGCGGGCAGGGCCGGCCGGGGCCTGGGGCTCGGGGCGCAGGGCGGCGATCTGGTCGTCGTCGAGTGCCCGGAACTTGCGCAGCCAGCCGGTGGGTCCGCCGTAGAAGCGGTGCAGGAGCTGCTGGGCGCGGATCTCCACCACGCTCGGGGTGCGCGGCAGCTTGCCGAGGAGGAGGTCGTCGTGGTCGCCGGGGCTGCGCGGCCGGGTCATGCAGACGACCTCGGTGCCGCCGGCGGCCAGGCCGATCCAGGCGGTGTCGGGGCGTTTGGCGAGCGCGTCGGCGATGACGGAGGCGCCGTCGGGGGCGCAGCGCAGGCGGAGCATCCACTGGTCCTGGCGGAGGGCTTCTGCGTCGCGCAGGGCGACGACCCTGAGGCCGCCCTCGGCGGACAGCCGGCGGAAGCGGCGCGCGATCGTCTGGTCGGAGACGCCGAGCACCTGCCCGATCCGGCTGAAGGAGGCCCGGCCGTCGACCTCCAGGGCGGACAGCAGCTGGAGGTCCAGCTGGTCGAAGGTGTCGGATTCCATCGTCAGCATGCGCTCCCCCGTCGGATTTCGTCGCTGTAGCGGCCTGTTCCGGGTTGATCGGCCGCGCTGTACGCATCGTACGGAGCGATACGCAGCCGTCGTAAAGGGAGTTGAGGACATGCGTACATGGGGGACGCTCACGGCCGTGTGCCTGGGCACGTTCATGCTGCTGCTGGACGTGACGATCGTGGTGGTGGCGCTGCCGGACATGGCCGGTGCGCTGCACACGTCGCTGAGCGATCTGCAGTGGGTGGTCGACGGGTACGCGCTGGCGCTGGCGGCGCTGCTGCTGGGCGTGGGCGCGGCCGCCGACGTGCTGGGGCGGCGCCGGGTGCATGTGGCGGGCGTGGTGCTGTTCGCGGTGGCGTCGCTGCTGTGCGGGCTGGCGTCGGGGCCGGGCCTGCTGGTGGCCGCACGGGCGCTGCAGGGTGTCGGTGCGGCGGCGATGTTCGCGACGACGCTGCCGCTGCTGGGCTCGGTCTACCAGGGGCAGCGGCGGTCGGTGGCGCTCGGGGTGTGGGGCGCGGTGAGCGGCGGGGCCGCGGCGGTCGGCCCGGTGCTGGGCGGTCTGCTCACCGAGGGGCCGGGCTGGCGGTGGATCTTCTTCGTGAACCTGCCGGTGAGTGTCGTCGCCGTGTGGCTGACGCTGCGCGTGGTGCCGGAATCCCGTGGTCCGCGCGGGATGCAGGTCGACTGGGCGGGTACGGCGGCCTTCGCCGGTTTCGCGGGCGGGGTGACGTACGCGGTGGTGCGGGCCGGTGAGGACGGCTGGACGGCGCCGGCGGCGCTCACGGCGTTCGGCTGCGCGGCGCTGGCGCTGGTGGTCTTCGTGCTGGTGGAGCGGCGGTCGGCGCATCCGCTGCTGGACCTCGGGCTGCTGCGCAAGCCCGCGTTCGTGGGCGTGATGGCGGGGGCGTTCGCCTTCAACGGGGTGGCGTTCGGGGTGACGCCGTACGTGTCGATCTGGATGCAGACGCTGCTGGGCATGAGTCCGGTGCGGGGCGGGCTGACGCTGCTGCCGCTGACGGTCGCGGCGATGATCGTCGCCGTGCTGGTGGGGAAGCTGCTGCACGGGGTGCCGGCCCGGCTGACCATAGGCGGCGGGCTGCTGCTGATCGGCGCGGGCGACATCTGCCAGGCGGTGCTGGACGCGGACTCCGGCTGGCCGGCGCTGGTGCCGGGGTTCGTGCTGGTGGGCGTCGGCACCGGGTTCGTGTCCCCGACCGTGGCCGGGGCGGCGCTGGCGTCGGTGCCGCCGGAGCGGTCCGGGATGGCGGGCGGTGCGGTGAACACCGTCCGGCAGCTGGGGTTCGCGCTGGGGGTCGCGGTGTTCGGCACCGTCCTGACGTCCCGGATGACCGGCACGCTCCCGCACGGCGCGGCCCACACGCTGGCCGGCGGCGGCGCGGCCGCTCTGCGCGGCAGCCTCCCGGAGCACACGCTGCGTGCCGCGTTCGCCTCCGGTCTGAACGGCACACTGGTGGTCGCGGGCCTGGCCGGGATCGCGGCGGGCGCGCTGGTGCTGGCCCTGGTCAGGACACCGGGCGCAGAGCGGACCGGAGTGACGGAATCCGCTCCCGCGACGCTGAAGGAGAAGACGAGGGTGCCGCGCACCTGAGTCCTCCGGGGGTGGCGGTGGGCCGTAATCGGGTCGTACAGATTCGGTGGAGATTACTCCCCCGAAACTTACTGAACCGTAAGTATTCTGTCCGACCCTTCCGCATGTGAGTGTATTTTCTGGGCACCGCCCACGCCGTTGGTGAGCATTGGTCGATTTCGCACCCCCTCCCGCCCCGCCTGTGGGTGGGGTAGCTTTCACGGCGCTGTGCGGAGCGTCATAGGAACGGGGAGCGAGGGTTTGCGCGAGTTCACCACCCCTCCGTTGACGTCGGCGCCGCCGGTGGGCGGCCTGGCCGATGTCGTCTTCGAGCATGCCCGGACGGACCCCCTGCACATCGCACTGGGCCGCAAGGACGAGTCGGGCCAGTGGCGGGACGTGACCTCCGCCGAGTTCCGCGACGAGGTCCTCGCCCTGGCCAAGGGGCTCCTCGCCCGTGGCGTCCGGTTCGGCGACCGGGTCGCGATCATGTCCCGCACCCGCTACGAGTGGACCCTGTTCGACTTCGCGCTGTGGACGATCGGCGCCCAGGTCGTCCCGATCTACCCGACGTCCTCGGCCGAGCAGTGCTTCTGGATGCTGTACGACGCCGAGGTGTCGGCGGCGATCGTGGAGCACGAGGACCACGCGATGACCATCGCCACGGTCATCGACCGGCTGCCGCAGCTGCGCGAGCTGTGGCAGCTGGACGCCGGCTGTGTGCGGGAGCTGTACGACGCCGGCGCGCATCTGGACGACGAGGTGGTGCACCGGCACCGGCAGGCGGTCACCCCGGACTCGGTCGCCACGATCATCTACACCTCGGGCACGACCGGCCGCCCCAAGGGCTGTGTGCTCTCGCACGGGAACTTCATGTACGAGGCGGACACCGTCATCGAGCGGTGGGAGCCGGTGTTCCACTCCAAGAAGGGCGACGAGGCCTCCACGCTGCTGTTCCTGCCGCTGGCGCACGTCTTCGGGCGGATGGTGGAGGTCGCCGCGATCCGTGGCCGGGTCCGCTTCGGGCACCAGCCGCAGCTGCACGCGGCCGCGCTGCTGCCGGACCTGGCCGCGTTCCGGCCGACGTTCATCCTCGCGGTGCCGTACATCTTCGAGAAGGTGTTCAACGCGGCCCGGCGCAAGGCGGAGAAGGACGGCAAGTCGGGGCCCTTCGAGAAGGCGGTCGAGATCGCCGTGAAGTACGCCGATGCCATCGAGGCCAAGGCCTGGGGCACAGGGCCGGGCCCGTCGGCGGCCCTCAGGATGCAGCACCAGCTGTTCGACAAGCTCGTGTACGCGAAGGTCCGCGCGGCGATGGGCGGGCGGATCCGGAACGCGATGTCCGGCGGCTCGGCGATGGACCGCCGGCTGGGGCTGTTCTTCGCGGGCGCGGGTGTGCAGATCTACGAGGGCTACGGCCTGACCGAGTCGACGGCGGCGGCGACCGCGAACCCGCCGGACCGCACCCGCTACGGCACGGTCGGCCAGGCCGTCCCGGGCGTCACCGTGCACATCGCGGAGGACGGGGAGATCTGGCTGCACGGCGGCAACGTCTTCCAGGGGTACCTCAACAACCAGAAGGCCACCGACGAGACCCTGCACGACGGCTGGCTCGCCACGGGCGACCTCGGCTCCCTCGACGAGGACGGCTATCTGACCATCACCGGCCGCAAGAAGGAGATCCTGGTGACCTCCGGCGGCAAGAGCGTCTCCCCCGGTGTCCTGGAGGAGCGGGTCCGCGACCATCCGCTGGTCAACCAGTGCATCGTCGTCGGCAACGACCGCCCCTACATCGCCGCCCTGGTCACCCTGGAGCAGGAGGCCGTGGAGCACTGGCTGCAGATGCGCGGCAAGCCGAAGCTGACGCCCGCGGCGCTGGTACGGGACCCGGACCTGGAGGCGGAGGTGCGGCGGGCGGTGGTCGCCGCCAACACCCTCGTCTCGCAGGCCGAGTCCATCCGTACCTTCCGCATACTGGCGCAGCCGTTCACCGAGGAACACGGCCTGCTGACACCGTCGTTGAAGCTGAAGCGGAAGGCGATCGAGAAGGCGTACGAGACCGAGGTCGAGGCCCTCTACCAGGCCTGACCCCCGTCAGCTGATCGTCACCTTGAAGATCTTGTCGGATCCGTCCGCCGCTCCTCCGTTGTTGTCGCAGTTGGTGGTGGACAGCCACAGCTGGTCGGCGCCGGGCACCTTGGTGACGGTGCGCAGCCGGCCGTAGGTCCCGACGTAGTAGGCGGTCGGGGTGCCGACCTTCTCGGTGTCCCCGCTGATCGGGATGCGCCACAGCCGTTCGCCGCGCAGGGACGCCATGTAGATGACGTTGCGGACGATGGCGATACCGCTGGGCGAGGCCTCGGAGACGTTCCAGGTGGCCTTGGGGTTGGTCATGCCGGCGACGGAGCAGTTGCCTTCGCAGGTCGGCCAGCCATAGTTGGCGCCGGGCTTGATGAGGTTCAGCTCGTCCTTGGAGCTGTTGCCGAACTCGGCCTCCCACAGGCGCCCGTTGCGGTCGAAGGCGAGGCCCTGCGGATTGCGGTGGCCCAGGGAGTAGACGTAGTTGCCGAAGGGGTTGCCGGGGGCCGGCTTGCCGTCGGTCGTCATGCGCAGGATCTTGCCGTTGAGGGAGTTCTTGTCCTGCGCGAGGTCGGGTGTCTGGGCCTCGCCGGTGGAGACGTACAGATAGCCGTCGGGGCCGAAGGCGAGGCGGCCGCCGTTGTGGTAGCGGTTCTTCTTGATGCCCTGGAGCAGCACCTTGTAGTCGGTGAGTTTGGTGCCGTCGTAGGTCATGCGGACGACGCGGTTGCCTTCGGACGCGGTGTGCATGAAGTAGACGTAGTGGTCGGTGTCCCACCTGGGGTCGACGGCGACCCCGAGCAGCCCGCCCTCGCCGTTGGTGGTGACGGCGTTCGGGACGGTGCCCACCTGGGTCTTCGTGCCGTCCTTGGTGACCTTCCAGACCCGGAAGTCGTCCCGCTCGGTGACCAGCGCGGTCTTGCCGTCGGGCATCCAGTAGGTGCCCCACGGGATCGTCCAGCCCGTCGACAGCGTGGCGACGGAGGACGGGACACCGCCGTCGGTGGCGCAGGCCTTGGTGGTGAAGGTGACGGTGTTGCCCGGCTGCGAGACGTTCCCGGCCGCGTCCCGGGCAACGACGTTCAGGGAGTACGGGCTGTTGCAGGCGAGACCGGTGAGGGTGGTCGACGTACCGCCGGTGACGGTCTTGTAGACGGTGGTGTCGCTGCGTACGTCGTAGGCGACGACGGCGCGGTCGTCCGTCGACGCGCCCCAGCTGAGGTCGGCCGTGTTCGCCGTGATGCCGGCCGCGGACAGGGTGCCGGGTGCGGTCGGCGGTGTGCTGTCGGAGCTGGGCTTCGTCGTGCAGTCGACGACGGGGCTGGCCGGGGAGGTGTTGCCGGCCGCGTCCCGGGCGATGACGGTCAGGTTGTAGGTGGTGTTGGGGGTGAGCCCGGTCAGTGCCTTGCTGGTCGCTCTCCCGGGCGCCTCGCTGATCTTGTTGCCGTGCTCGTAGATGTCGTACGCCGCCACGCCCACGTTGTCGGTGGAGGCACCCCAGCCGAGGGTGAGGCCGCTCTCGCCGATGTCGGAGCAGCCGGGCTGCCCGGGTCGGGTCGGGGCCTGGGTGTCGGTCGCCGCGGCGACGCTGATGCGGTCAAGGTTGGGGCCGCCGTCGGCGGTGGTGGCGGTCGCGCGGATCGTGTTGGACCCGGCGGCGAGCGGCACGTTGACGGTTCGGGTGGCCCAGGTGTTCCAGTCGGCGGTGGCCGGGAAGGAGACCGCGGGCGCGGCGACCGTGCCGCCGACGGAGATGTCCATCGGGCGGTCGGTGGAGGTGCCGTTGGCGTAGCGGAGGGTGACCGCTGCGGTGCCGGCGGCGGCCGCGTTCACCGTGAACTCCACGTAGGAGCCCTTGACGTTGGTGTAGTCGACGAAGCCGGTGCCCGTGTAGCCGGTGTGGTTGGTGGCGACGGTGCCCTGGGAGATCCGGGCGTCCTCGGCCTGGTAGTCGGTGGCGGCGAGGGCGGTGCCCTGACTCAGACCGGCCAGGGGCAGCGCAAGGGCCGCGACCAGGCCGTACGGCAGAACTCTCTTGAGATTCATGGGTGTTCCCCTCAGCCCGTGTACTGGGCGAAGACCTTCAGGTAGTCGTACGGCTGCTGTGTCACGCCGCTGCAGGAGTCACCGTCGGTGCCGGAGCCGCAGGGGCGGTCGCGGTTGACGGACCAGTAGGTGAGGCGTCCGATGTGGTGCTGCCGGGCGTAGGCGAGCATGGTCTTGAAGTCGGCGAGGCGGACGCGTTCCCCGGAGTCGTCCGTCCTGCCGTTCATGGACGAGAGCCCGATGTGGGCGTAGGCGGTGGCGTCGCTGTAGCCGTAGGCCGCCTTGACCCGGGCCTTGAGGCCTTCCATGGCCCGGGTGGTGAGGGTGCCCATGTTCGTGGTGCCGCCGCCGAAGTCGAACGGCATGATGCACCACACGTCGTTCGCCAGGCCGGAGTTGGCGGCCCGCTTGATCATGTCGACGCCGGTGGAGTCGGGTCCGCCGGTCGTCGTGCCGAAGGTGATGACGGTCTTCAGGCCGGGGTTGGCGGCCTTGACGGTCTTCAGCGCGTCGACCACGCGCTGGCGGACGGTGGCGTTGGACCACTCGGTGTTCTCGATGTCGATGTCGAGGGCCTTCAGCTTGTAGGCGTTGATGACCTTCTGGTAGGCGCCTGCGAGCGCGGAGGCGCTGGAGCACTTCTCGCCGAGTTTGGCTCCGCTCCAGCCGCCGACGGAGACGATCACGTCACCGCCGGCGTTTCTGATGGCGTTGATCGTCGATTGGTCGGTGCCGCCGGTCAGCGGTCGCGAGCCGTCCCACTTCGGGTTGCAGGTGCCGTCGGAGAGGATGAACGCGAGGGTGAACCACTTGACGCCGGTCGCGGACATCACCGAGGTGGGGCTCTGCGGGTTGCCCCAGCCGAGGTACTCGTAGGGGGCGACGGCGAAGCCCGGGGACGCCGCGGCCTTCGTGGAGTCGACCGGCTTCACCCGGATCAGCCGGGTCTCGCCGGGGCGCAGGGTCGCGCTGTAGGAGTCGGCGATCACGCCCTTGTGGGAGCCGGACCAGAGGTCGGTGACGTCGCCGGAGCCGGTGAAGCCGACCTGGGACCAGTTCACACTGACCGTGGTGTTGCCGGAGGTTCCGGTGTTGAACAGCGCCACCACATGGTCGCCGCTGTTCTCGCGTTTGCTCCAGACCTGCTTGACACCACTGTTCACAAGGCGTTTCGCGGCCACGCCGTCCTGGTCGACGCCGATCAGCCGGTCGTTGGTCAGCATCGCCTTGTCGACGGGGTCGAGGTGGGTGAGGTCGGTGCCGAGCAGCAGGGGCGCGCCCGCCATCGCCCACAGGGTGAAGTGCGAGCGCCGCTGGTCGGCGGTGAGCCCCACCTGGTCGCCGTTGCCGATCTCCAGGGAGTCCAGGTCGTTCCAGCCGCCGGGTCCTGCGTACGGCTGCCAGTTGGCGGCCGAGGTGAAGCGGGCAAAGACATGGGACCAGTCGGTGAGCGGATAGCCGCTGCCGTGGGAACCGGGTCCGCAGTAGCACTCGACGTCGCCCTGGGTGCGCCAGCTGTTGGCCAGCTGCCGCCAGGTGGAGGCGTTCGCGATCGGCAGGTTGTTGGAGAGGGCGAAGGTGATGGGCCGTCCGGTGGCGCGCAGCGCCTTGTCCCAGGCCTGGACGTCGGGGACGTCCTGGCTGCCCACGCCGTCGATCTTCAGGTAGTCGACTCCCCAGGACGCGAACTGCTTCGCCCACGAGTTCACGAACTCCTGCGCGCCCGGCTTGGAGTAGTCGATGTAGTACATGTTCTTGCAGTTGTAGTTCTTCTCCGTCTTCGAGGTGTCCGCGATGTCCTTCGCGTGGTACGGAGTCCCTTCGATCGGCGTATTCGCGGTGACCGCGTTCCTGGCGATGCCCGGGGTGACGTAGAAGCCGAACTTCAGCCCCTTGGAGTGGACGTAGTCCGCCAGCGCCTTGATCCCGGACGGGAACTTGGCCGTGTCCACGGCCCAACGGCCGTAGGAGTCGACGACGAAGCCATTGGAGTCGCACTTCTGCCAGAAGTCGTCGAGGTTGACCTGGACGAACCCGTGGTCCTTGAGCCCGCTCGCCACCAGCGCGTCGGCCTGTTCCTTGATCTTCGCCTCGGTGGGCCCACGGCGCACGAAGCTCCAGCTGCTCCAGCCCATGGCGGGGCGGAGGGACTGGCCGTTGTCCGACTTGGTGGTGAAGGCCGCCGGTGTCGCGTACGCGGTGCCGATCCACGCCTCGTCGATCCGCAGCCGCTTGTAGCGAGTGGTATCGGTCGACGCGGCCCAGGTGGAGTCCACCTCCAGGCGTACGTAGCGGGCGTTCGCGGCGGTGAGGTCGATGCCCTGGATGCCGCGTCGGCTCGGGAGCTGCCCGGTCTTCACCGCGCTCCCCCAGGTCGAGCCGTCATTGCTCAGGAAGACCTTGTAGTCCTTGATGCGGGCGGACTGCTCGGTGTCCGAGCGGGCGTAGGCGACCGAGTCCTCCCGCTGGTTGAGGCCGATGTACTGCACCTTCTTCGCCGCGCCGAGGTCGAAGGTGAGGTCGACGGGCAGGGTCTTGTCGTTGTCCCAGTAGGTGAGGTGGTCGCCGTCGCCGGCGGCGGAGCCGGTGTGACCGCTCGCCGAGGCGCTCGCGGTCACCTTGACTCCGGTGAGGATGCCCTGGCGACCGGCACTGGTGACCTTGAAGACGGTGTCGTACGGGTCCCAGTCGCCGAGCCCGGTCAGCGTCAGCACGCCGCCGGACTGTGACCAGGAAACCGCCTTGCCCGTACGGAGGTTGATGACGGATGCGATGCGATACCCGTTGTCGCGGATGCGCAGAGTGCTGGTGCCGGGCGGGGTCAGCACGTGGATGTACTGGCGGTTCGGGTCCGTCCTGCTGATCGTGGTCACGCCGTGGGCGCCGTCGTTCCAGAAGCCCGGCTTGAGGCCGCCGTACAGGTAGCCGCCGCCCTCGGTGCCGTGCAGGGACTCCCAGATGGGGTCGAGATAGCTGTTGGCGAAGTTGTTGAAGGCGGCCTGGTTGGCCGGGAACTTGCCGTTGACCTGGGCGGTCTCGGCCATCAGGGCTTTGACCGAGGAGCCGGCGTTGGTGACGAGGCGGCCGAGGGTGAGCGCTCGGTCGACCGACGGGTTGGAGCCGTCGTACCACCAGGCGCCGGTCGAGGGCAGCTTGAAGTCGGCCTCGGTCAGCCGGGGTTGGGCCGTGTACACGGCCTGGGGGTAGTCGTAGGCGGGCGTCATTCCTGTCTTCTGCTCATTGCTGATCATGTCCATGATCGGCGTGTCTTCGTTGTTGTTGCTGAGCGTGTAGTTCGGGCGCTTCTGGTAGATCTGCGCGTAGAGGTTGTGGCTCTCCCAGTACGCGTTGTCGTTGTCGATCCAGAAGCCGCCGAGGTCGGGGTAACGGTCCATGACCTCGAAGAAGTTGTCGTAGCTGAACTGCCCGAAGCCGTCGCGGGTGGTCAGGTCGACGTTCTTGCCCTTGTGGGCGGAGTAGGCGGCCGAGTCGAGCCACTCGTGGCCGCCCTCGGCGTGCCACTGGGGGTCGTCGGTCATGTAGAGGATGACCTTCATGCCCTTGGCCTTGGCCGCCGTGATCAGCTCGCCGAGGAAGTCCCGCTTGGTGGAGCAGGAGCCGGGGATCTTGGACGGCCAGGGGCGGGCGTAGCCCAGTCGGCTGTGGAACGTGGCCAGGACGAGGTACTGCGTGTGCAGTTTGCGGGCTTCGTTCACCCAGTAGTCCGGGGTCCAGCCGCCGCTGGTGACGTCGTTCTCCCAGGCGCCGCAACTGGTGTGGGCGGGGGCGGTGCGCAGGCCCCAGTGCAGGAAGAGGCCGCCGACCGAGGCCCGGAGGAAGTCCTGGCGGGGGTTCTCCAGATCGAGGGGCCCAGCCGCCGTACCGCAGTTTTCGGTGGACCCGGTGGACGAGATCCGCAGGGCGCCGCCCGAGGTGGTGCGGCTGTCCGTCAGGCAGTAACCGGCGACGTTCTGGAAGCCGGCGTCGTGCGGGGAGCCGGCGCCGCGCTGGGCGGTGAAGCGGGTGAAGCGGATGTCGCTCGCCGCGTTGGCGATGACCGCCGGGCGGCCGTCGTCGGCGGCGGACTTCACGGAGCTGTCGGTGAACCGCACATGGTCGGCGTTGTGCAGGTACCAGCCGTAGGCGGGCCGGGTGCCGATGCTCTTGGGGTTGTAGTCGTTCGGGTCGTTGCTGGGCACCGCGGTGGACATGGTTCCGTTGCCGCCGGGCACGGTGATGTCGACGTGGTGGAAGGTGATGCCGCTGATCCGGTGGCCGGTCTCGCCCCACAGGGTCGGGCTGAAGGACGGGCTGTTGCCGGTGGCCGTGACGTCGTCGTACGTCACGTCGCTGATCGAGCCGACACCCGGGCTGTTGCCGCAGCGCTTGCGCGTGCCGATCTTCTGCATGATCGGCGAGTGGACGTTCCTCATGGTGATGTCGCGGTAGTGGACGTCGGAGATCTTCGCGCCGTCCATGGACACCATGCCGAGGCCGGACTTGTCGGCGCCCTCGATACGGATCCTCTCGAACTGGTAGTCCGAGAAGTCGCCGCAGGTCTCGGAGCCGAACATCAGGGCGTTGCAGCACCGCGCCGAGAGGTACGAATCGCTCACCCGGACATGGCCGTTGGGGAGCTTGGCGCCGAGAGCGTAGTCGCTCTTGAAGACGAGCGCGTCGTCGTTGGCCTTGATGTGCGCGTTGGTGACCGTGACGTCGGTCGTGGAGATGATGTTCCAACCGTCGCGGTCGCTCGCGGTGTCGATGGTCAGGTGGTCCGACGTCACGTTCTTGCAGCCGTTGACCAGGGCGGCGAAATGGCCGCCTCGGCGCAGGGTGAGGCCGTCACCGATCCGCAGTCCGTCGCAGCGGGTCAGCGAGAGGATCTTGTCGGCCTCGCCCGGCCTCGGGTTGCCGGTGATCAGGTTGCCTGCGCCGTCGATGACACCGCCGCCGACGAAGCCGATGTTCGTGAGCCGGTCGCCGGAGATCATCGCGTTGTGGAAGTGGCTGTGCCCGTAGTCCTGGTACTTGTCGTAGGGGTTGGACTCGGGCGGGTCGTAGGTGTCCGCGGAGGAGCCCTGGATCGTGGCGCCCGTGTCGACCTGGAGCGTCACGTCGCTCTTCATGTGGATGGTGTTCTTGGACTTGTAGGTGCCGGCCGGGAATCGGACGGTGCCGCCGCCCGCCGAACTCGCCGCGGTGATGGCCTTGTTGACGGCGGGGGTGTCGTTGGTGGAACCGTCGCCCTTGGCGCCGTAGTCGCGTACGTCGAAGACGGCGGCGGCGCGGGGCGCGGGCTCGGGGGCCGCGAGGGCGGCGGGGTGGGTGAGGCCGAGGACGACGGCGACGACGAACAGGACGATCGCCGCCGCACCTCTGCCGTGCGGGGGGCTGGAACGCATGGGACGGCTCCTCAGACGAGTTGGTAGCCGCGGAGGTTGGTGAGCAGGAGATAGGTGTTCTGCAGGGAGCCGGAGGTGTCGCCGAGGGAGCGGTAGATGCCCCACTTCGGGCGGACGCGGTCGGCGAGGAAGGTGTCGACGCCGGTCCTCGCCTTGTCGATCACGGTCGTCGAGCCGCTCTTGAGGATCCAGCGGACCGAACCTGCCGAACCGTTGCCGACCTTGATCTGGAAGTCGACGTCGGTCCACTTGTCGTGCAGTGGGTCCAGGTCGGTGCGGCCGACCAGGATGTCGTCGATCGCGAGCTTCAGCTCGATGGTCTGCTTTCCGTTCACCCGGCGCAGGGACTGCACGACGATCGGCGACGTACCGTTGCCGGGCTGCTTCATCTGCATGATGTGCGTGAAGGTGGTGGTCGCCTTCAGCGAGCTGGGGATGTACATCGAGTACGTGATCCGCCAGGTCTGACCCTCGGTCCACTTGAGGTAGCTGCTGCCGCTCGTGCGCAGGCCGGTGACCTCCTGGCGCTGGCGGTCGGTCGAGGTGTCGCGGTCGACCGTGTGCATGGTGAAGCGCCAGTTGTCGCCCGTGGCGTAGATGTGCGGGTGCCCCGCGGAGTGCGAGTCGGCGCGGTCGTCCTCGACGGTCTCGAAGGCGCCCAGTCCGTCGGCGCTCGCGGACGGGGACCACTTGAGCTGCCAGGACGCGGCCCGGGCCGGGGTCGGCAGGCCGACGGCGGCTCCGGCCGCGCCGCCCAGCGCGGCGCCGAGCACCGCCCTTCTGGACGTGCTCATGACATTATTCTCCTCGCAGTTGCTCGTTCATGATCAGGAAGGCGCCCAGGCCGTGGAAGTCGTTGACGGCCCGGGTGCGGGCGGCGTAGTACGCGTAGTCGCCGACGTTGGTGCCGACGGAGATGTCGGCGAGGTTGGTGCGGCCGTCGGCGCCGACCGAGATCTTCGCCAGCACGCCCTCGTAGCCGTGCCGGGCGACGGCCGCGTAGTGCGGGTCGAGATATCCCTGCTGGACACCGCGCGACAGGGCGTAGGTGAACATGCTGGAGCAGGACGTCTCGGTCCAGTCGTCGCTTCTGCTCCCCTTGTCCATGACCTGGAACCAACGGCCACTGGCCGGGTCCTGGTACCGCTCCAGGCCTGCCGCCAGCCGTCGGAAGATGCCGAGGAGTTGGGGCCGCCCGGAGTGGTTCGCCGGGATCGCGTCGAGGACGCCGACGATCGCCATCGAGTACCAGCCGACCGCGCGGCACCAGTGCTCGGGGGCTAGCCCGGTCTGCGGGTCGGCCCAGCTCGCGCTCTTCGACTCGTCGTAGGCATGCTTCAACAGGCCGCCTGCGACCTGGAGATGGCTGCCGTAGACGGTCAGCTGCCGGGCCGCCTCGTCGTTCGTGTACGCGCTGTCGCCGAACTCCCGGCCGTACTCGACGAGGAACGGGTTCACCATGTAGACGCCGTCCGCCCAGAGCTGGTGGGCGCGACTGCTGTTGTCCGCGTGCCAGAAGCCGCCGTCGGCGGTGCGCGGGTAGGTGGCGAGGCGGTCGCGGATCTTCTTCGCCGCCTTGCGGTAGCGGTCCTGGCCGGTCTCGTGGTGCAGGATCACCAAGAGGCGGCCGGCCTGCATGCTGTCCAGGTTGTTGAAGGACTGGTCGATGGAGCCGTCGCTCTTCACGAAGCGGTCGACGTAGCTCTTGATGTAGGTGAGGTAGCGCGCTTCGTGGGTGCGCCGGTAGGTGAGGTACTGGCCGTAGAGGTAGAGGCCGACCGGGTAGGACCAGCCGCCGATGCTGGTCGGCGTATAGCGGGCCAAGGTGGAGTCGACCACGGCCGTGGACCAGTCGGGGGCGGCGGCAGGCCGCGGCAGGGCGGGAGCCGGGGCGGCTGCGGCCGGGGGTACGGCCGCGGGGAGCGCGGCCAGGCCGGCGGTGGTGAGCGCGAGTGCCGTCAGGGCCGCGCGCAGGCGTCGGCGTCTCATGTTCCTTCCTCTCGCTGAACTTCTGGCTGAACTTGTCACTGGGCTTCTCGCGGGGCTTCACTCGCTGCTTCTCGGTAGGCGTACGCGAGCCGCCGGGGCGCGCCCACGAGGTCGCGTACGAGGGAGTGGTCCGGGGCGTGCCGGCAGGCCGGGTCGGTGCGGGCGGGGTCGCCGGTGAGGGCGTAGGCCTGGCAGCGGCAGCCGCCGTGGTCGGTGGCGCGCAGGGCGCAGCCACGGCAGGGCTCGGGCATCCAGGACTCGCCCCGGAAGACGTTGAAAGCCTTCGACTCCCGCCAGATCCGGTCCAGTCGGTGCTCCCGGACGTTCGGCGGGTCCAGACCCGGCAGGCTGTTCGCGGCCGGGCAGGGCAGGACCGTGCCGTCGGGGGCGACGGTGAGCGAGATGCGACCCCAGCCGCCCATGCACGGTTTCGGGGTGGCATCCAGCAGATCTGGGGCCACCCACACCAACTCCAGGGTGTCGCCCAGTCGTTCGCGCCAGTGGGCGACGGTCGAGCGGGCCCGTTCGACCTGGCCGGGTGTGGGCAGCAGGGCGGTGCGGTTGCGCAGCGCCCACCCGTGGTACTGGGTGTGGGCCAGTTCGAGCCGGTCCGCGCCCCAGTCCACGGCGAGCCGGATCAGCTCGTCCAGGGCGTCGAGATTGCCGCGGTGCAGGACGGCGTTGATCCCGAGAGGCAGTCCCGCCTCGCGGACCAGCCGGGCCGCGCGCTGCTTCGCCGCGAACGACCGTACGCCCGCGATGCGTTCGGCGACATCCGGGTCCGCGTGCTGCACGGACAGCTGCACACTGCGCAGCCCGGACTCGGCCAGCCCGGCCAGCCGTCGCTCGCCGAGGCCCACCCCGCTGGTGACGAGCTGGGTGTACAGGCCCGCCGCATCCGCGGCCGCCACCAGCTCGGGCAGATCTCGGCGCAGCAGTGGCTCGCCGCCGGACAGATGGGTGTGGACGACCCCGAGGTCACCCGCCTGCCGGAACACCCCGGTCCAGTGCTCTGTGGTCAACTCCACTGACCGACCGACCAGTTCGACGGGGTTCGAACAATAGCCGCACCGCAGCGGGCAGGCGTGGGTGAGTTCGGCGAGCAGGGCCCATGGCGGAGCGACGGTCGTCATGTCAGCCAGCCCTCCTTGCGCAACCCGGCCAGGAAGTCCGGGACTTCGACGGCGACGGGTGCGCCGGGGTACTCCGCGGACAGTTCGGCGACGATGCCGGCCACGGTCCGGCTGCCGTCGCACCGCCCGAGGACGGCGCCCCCGCTGCCGTGCAGGACGACAACGCGTTCCGGCAGCAGCAACAGGTCCGTGTCCCGCACCGGGTCGTGCCGCAGCAGGACGCCCCGGGCGAGGGCGGGACGCCAGGCGGTCGGGTTCCGGCGGGCTGCGGGAAGCGGCTGGAGGACTGTGGGAGGCGACCGGCGCGCCGCGGGACGCGAGAAGCTCACGAGGTGCTCCCGTCCACCGCGTCCAGCAGCGCCCACAGCACCTCGCACTTGAAGGTGAGCGCGGCCACCGCCCGTTCCTGCTGCGCACGGGTGCGGGCGGTGGCGAGGACCAGGGCGAGGGCCTCCTCCCCGTCACGGGCGCCCTGGGTGACACGGGTGCGGAAGTAGGCGAGACCGGCCGGGTCGATCCACGGGTAGTGACGTTCGAAGGCGGCGATGCGGGTGCGCATCAGGTCCGGTGCGGACAGCTCGGTCAGGGAGGCGGCGACGGCGTCCAGCGTGGGGCGCAGCCGGCAGAAGGTGACGTAGGCCTCGACCGCGAACCGCACCCCGGGCGGCACCCGGGAGGCGTCCCACAGCTCCTCGCGGCCGAGGCCGGCCGCCTCACCGAGCCGCAGCCAGCGCTCGATGCCGCCCTCGCTCCCCGGGCCGCCGTCCCCCGTGCCGTCGTGGTCACGGATGCGGCGCAGCCAGAGGCGGCGCTGCTCGGGCCGGTCGAGCCCGGCGAGGATCAGGGCGTCCTTGACGGGGATGTGCCGCTGGTAGTGGAAGCGTGCGGCGATCCAGCGGCGCAGTTCGGCGGGGGTCAGCTCGCCGCGGTGCATCCGCAGGTTGAAGGGGTGCCGGTCGTGGTAGCGGGCCGCGGTGACGGCGCGCAGCCGCTCGGTGAACTCGGCGGCCGGCCAGACGGCGCCGGTGGGCGGGACGGTGACGGGGACGTCGGTACGGGGGACGGTCGAGGCGTCCCGGACGGGCGGAACGGTCGTGCTCATGAGGCCTGCGGCGGCTCGGGGGCGCGGCGGTCGGCGAGCGCGTAGGCGGTCACTTCGAGTGCGGTTTCCACGATCTGGTAGCCCGGACTCCGCCAGGCCTTTTCATCCGATGTCTTCGGGTCCTGGAGGGCCGCACGGGGGGTCGTGGGCAGGGTTTTGTTCATGTGCGCGTACCCGCTTTCCTGAGGGTGGGGGATCTCAGAGGGCAGACAGCGGCCATGGTCAGAGGCCGTTCACATGCATGCACCGGGTTCATCGACACGTCCGGTGGCGCGATACAGAGTCCCGGGATGAAGGGCCGCGGTCAATGGTCCGGACCGATAACGTCGGATGCGTTTCCGGCCAATCTGAGCTTCCGGGAACTGACTCGCCGGTCAGTTGGCACGGATTCCGCGGTCAGGAATGCAGGTCGGCGCGTGATCGTTGACGATGGGAGTACCACCTGTCGACAACCGAAGGATCAAGAAGCTCGTGAGCAGCAAGGTCCCCCCGATCATCCTCAACAACGGCGTCGAGATGCCCCAGCTGGGCTTCGGCGTCTGGCAGGTGCCGGACGACGAGGCCGAGCGGGCCGTCGCCACGGCGCTCGAGGCCGGGTACCGCAGCATCGACACAGCCGCGATCTACGGCAACGAAGAGGGCACCGGAAAGGCCATCGCCGCCTCCGGCCTGCCCCGTGAGGACGTCTTCGTCACCACCAAGCTCTGGAACAGCGACCAGGGGTACGACTCCACGCTGCGCGCGTTCGACGCGTCGCTGGAGAAGCTGGGTCTCGACTATCTGGACCTGTACCTGATCCACTGGCCGCTGCCGTCCCGGGGCAAGTACCTCGACACCTACAAGGCGTTCGAGAAGCTCTACGCCGAAGGCCGCGTCAAGGCGATCGGCGTCTCCAACTTCCTCCCCGAGCACCTGCAGCAGCTGATCGCGGAGACCTCGGTCATCCCGGCGGTCAACCAGATCGAGCTGCACCCGCACCTGCAGCAGCGCGCGGCGCGCTCGTTCCACTCGGAGCAGGGCATCAGGACCGAGGCCTGGTCGCCGCTCGGCCAGGGCAAGGGCCTGCTGGAGGTGCCGGCCATCGTCGCCATCGGCCAGAAGCACAACCGCACGCCGGCCCAGGTCGTGCTGCGCTGGCACCTCCAGCTGGGCAATGTCGTGATCCCGAAGTCCGTGACGCCGTCGCGGATCAAGGAGAACATCGAGGTGTTCGACTTCAGCCTGGACGACGAGGACCTCGCGGCGATCAGCGCCCTCAACGAGGACCGCCGGCTCGGTCCGGACCCGGCCACCTTCGACATGGGCTGACACCCGCCCCACGAACGGCCGTTCACCCTGCTTGAGCAGCAGGGCGGACGGCCGTTTTCCTGAACTTCCGCACCGGAGGGGGCTGTCCGGACACCGGCGCGGGCCCGGTCAGCCGACGTGCACGTCCGTGTGCACGACCTCGAACTCCTCCAGACCGACGACGTTCACCTGCGCCTTGGCCACACCTTCGTGCCGGGCGGCCGCCTGGCCGGCCCGCGAGACCACCATCGAGTCGCGGTCGACGAAGAGGGCGTAGGCCTGGCCCGTACCGCGCTCCCGGTCGACGAGCAGGCCGATCGTGGCCAGGCCCGGCAGCGTCTCCAGGCGCGGAGCCACGGTCGACCGGAACGTCTCGACGACCAGATCGATGTCCGCGGGGTCGAACTCCACCCGCGTGACGCGCAGTCCGCCGCCCATGCGTGGTGGTTGGAGGGGGTGGTACACCACCGCCTCGAAGTTCTCCACCGTCAGCGTGCCGGCGAACGGCCCGAGCATGGCCTGCCTGCGCAGCTGCATGACCTCGTCGCTGTTGTGCCGCGCCTCGGCCGTGTCCCACCAGCTCACGCCCAGCAGCTTGCCGAGGTCCCGGTCCACGAAGACCCCGGCTCCGCAGTAGCCCGGACGCTCCTGGAGCAGCTCGCGCCCTTCCGTGTTCAGGGCTCTGATGGCCGTGTCGATCTTCGCGGGGTCGCCGGTCACATAGACGGTGCGTACGAACATGACGATCCACCTCCCGGTTCGACATGACCAGTGTTCCCCGGGGGGCAATTCACTGCATCCGGTGGCGAAGTCGCCGCAAACGGCCCAGCCTGCGCGACTTCCCCGCAGGGACTTGACGAGGACATGCGGGAGGGGCCACCTTGTACGGCACCCGGTAAGGAAACTTTCCTAACAGAAGGGTCCCCCACAGTGCGTCTTCGAACACTGACCCTCGCCGCGGCCTCCGGGGCCGCCCTCCTCGCCGCCGGAGTGCTGCCCGCCAACGCCTCGGGCGACCCCGCACCCGCCTCCGCCCAGGAGGGCTCGGTGAGCGCGGCCGACCTGCTGGCCAAGGTGACGTCCTGTTCGCAGATCTCCCACGGCAAGTACAAGACCGATGACGAGACCTCGGCCACGGTCCCCGTGTGCGGCAAGAACGGCGCGGTGTTCTGGAAGGCCGACATGGACATCGACTGCGACGGCCAGCGCACCACCAACTGCAACGAGAACCGCGACCCCTGGTACCAGGACGACACCGCCTTCCACCAGTCCGACGGCAAGCCGCTGAAGGCGGAGTCCCTGCCGTACGTCGTGGTGCCCAGCTCCAGCAGCATCTGGAACTACTCCGGCGCGGGCATCAAGGGCGGCGGTGTCGTCGCCGTCATCTACAACAACAAGGTCGAGTACGCCGTCGTCGGCGACACCGGCCCCACGAAGATCATCGGTGAGGCCTCGTACGCCACCGCCAAGGCGCTCGGTATCGACCCCGACCCGGCCACCGGCGGGGCCGACTCCGGCGTGACGTACATCCTGTTCAAGAACTCCAAGGTCTCCCCCATCGAGAGCCACAGCGCGGCCGTCTCCCTCGGGGACCAGCTGGCCAAGCAGTTCCTCGCTAACAACTGATGCCGTGTGTACGTCAGTTGGGCTGCCCCAGCGGACGTACGACCACGGTGTTGACGTCGACCCCGGCCGGCTGCCGGATCGCCCAGACCACCGAGTCGGCGATCTGGTCCGCGGTCAGGAGATGACCCGGGGGCAGGCTGCCGAGCCCGTCCCAGAACGGGGTCTCCACCCGGCCGGGGGCGACCAGCGTGACGCCGATCCCGAACTCCGTGACCTGGCGCCGGGTGTTCTCGGCGAGCCCGGTGACCGCCCACTTGGTGGCGCCGTAGAGGTTGCCCGGCCCGTGCACGAACCCGGCGACGCTGCCGATGAGGACGATCCGGCCGCCGGTCTCCTTCAACGCGTCGACGGAGGCCCGGACGAGCAGGGCGGGGCCGAGGACGTTGGTGAGGACCATCTCGGTCCAGCCGGACGGGTCGCCGTCGGCGACGGTGTCGTGGGTGGCGAAGCCGGCGTTGGCGACGACGGTGTCCAGTCGGCCGTACGCCTTGAGGGTACGGTCGACCGCGTCCTGTACGTCCTCGTATGCCGACGCGCTGCCGGCGACCGTCAGCAGTTCGTCGGGATTGCCCAGGCTGTCGGCGAAGTCCCGCAGCCGCTGCTCCCCGCGCCCGGTGACCGTCACCCGGTACCCGGCGTCGAGCAGCTGCCGGGCGACGGCGGCGCCGATACCGCTGCCGCCACCGGTGATGAGCGCGACCGGAGCGTCGTTCATGGTTTCCCCCTGTGTGTCGGTGAACGCCCGCAGTCCATCACTTCGAGCGTTCTCCAAGTCAAGTCCCGTCACAGGTACGGCAGTACGGCACCGAGGGGAGGTGGCGGCGGGTGCTCAGACCGGCCGTACCGCCGTGTGGACCGTGTACGCACCCAGGACGAACACGTCCGGCCTGCGGTGCACGCTCGCCGGGTCGGCCGGGTCGAGCAGGCGGTCCAGGGTGGCCAGGTCCTCGGCGTCGAGGCTCTCGGCGGCCGCTTCACTCACCCGGGTCAGGGAGGCGGCCACATAGGCGCGGGCCCGGTCGGTCGCCGGGGCCGGCAGGTCGAGCAGGAAGCTGCGGGTGCGGGTGTGCTTCAGGCCGACCGAGGTCAGCAGGGCCGGCCAGTCCTCGGTCACCGCGACCGAGCCGGGCAGCTCGGCCCGCATCCGCGCGAACCACTCCGCCTCCACCACGTCCAGCCGCTCCTGGAGTCCGGGGCGTCCGATGCCGATGTCACGGGGCAGGAAGCGGGAGGGGAGGCCGCCTTCGAGGAGGGCAATGGTGCCGCCGGGGGCGACCCGGGCGGCGAACGCGGCGAGCGCGGCCCGCTGGTCGCCGAGGTGGTGCAGGCTGCGGCTGGCCCACAGCAGATCGGCCGGGTACTCCAACTCGCCCAGCACACCCGGCAGTTCACCGGCGAGGGTGTCGAAGCGGTCCGCCACGCCCTGTCGTACGGCGCGCTCGCGAGCGCGCTCCAGCAGCGGCTCGGTGCTGTCGACGGCCACGATCCTCGCCCCGGGGAAGGCCTCCGCGAACAGGCAGGCGACGACGCCGGGGCCGCTGCCCGCGTCGACGATCAGCCCCGGCTCGGTCACCTCCTTCGCCAGCCAGGCCATGGCCCGCTCGTAGACGGGGGTGAACAGCTCCGCCTGGGTCTCCAGGTGCGGTGCCATCTCGGCCCAGTCGATGTCGGTGCCGTGCCCGTGCCCGTGCCCGTGGCGGTGATCTTGGTCGTGCTCGTGGTGGTGGTCGTGCGCCATGGTGCCCAGCCTCTCGTCGGTATGCGGTCAGCGTGCGACGGCGCACCGGCCGCGGGCCAGCGGTGTTGCCGGTCCGGCAAAAGCAGGCTGGCGATCCGCCGGGGCCGGTCCCTGGAGGACCGACCCCGGCGGGCGCTCATCCGGTCAGGACAGCGGCGGGTAGGCGTTCTGCATCAGCTGCTGGAACTGGGCGGAGAACCAGTGTCCGGACAGCGGTGCGTTCGCCAGGGCGCCCGACATGTTGTTGCCGTTGCGGGCGTTGCCCGTGTACGTCGGGTCGCACATGCGGTCGAAGCCCTTGCCCTCGTCGTTCGCGATGGCGCTGCTGGAGCCGTCGGACTCGCCCGGGGGCTTCATCCACACGTAGGCGTCGATCCCGGCGGCCGGGCCGGCCTGCGGACGCTCGCCGAGGCCGGCACCGGACTGGTTGCACCAGTTGCCGACGTGGATACGGCGGTCGTAGCGGCCGCCGTCGACGTAGGTGTCCACGCTGGTCTTCGGGCCGGGTCCGGTCGGGCGGGCGGTGCCGCCCCAGCCGTTGCGGGAGGTGTCGATCAGCATGCCGATGCCGGAGTTGAAGCCGACCGAGACCAGCTGGTTGCGGAAGGCCTGGGCGAAGGACTGCTCGTCGACGTAGCGGTTCCAGTCGACCCACTTCGACTGGCGCACCGAGGTGCCGTTGACGCTGTCGTCGACGGTGAAGTTGTCCTCCTTCAGGGCGCTGTAGTTCGCGGTGTTGGTGATGAAGCCCTGGACGTCGTCCACCGTCGCGCCCTCGCTGGTGGCGGCCTGCTTGAACACGCCTGCGGCCGCGCCGAAGTTGTCGTCCCAGCCGATCCAGCCGTGGTGGCCGGCGTCGAGGTAGTTGTAGACGTTGGGGATGGCGCCGAGCTTGGCGAGGGCGTAGCCGACGCCCTTCACGTAGTTGCCGTTGGCGAGCATGGTGTCGCAGGCCGGGGTGGCGGTGGCACGGCTGCCGGTGTTGGTGACGAGGTTGGGCAGCGAGTCGATCTCGATGGTGGTGACGATCCTGAGCGAGGCGTACTTGGGGTCGGACAGGATCGCCGCGATCGGGTCGATGAACTGTGTCTTGTACTTGTCGATCTCGGTGGGGCCGAGTTCGCCGTTGGAGGCCAGTGCCGCGCAGTCCCGGCCCGGCAGGTCGTAGACGACCAGCTGGACGACCTCTTCGTTGCTGCCCTTCTGGGCGAGGGCCGCGTCCAGGTGGGCGCGCAGCCCCATGCTCCCGCCCACTCCGTTGATCGCGGCGATGCGGTCGAGCCAGACGCCGGTGGGCTGGTTGGACACGCGGCTGCCGCCCGGTTCGGCGGCGGCCTTCGCCGACCACTCCGGGTTCACGTACACCTTGGCGCCGGCGTAGGGGTTGTCGACGCGGGTGCCGGTGCCGCCGCCGTTCCCGCCGCCTCCTCCGCCGCCCCCGCTGCCGCCGTCGTCGACGTTGCAGGTGACGCCGTCGAGGGTGAACGTGGTGGGTACGGCGTTGGTACCGCTGTAGGAGCCGTTGAAGCCGAAGCTGACCGAACCGCCCGTGGCCAGCGTGCCGTTGTAGGACTCGTTGTTCGCGGTGACGGCCGTGCCGCTCTGGGTGATCTTGGCGTTCCAGCCGCTGGTCACCTGCTGGTTTCCGGCGTACGACCACTTCACCGACCAACTCGACTTCGCGGCCGCGTTGTTGGTGATGGTGACGGCGGCGGTGAAGCCGGTGTCCCACTGGTTCTGCACCTTGTAGTCGACGGTGCAGGGGATGGAGGTGGTGGCGGCGCCGGCCGGTGCGGCGGTGAGCGCCGTCCCGAAGGCCCCGGCGACCAGTGCCAGGGCGGCGAGCAGTGACGTTCTGGTACGACTCATGAGTGCGGGTTTCCTTCTTCCGTGAGTCTTGCCCGAGGCTTACGGGTTGAGGGCGCGCAGATGGTCACGCAGCCCGATGCCGAACGCGGTGGGTGTCCCGTCGTAGGCGCTGATCAGGGACGGGCCCGAGGAGCAGTCCCAGGTGTTCCAGGTCCAGCCGAGGTAGGACAGGTCGCGGTCGTCGAACCACTTCATGACCTGGTCGACGAAGCCGTGCGAGCAGGTGTTCTCGCCGATCTCGCCGGCGACCAGCGGCACCTGGGCCGCGACCGGGGCGAGCGTGGAGTTCCAGCAGCTCTCGCTCGCGCAGGTGTTGAAGTTGTAGACGTGGTAGGCGGCGGCGAGATTGCCGGTCGGATCCGTGGGCTTGTACGTCAGCCACTGGCTCAGGTCGTTCGAGTACGCGAGCCCGCCGGCCATGATGACGTTCTTCGCGCCGGCACTGCGGATGCTGTCGACGAGATCCTGCACACCGGCGACCTCGTAGGAGATCCCGGGGCAGGTGCCGCCGTCCCGCCAGCACTTCCAGGCGTCCGTCGTGCCGGCGGTCGCCCGGTCCGGGTAGGGCTCGTTGAACAGGTCGAACACGGCCGCCTGGTCGTCCTTGTAGGTGCCGGCGACCGACGCCCAGAAGGACGGGGCGTACTGCATGTCGGGCATCGGCTTCTGGCAGGTGGCGTGCACGTCGGAGCAGCCGGCGGAGTTGCCGGTGTACTGGCCGTAGGACCAGTGCATCTCGAGGATCGGGGTCAGGCCGTGCGCCTCGACGCGGGCCACCAGGTCCTTGACGGCGTTGATGTAGTTCGTGCCGCCGTACTCGGGCTTGATGTTGGAAAGGCCCAGCCAGCACTCCTCGTTGAGCGGGATGCGGACGGCGTTCGCCTTCCAGTCGGCGATCGCCTTGATCGCCGCGTCGTCCACCGGGCCGTCCCAGATGCCGTAGCCCTGCACGCACATGAACTCGCCGCCGGAGCGGTTCACGCCGAGCAGACGACGGGACTTGCCGGCGGCGTCCACGAGCTTGGTGCCCGAGACGTGCAGGGCGGGCGCGGTGCCGTTGGACGGGGGCGGATCGGTCGGCGGGGGTGTCGTCGGGTCGGAATCCACGTTGCACGTGGTGCCGTTGAGCTTGAACGCCGTCGGTGCGGCGTTGCTCCCCGACCAGGAGCCGAGGAACCCGGCGCTGACGCTCGCGCCGGCGCCGAGGGCGCCGTTCCAGCTCTCGTTGGCGGCGGTCACGGTGGTGCCGGACTGGGACCACTTGGCGTTCCAGCCCTGGGTGACCTTCTGACCGCTCGCGAAGTCGAAGCCGAGCTGCCAACCGGTCAGTGCGGAGCGGTTGTTGGTGATCTTCGCGGAGCCCTGGAAGCCGTTGTCCCACTGACTGGTGACGGCGTACTCCACCGTGCAGGCGGGGGTGGCTCCCTCAGCCGTGACCACCGGGACGACCGCGCTTCCGAGAAGCGCGACCGCACCGGCGACGGCTAAAAGTACTGAACGCGGGGGGTGTCGCATGAGCGACTCCTTGCAGCTTGGCGCGCCGTGACGGACGCGTCGACTGAATGGAATCGCTCCCACTGGTGCGAAGGAAGGTAGCGGCAAGTGGCTTGGTTGCCCAGGGGAGTTGCTTGAATTTTCCTCAACGGAGCAGGTCGAATCTTTTCGACTCTTCAAGCACCTTGACCGCTCTCACCCTCATCCCCACTATGGGAGCGCTCCCACTGGTTCAAGCCTTGACTCTTTCCGAGCCGCAAGCCGCAAGGAGGAACCAGCACATGGATCCCGGACGCAGACGCAGAGCCGCGCGGCGATGGTGGACCGCCGCACTGGCCGCGCTCGCCCTGCCCCTGACCATGCTCGCCACCGGTACGACGGCCGCGCACGCGGCGACCGTCCAGTGCAGCGTCGACTACAAGACGAACGACTGGGGTTCCGGCTTCACCGCCGACCTCACGATCACCAACCGCGGCACGGCCGCCATCGACGGCTGGACCCTGGCCTACGGCTACACCGGAAACCAGAAACTGACGAACGGCTGGAACGGCACCTGGTCCCAGTCCGGCCAGACGATCACCGTGCAGAACGCCTCGTACAACGGCACGATCGCATCCGGAGCCGCGGTCTCCACGGGGGCCCAGTTCACCTACAGCGGCGCCAACGCCGCCCCCACCTCCTTCGCGGTCAACGGCACCACCTGCGCCGGTGCGCACCAGCCGCCGGTCACCGTGCTGACCAGCCCCGGCGCGGGCGCGGTCTACACACAGGGGGACGCGGTGCCGCTCGCGGCGACCGCGGCGGCTGCCGACAACGCGACGATCAGCAAGGTGGAGTTCTACGACGACACCACGCTGCTGGGCACCGACACGAGCGCGCCGTACTCGCTCCCGGTCTCCAGTTTGACCGTGGGCAGTCATTCGCTGGTGGCGAAGGCGTACGACAGCCTCGGAGCCTCCGCCGAGTCCACGCCGGTCGGCATCACGGTCGCCTCGGGACCCGCCGTCGTGGCCTCCCCGGCCCAGCTGGGCATCCGGCAGGGCAGGACGGGATCGTTCTCGGTGAAGCTGTCGACGCAGCCGAGTGCGAACGTGACGGTGAGCGTGGCCCGCACGGACGGCAACACGGGACTGTCCGTCACCGACGGCTCCTCGCTGACCTTCACCCCGTCGAACTGGAGCACCGCGCAGCCGGTGACGATCACGGCCGACGCCTCCGGCACCGGGAGCGCCACCTTCACGGCCTCGGCGACCGGCCACACCAAGGCGACGGTCACGGTGACCGAGCTGGCCGCGACGAAGGCGTACGACGCCCGCTTCCTGGACCTGTACGGGAAGATCACCAACCCGGCGAACGGCTACTTCTCCCCCGAGGGCATCCCCTACCACTCGGTGGAGACGCTGATCGTGGAGGCCCCGGACCAGGGCCACGAGACCACGTCGGAGGCATACAGCTACCTTCTTTGGCTGCAGGCCATGTACGGCAAGGTCACCGGCGACTGGTCAAAGTTCAACGGCGCGTGGGACCTCATGGAGAAGTACATGATCCCCACCCACGCCGACCAGCCGACGAACTCCTTCTACAACGCCTCGAAGCCGGCGACGTACGCCCCGGAGCTGGACACACCGAACGAGTATCCGGCGAAGCTGGACACGTCGGTGTCGGTCGGCCCGGACCCGATCGCCGGTGAGCTGAAGTCGGCCTACGGCACGGACGACGTCTACGGCATGCACTGGATCCAGGACGTGGACAACGTCTACGGCTACGGCAACGAGCCCGGCAAGTGCGAGGCGGGGCCGACGGCCACCGGGCCGTCGTACATCAACACCTTCCAGCGCGGTGCGCAGGAGTCGGTCTGGGAGACCGTCCCGCAGCCGACCTGCGACGCCTTCAAGTACGGCGGCACCAACGGCTATCTGGACCTGTTCACCGGCGACTCCTCCTACGCCAGGCAGTGGAAGTACACGGACGCCCCGGACGCGGACGCGCGCGCGGTGCAGGCCGCGTACTGGGCCGACGTGTGGGCGAAGACGCAGGGCAAGGGCGGTGACGTGTCCGCGACGGTCGCCAAGGCCGCGAAGATGGGCGACTACCTGCGGTACGCGATGTACGACAAGTACTTCAAGAAGATCGGCAACTGTGTGGGCGCCTCGTCCTGCCCGGCCGGCACCGGCAAGGACGCCTCGCACTACCTGCTGTCCTGGTACTACGCCTGGGGCGGCGCCACCGACACCAGCGCGGGCTGGGCCTGGCGGATCGGCTCCAGCCATGTCCACGGCGGCTACCAGAACCCGCTCGCGGCCTACGCGCTCAGCTCGTACGCCGACCTGAAGCCGAAGTCGGCGACCGGCGCGGCCGACTGGGGCAAGTCGCTGCAGCGGCAGCTGGAGTTCTACCAGTGGCTGCAGTCGTCCGAGGGCGCGATCGCGGGTGGCGCGACCAACAGCTGGCAGGGCCGGTACGCCACCCCGCCGGCGGGCACCTCGACGTTCTACGGCATGTACTACGACTGGCAGCCCGTCTACCACGACCCGCCCTCGAACCAGTGGTTCGGGTTCCAGGCCTGGTCGATGGAGCGGGTCGCCGAGTACTACCAGCAGACCGGGAACGCCACCGCCAAGGCGATCCTCGACAAGTGGGTGAAGTGGGCGCTGTCCAAGACCACGATCAACCCGGACGGCACCTACCGGATCCCCTCCACCCTCCAGTGGTCGGGCCAGCCCGACACCTGGAACGCGTCGAGCCCCGGCAGCAACAGCGGACTGCACGTCACCGTCGCCGACTACACGAACGACGTCGGCGTGACGGCCGCCTACGCCAAGACGCTCACCTACTACGCCGCCAAGTCCGGTGACACGACGGCGAAGTCGACGGCGAAGGCGCTGCTGGACGGCATGTGGGCCAACTACCAGGACAGCCTCGGCATCGCGGTCCCCGAGACCCGCAGCGACTACAGCAGGTTCGGCGACAGCGTGTACGTGCCGAGCGGCTGGAGCGGCAAGATGCCGAACGGCGACGCGATCAACTCCTCCTCGACGTTCTCCTCGATCCGGTCCTTCTACAAGAACGACCCGGCCTGGTCGAAGATCGAGGCCTACCTCAAGGGCGGCGCCGCGCCCGTCTTCACGTACCACCGCTTCTGGGCCGAGGCGGACATCGCCCTGGCCATGGGCTCGTACGCGGAGCTTCTGGAATAAGGCCGCCAGTGAGACTGCGGGCCGTCCGTGGCTGGTCGCGCCCGCGCGGCGGAGCCGCATGTCGATACAGCCCCGCGCCCCTGTGGGGCGCGACATCGCACCGTCGGCCGGGCGGTCCCCACCCGCACTGGGGGCCGCCCGGCTCTCACGCCCTCCTCCTGTAGGAGAGACCCCCACCGTGCGAAGAACCCGCACCCTCACCGCCGTGCCGGCGCTGGCCGCCGGTCTGCTCGCCGGCACTCCGCCCGCACTGGCCGCCTCCACCCCCAAGGTGACCCTCGCCGGCTCGGGCAGGTAGGCGAGTAGGGGGGCGCTCTCGAGGTCTTCAGATCCGCGGAAGTGAAGGGTCGTCAAACAATCATCGCTGGACGGTCGTTGATCAGCTCCTCGCGCTCACCTGGAACGCGGCCCGGCCGAAAGTCGTCCTCGTCTGCGGCGAAGCCCTCGCTCCGACCCAGAAGGAATCCGTCATGAGTCTCTCCCGCATCCGTCGCCCGATCATCTCGCTTCCGCTCGTGACCGTCGTGATCCTGCTCGGTCTCATGGCCTGGTACGTGTTCTCGGGCCGGGGCGCGGGGCTGCTGCCGCAGGACTCCTGGGGGCCATGGCGAGAGAAACGAGTGAACGACTGGTCGGTGTGGGTGCGGGTCAATTCATGGAGCGACGCCGCCGAAGCAGACCTGCACATGGGCAAGGCGGAGGAGTTCACCATGCAGGCGTACGGCAAGCCGGCGACTGCCACGACGACGATGGACGGCACCCGGTTCACCCTGACACCCGGCGGCGAGGTCGCAGGACAGCCGTCGCAGCACAACGGCACGGGGTGACGGCGGTGATCCTGATTCGGGAGGCGGACGAGGGGCGGCCGCGTGACGGATGTCGGCGGCCGCCTTCGGCGTCTCACCGGCGCAGGGTTGCCACGCGGTTCACGGGGTGTACACCACGGGCCTGGGCGCCGTCGCCATCCCGTCCCCGATGAAGAAGCTCGGGTGCGGGGGCTGGTTGTAGGCGGTGTTCTGCCTGTCGGGCGGTGGCGGCCGCGGCGAGCGCGGACCTGCGGCTTCTGCGGTGGGGGTGCGGGTGCTTCACGTGACGTACCTCCCGGGGAGGACGGACGGGGTCACGTGTCAGTTGCCGCCGCCTGCCCGGGAGTTGCCGCCTGCTTCCGGTACGAGCGCACGCTGAAACGTGGGTCGGCCCGGCGGCGGTCCTGGTCGGGCAGGGCCGCCAGCCGCTCGGCGAACCCGTCGGCGCGGGGGTCGCCGGGCGGCAGCACGGTGAACCAGCCGCGCCGCAGGTCGGCGATGGTGGAGCGGGGGCTGCGGCCCTGCCCGAGGCCGGGGAAAGTGGCCTGTCCGGCCGGCTGCAGCCCGTGCTCGGCCGCGTGGGCGGTGAGGACTTCGGCGGCGTCCCGGGCGGGGCGGCGGGGGCGCGGGGCGAGGACGGTGTCGATGTCGCTGCCGACGTCGTGCGCGGCGGCCTTGTCGACGGTGGTGACGTAGACCCCGCCGGGCCGCAGCACGCGGGCGCACTCGGCGACGACGGCGCGGACGTCGGCGGGGTCGGACAGCAGGTGCAGCAGCCAGATGCTGGTGACCGCGTCGAAGGTGGCGTCGGCGAAGGGCAGCCGGCGGGAGTCGGTCAGCAGGACCGCGCCGGGCAGGCGGGCCGCGGCCATGCGGGCCATGCCGGGGGCGAGGTCCGCGCCGGTCACCCGCAGGCCTGGGCGGGAGGCGGCCAGGCGCCGGGTGACGATGCCGGTGCCGCAGGCGACGTCGAGGAGACGGCCCGGCCGGTCGGGGATCAGGCCGAGGACGGCGTGTGCGGCGGCTTCGGCGCGCGGCTCGCCGCCGCGGGACGCGTCGTAGGCGTCGGCTTCCTTGTCGTAGTCCAGCACACTGCTCAGTGTGACCCGTGGCCTGGGGCGATGTCCTCCACTCTGTGGGCGAGTTCGAAGTCCTTCCCGGTGACGACGCCGCCCGCGCTGTGGGTGTTCACGCTGAGGGAGACGGTGTTGTAGCCGAGGGTCAGGTCGGAGTGGTGGTCCAGCTCGTCCTGGATCCGGGCGATGTGCACGACCAGCGCCGTGGCGGCGAAGTGCGAGCCGAGCCGGTAGGTGCGGGTGAGCCGGTCGCCCTCCACCGACCAGCCGGGCAGCTCGGCCAGCCGGTCCTCGATCTCCTTCTGCGACAGCGGTTCGACGGCCATGACCGGTCTCCCTTCGGGGCGGGCTGGTACGCGTTCAGCCTGCCACGCTCAGCCCCGTACGCGCTCCGCCGCGAGGTCGTCCGCCAGTGCGGCGATGCGGGCGCGGCCCTCGATCCGCTCGACCCAGGTGTGGGGCAGGCCGACGTCGCCGTGCCGGGCGCCGAGCAGGTTGCCGCAGATCGAACCGGTGGAGTCGCTGTCACCCGAGTGGTTGACGGACAGCAGCAGGGCGTCCTTGACGCGGGGCTTCGCCAGGGCGCAGTACACGCCGAGGGCGAGGGCCTCCTCGGCGACCCAGCCCGCCCCGAGGGACTCGACCTTCTCCGCGGTCGGCGACCCGTCCGCGGCCAGGTCGAGGGCCTCGCGCAGGGCGGCCGAGGTCTCCTCGTGGCCGGGGTGGCGTTCCAGCAGCCGCAGGGTGCGCAGCACCGCGCCCTCCAGGGAGTCCCCGGCGACGAGGTGGGCCACGATCGCGGCCAGGGCGCCCGCCGCGTAGTAGCCGGTGGGGTGGCCGTGGGTGATCTGGGCGCCGCGGGCGGCCATGGCGAAGGCCGCGTCGGCGGGGTTGACCAGGCCGAAGGGGGCCGAGCGCATCACCGCGCCGCAGCCCTTGGAGTCCGGGTTGACCTCCCCCGGCCTGCCGTCGAGCGGGAGCTGGGGGTCGGGCGCGTACATCTGGGCGACCCCGGACAGGCAGGCGTTGCCGGGGGCGCGGCGGGCGTACAGCCAGGGCTCGGCGAGCAGACCGACGGCGGGCTGCGGTTCGGCCTCCTCGGGGCCCGGCTTCGACTGGGTCTGCAGCCACCGCTCGTACGCCTGGCGCAGCAGCAGGGCCCAGCCGCCGCCGATCCCCTTCTCCCGCTCCCGGGCATGGGCCTGGATGAGGGCGTCGACGGTGAACAGGGTCATCTGCGTGTCGTCGCTGATCCGGCCGACCACCCCGTACGCGCCGGGGACGAGGCCGGCCACCCCGTGCTCGCCGTGGGAGACGCGGATCCGGTCGAGGGAGGCGAACTCGACGGGGTAGCCGAGGGCGTCACCGACGGCTCCGCCGAGCAGACAGCCGCGGACCCTGGACCGGTACACCGCCGCGGCCTCCCAGGACGACTTCCACGGCTGGTTCATGCGGGTGCTCCTCAACTCCGGTGCCCGGTTGCGGTCGCCGGGCGGGCTCCTCGACTACGGTCGTCCGTATGACCATTGTCGCGACCGGCCCGAACGCATCCGCCGCCACCCCCGCTGACAGGACCGACAAGGCCGACAAGGCCGACAAGGGCATCGGCCCGCTGCTGCGCGCCTGGCGGGAGCGGCGCAGGGTCTCGCAGCTGGAGCTGGCGCTGCGCGCCGACTCCTCCGCCCGGCACATCAGTTTCATCGAGACCGGCCGCTCCCGGCCCAGCGAGGAGATGGTGCTGCGGCTGGCCGAGCACCTGGACGTGCCGGTGCGCGAGCGCAACGCCCTGCTGCTGGCGGCCGGTTACGCCCCGCACTACCCGGAGACCCCGCTGGACGACCCGGCGCTGGACGCGCTGCGCGACGGCATGGAGCGCCTCATCCAGGGGTACGAGCCGTATCCGGCGCTGGTGGTCGACGCCGGGTACACCGTGGTGGCCGCCAACCGGGGCATCACGATGCTGCTGGAGGGCGTCCCCGAGAAGCTGCTGACGCCCGCCCCGAACGCGATGCGGCTGACCCTCCACCCGGAGGGGCTCGCGCCGCGCATCCGCAACCTGCGCGAGTGGCGCGGGCATCTGCTGGCGCAGATGGAGCGGGAGATCGCCCTGCACCGCTCGGACCAACTGCGCGCCCTGTACGAGGAGGTGGCTGCCTACCCGGTGCCCGAGGACGCGCCCGGCGACGAACCGGCCGAGCCGGTGCCGTACTTCGCGCTGCCGATGCAGATCGAGCACGACGACCGGATCCTGTCGTTCGTGTCGTCGATCTCCACCTTCAACACGCCCATGGACGTCACGGTCGCCGAACTCGCCATCGAGACGTTCCTGCCCGCGGACCCGGCGACCACCAAGTACCTGCACACACTGGCCGGTTGACGATCTCTCCGGAGCCGACTCCCCTCGACCGCGTGTGCGAAACGGCGTCGTCTGACAGACTGCCCGCGTACTTCGGCGCGTAGGGGAGGGCGTGGCGTGAGTGAGCGGCGGGCTGCGCCCACCGTGGGCCAGGTGGTGCTCGGCAAGCGGTTGCAGGAGCTGCGGGAGGCGGCCGGCCTCAGCCGCGAGGAGGCCGCCCGGGTGCTCCGGGTGGCGTCGGCGACCGTACGGCGGATGGAGATGGCCGACGTCGCGCTGAAGATCCCGTACGTGCAGGTGCTGCTGACCACCTACGGGGTGCCCGCGGAGGAGTCGGCCGCGTTCGTGCGGCTGGCCGAGGAGGCGAACCAGCCCGGCTGGTGGCAGCGGTTCCACGACGTGCTGCCCGACTGGTTCAGCCTGTATGTGAGCCTGGAGGGCGCCGCCCGGATCATCCGCTCCTACGAGCCGCACTTCGTGCCCGGCCTGCTGCAGACCGAGGAGTACGCGCGCGAGGTGATGGAGGCCGGGACGATAGGGCAGACCGGCCCGGACACGGTCGAGCGGCATGTGTCGCTGCGCATGGAGCGGCAGCGGCTGCTGGAGCGGGACGATCCGCCCCACCTGTGGGTGATCATGGACGAGACGGTGCTGCGGCGTCCGGTGAGCACCCGGCCCGAGGTGATGCGCGACCAGCTGGACCGGCTGCTGGAGTACGCCGAGCGGGACCGGGTCACCCTGCAGATCGCCGAGTTCGCGGCCGGCCCGCATCCCGGGACGTACGCCCCGTTCACGCTGTTCCGGTTCGCCGAGCCGGAGCTGCCGGACATGGTGTTCACCGAGTACCTGACCGGCGCCCTGTACCTGGACTCGCGCCGGGAGGTCTCGGCGCATCTGGAGGTGCTGGACCACATGACGGCCCGGGCCGCCTCCGCGCAGCGCACGATGAAGCTGCTCCGGGAGTACCGCGAGAGCTTCTGACTCCCCTGCGAAACAAACCTCCGACACCCCTGCGACCAGCCAAGGAGCACACACCGCATGACCGGACCGGACGCCGCGCCACCCACCGTGATCGACACCAGCAGGCCGCACCCGGCCCGGGTGTACGACTGGTGGCTGGGCGGCAAGGACAACTACCCGGTGGACGAGGAGCTGGCCCGGAAGATCCTGGCCGCGGACGGCACGGCGGTGCGCGGGGCGCGCGCCAACCGCCGGTTCATGCACCGTGCCGTGCGGGCGGCGGCCCAGGCTGGGATCCGGCAGTTCCTGGACATCGGCACCGGCATCCCCACCGAGCCCAACCTGCACCAGGTGGCGCAGGGCGCGGCCCCGGAGTCCCGGGTGGTGTACGCGGACAACGACCCGATCGTGCTGCGGCACGCCGAGGCGCTGTTGCACGGCTCCGCCGAGGGCGGCACGGAGTACATCCACGCCGACGTCCGGGACCCCGAGACGATCCTGCGGCGGGCCGGGGAGAGCCTCGACCTCGACCGGCCGGTGGCGCTGTCCGTGGTCGCGCTGACCCACTATCTCGATGATGCCGACGACGACGTGTACGGCCTGGTCGAGCGCTATGTCGCGCGGCTCGCGCCGGGCAGCTTCCTGATCCTGTCCCAGGTCACGCAGGACCTCAGCCCGGACGGGGTGGCCCGGGCCGCCGAGCTGTTCCGCAGCAGCGGCACGCCCTTCCACCCGCGCACGCTGCCCGAGTTCCGGCGGTTCTTCGACGGCCTGGAACTCCTCGGGCCGGGCGTGATCCCCGTGCACGGGTGGCGCCCGGAGCCGGAGGACGTGGCGGCGCAGGCGGAGGGCGTGGTGCCGGTGTACGCGGGGGTGGCGCGCAAGCCCTGACCCGGACGGGTGACCGACCGTGCCGGGTGACCCGTACGGCGGTCTGAACAGGTGGGTGTCCCTGCCCGCCCCTAGGTTCTGAACCATGGGGTGAGCAAGGGAGCGCACGTGACGGACACGCGGACACCACCGAAGGAGCCCGGCGCGGCACTGCTGAGCGCCGGGCGGTTCTTCCGGCCGGGCACGCCCGCGCCCGACCTGCACAGCGTCACGCTCACCGGCGGCCGGGAGGCGGACGCCTTCTACCGGGACCGGTGGAGCCACGACAAGGTGGTGCACTCCACGCACGGGGTGAACTGCACCGGTTCCTGCCGGTGGAAGGTGTACGTCAAGGACGGGATCATCACCTGGGAGACCCAGGAGACGGACTACCCGTCGGTGGGCCCGGACCGCCCCGAGTACGAGCCGCGCGGCTGCCCGCGCGGTGCCGCGTTCTCCTGGTACACCTACTCCCCCACCCGGGTGCGCTACCCGTACGTCCGGGGCGTGCTGCTGGAGCTGTACCGGGAGGCGAAGCAGCGGCTCGGCGACCCGGTGCTGGCGTGGGCGGACCTGCAGAGCGACCCCGAGCGGCGCGGCCGTTACCAGCGGGCGCGCGGCAAGGGCGGTCTGGTGCGGGCGAGTTGGGACGAGGCCGTGGAGATCGTCGCGGCCGCCCAGGTGCACACCATCAAGACGTACGGCCCCGACCGCATCGCCGGGTTCTCGCCGATCCCGGCGATGTCGATGGTGTCGCAAGCGGCCGGCGCCCGCTATCACTCGCTGATCGGCGCGTCGATGCTGTCGTTCTACGACTGGTACGCGGACCTTCCGGTGGCGTCCCCGCAGGTCTTCGGGGACCAGACGGACGTGCCGGAGTCGGGCGACTGGTGGGACGCCGCCTATCTGATGATGTGGGGCTCGAACGTGCCGGTGACGCGGACCCCGGACGCGCACTGGATGGCGGAGGCCCGCTACCGCGGCCAGAAGGTCGTGGTGGTGGCGCCGGACTACGCGGACAACGCCAAGTTCGCCGACGAGTGGCTGCATCCGCACCCCGGCACCGACGGCGCGCTGGCGCTGGCCATGGGGCATGTGATCCTCAAGGAGTTCTTCGTCGACCGGGAGACACCGTTCTTCGCGGACTACGTGCGCAAGTTCACCGACCTGCCGTTCCTGGTGACGCTGCGCGAGCGGGACGGGGCGTACGTGCCGGACAAGTTCCTGCGCGCCGCCGACCTCGGGCAGGGCGGCGAGGGCGCGGAGTGGAAGACGGTCGTCCTTGACCGGGCGAGCGGCCGCGCGGTCGTCCCGAACGGCTCCCTGGGCTTCCGCTGGACCGAGTCGGGCAAGGGCAAATGGAATCTCGAACTCGGCGCTGTGCAGCCGGAGCTGAGTCTGTACGGCCGTGAGGCCGCGACCAACGTCGAGGTGCTGCTGCCGCGGTTCGACACCGAGGGCGGCGAGCACGGGCAGGGCCGCGGGGACGTGCTGCGGCGCAGTGTGCCGACGACCCGGCTGGGCGGGTCGGACGGCCCGCTGGTGACGACCGTCTACGACCTCCTGCTGGCGCAGTACGGTGTGTGGCGGCACGGTATGCCGGGCGACTGGCCCGCCTCCTACGAGGACGCCCGCTCTCCGGCGACGCCCGCCTGGCAGGAGCGGCACACCTCCGTCCCGGCCGCCCAGTGCGTGAAGATCGCCCGCGAGTTCGCGCGGACCGCCGAGCGGTCCCGGGGCCGCTGCATGATCCTCATGGGCGCCGGCACCAACCACTGGTTCCACTCCGAGACGATCTACCGCGCCTTCCTGGCCCTGCTGCAGCTCACCGGCTGCCAGGGCCGCAACGGCGGCGGCTGGGCGCACTACGTCGGCCAGGAGAAGTGCCGGCCGGTGACGGGCTGGGCGACGCTGGCCGCCGCCTCCGACTGGGCGCGGCCGCCGCGGCAGATGATCGGCACCGCGTACTGGTTCCTCAACACCGACCAGTGGCGCTACGACCGCTTCGCCGCCGATGTGCTTGCCTCGCCGCTCGGCGAGGGCAGGTTCGCGGGGATGACGGCGGCCGACTGCCTCGCCCTGTCGGCCCGCGTGGGCTGGATGCCGTCGTACCCGACCTTCGACCGCAACCCGCTCGATCTGGGCGAGGTGTTCGGCGACCCGGTGGCCAGGGCGGTGGCCGAACTCCGGGCGGGCACGCTCAAGTTCGCCTGCGAGGACCCGGACGCGCCGGAGAACTGGCCGCGCGTGCTCACCCTGTGGCGGGCCAACCTGCTGGGCTCGTCCGCGAAGGGCGCCGAATACTTCACCCGGCATCTGCTCGGCACCCAGTCCTCGCTGCGCGCCGAGCAGGCCGCACCCGGCGAACGGCCCCGGGACGTGGTCTGGCGGGAGGAGGCGCCCGAGGGCAAGCTCGACCTGCTGCTGTCGCTGGACTTCCGGCAGACCTCCTCCACTCTGCTGTCGGACGTGGTGCTGCCCGCGGCCACCTGGTACGAGAAGCACGACCTGTCCTCCACCGACATGCACCCCTACGTGCACTCCTTCTCGCCGGCCGTGGACCCGCCCTGGCAGGCGCGCACCGACTTCGACGCCTTCAAGGCGCTCGCCGAGAAGCTGAGCGAGCTGGCCGTCGACCATCTGGGCGTGCGCAAGGACCTGGTGGCGACCCCGCTCCAGCACGACACCCCGGGCGAGACCGCCCAGCCCGGCGGGGTGGTCCTGGACTGGAGGCGCGGGGAGTGCGACCCCGAGCCCGGCAAGACGCTGCCCGGCCTGACCGTCGTGGAGCGCGACTACACGGCGGTCGGCGCCAAGTTCGGCGCGCTCGGCCCGCTGGTGGAGCAACTCGGGCTGCCCGCCAAGGGGATCGCCCTTCGGCCGGACGAAGAGGTGGCGCACCTGCGGGAGTTGAACGGGCCCGTGCGCGGCGGACCGGCCGACGGCCGCCCGTCCCTGGACACGGCGGTGAAGGCGGCCAACACCGTCCTGGCCCTGTCCGGCACCACCAACGGGCGCCTGGCCACCCAGGGCTTCCACACGCTGGAGCAGCGCACGGGCCAGGAGATGGCGCATCTGGCCGCCGAGCACGAGGGCAAGCGGGTCACGTACGCCGACACGCAGGCGGCGCCGGTGCCGGTGATCACCTCGCCGGAGTGGTCGGGCAGCGAGTCCGGCGGTCGCCGGTACACCGCGTTCACGCTGAACACCGAGCACGGCAAGCCGTGGCACACCCTCACCGGGCGCCAGCACTTCTTCCTCGACCACGACTGGATCCACGAACTCGGCGAGGGGCTGCCGGTGTACCGGCCGCCGCTGGACATGCACCGGCTGTTCGGCGAACCGCGGCTCGGGCCCGACGGACAGCGGGAGGTGACGGTCCGCTACCTCACCCCGCACAACAAGTGGTCGATCCACTCCGAGTACCAGGACAACCTGTTCATGCTGGCCCTCTCCCGGGGCGGCCAGAACATCTGGATGTCCCCGCAGGACGCGGACGCCATCGGGGTGCAGGACAACGACTGGATCGAGGCCGTCAACCGCAACGGCGTGGTCGTGGCCCGCGCGATCGTCTCGCACCGGATGCCGGCCGGCACGGTCTACATGCATCACGCGCAGGAGCGCACGGTGAACGTGCCGAAGACGGAGACCACCGGGATGCGCGGCGGCATCCACAACACGCTCACCCGGCTGATCCTCAAGCCGTCCCACCTGATCGGCGGCTACGCCCAGCTGTCCTGGGCCTTCAACTACCTGGGCCCGACGGGCAGCCAGCGCGACGAGGTGACGGTGATCCGCCGCCGCAGCCAGGAGGTCGAGTACTGATGCGTCCGATGGCCCAGATCGCCATGGTGATGAACCTCGACAAGTGCATCGGCTGTCACACCTGTTCGGTCACCTGCAAGCAGGCGTGGACCAACCGCCGGGGCATGGAGTACGTCTGGTTCAACAACGTCGAGACCCGGCCCGGGCAGGGCTATCCGCGCCGCTACGAGGACCAGGAGAAGTGGCGCGGCGGCTGGGAGCTGAACCGGCGCGGAGCCCTGAAGCTCAAGGCGGGCGGCCGGCTGCACAAGCTCGCCGGGATCTTCGCCAACCCCAGGCTGCCGGAGATCAAGGACTACTACGAGCCCTGGACGTACGACTACCGGAACCTCACCGACGCCCCGCTCGGCGAGGACTTCCCGGTCGCCCGGCCGGTGTCGTCCCTCGACGACAAGCCGATGAAGATCGAGTGGTCCTCCAACTGGGACGACAACCTCGCGGGCGCCCCGGCCTACGGCGACCTCGACCCGATGGTGGAGCGGGTGCGCCAACAGGCCTCGGACACGGTGAAGTTCGCGTACGAGCAGACCTTCATGTTCTATCTGCCGCGGATCTGCGAGCACTGCCTGAACCCGTCGTGCGTGGCCTCCTGCCCGTCGGGGGCGATGTACAAGCGGGCCGAGGACGGCATCGTGCTGGTCGACCAGGACCGGTGCCGGGGCTGGCGGATGTGCGTGACCGGATGCCCGTACAAGAAGGTGTACTTCAACCACGCCACCGGCAAGGCCGAGAAGTGCACGCTGTGCTATCCGCGGATCGAGGTCGGGCTGCCGACGGTCTGCTCCGAGACCTGCGTGGGCCGGCTGCGCTACCTGGGAGTGATCCTCTACGACGCCGACCGGGTGACCGCTGCCGCGTCCGTGCGGGAGGAAAAGGAGCTGTACGAGGCCCAGTTGGGCGTCTTCCTCGACCCGGAGGACCCCGCGGTGCGGCGGGCCTGCGAGGCGGCGGGCATCCCGCACGACTGGATCGAGGCCGCCCGCCGCTCCCCCGTGCACGCGCTGATCACCAGGTACCGGGTGGCGCTGCCGCTGCATCCCGAGTACCGGACGATGCCGATGGTCTGGTACATCCCGCCGCTGTCGCCGGTGGTGGACGCGCTGGCCGAGACCGGGCACGACGGCGAGGACGCGCGGAACCTGTTCGGCGCGATCGACACGCTGCGCATCCCGCTGGAGTACCTGGCGGAGATGTTCACGGCGGGCGACACCCGGCCGGTGCGGGCCTCGCTGGAGCGGCTCGCGGCGATGCGCTCCCACATGCGCGCGCTCAACCTCGGCGAGCAACCCGACACCGCGATCGCCTCCGCTGTCGGGATGCGGCCGCACGAGATCGAGGAGATGTACCGGCTGCTCGCGATCGCCAAGTACGAGGACCGGTACGTCATCCCGACCGCCGCCGTCGGCGACGCCCGCCGGCTGGAGGAGTCGGCGCTGCCCGAGGGATGCAGCCTCGACTACGAAGGCGGGCCGGGCATGGGCGGCGACGGCCCCTTCGGCCAGGACTCCGGCCGCAGACGGCTGCCGCTGGTGTCCGTCGAGACCTTCCATCTGCTGCGCAAGCGGCAGACCTCCGACCACGCGGACGACGCCTAGGAGGCCCTGATGCCCTCGGACGCGGTGCTGTACCAGGCTGCGGCGCTCTGCCTGACCTACCCGGACGACGACTTCTTCGCCCGGCTGCCACTGCTGCGCGAAGCCGCCCCGCAGCTGCGCGCGTTCACCGACCACGCGGCCGTCAGCGAGCCGCAGGAGCTGGCCGCGCACTATGTGCAGGTCTTCGACTTCAAAAACCGGCACAGCCTGTACCTGAGCTGGTGGCGGGACGGCGACACCCGGCGGCGGGGCATGTCCCTGGTCCGCTTCAAGGACGTCTACCGGCAGCACGGGCTGGAGTTCAGCGGTGAGGAGCTGCCGGACTTCCTGCCGGCGGTGCTGGAGTTCACCGCCCGCACCGGCAACACCGATCTGCTGACCGGACACCGTGACGCCCTGGAACAGCTGCGGTGCCGGCTGACCGACCACGGCACACCGTACGCGGCCGTCCTGGACGCCGTGTGCGCCGCACTGCCGACCGCACACACCGGAGTGCGCTCATGACCACGCTCCTGTGGGGCGCCCTGCCCTACATCGCCTTCGCCCTGCTGGTCGCCGGCCTCGTCTGGCGCTACCGCTACGACAAGTACGGCTGGACCACGCGCTCGTCGCAGGTGTACGAGTCGAAGCTGCTGAACATCGCCTCGCCCTGCTTCCACTACGGCATCCTGTTCGTGCTGGCCGGGCATCTGATCGGGCTGTTCGTGCCCGCGTCCTGGACGGATGCGATCGGCGTCAGCGAGCGCACGTACCACCTGTTCTCGCTGTACGGCGGCACGGCGGCCGGAGTGCTGACGGTCGTCGGGATCCTGCTGCTCATCTACCGTCGGCGGACCCGCTCCCCCGTGTTCCGGGCCACCACGGTCAACGACAAGATCATGTACGTCGTCCTGCTCGGGGCGATCGTCCTGGGCATGGTCGCCAAGCTCGCCCACACCTCCGGCGACGGCTACGACTACCGCGAGACGATCGCCCCGTGGGCGCGCAGCCTGTTCACGCTCCAGCCGAAGACCCACCTGATGGGGGGCGTGCCGGTGCTGTACCAGGTGCACGCGGTGATCGGCATGCTGCTGATCGCCTTCGTGCCCTACAGCCGCCTGGTGCACATGTTCAGCGCACCGGTGCAGTACCTGTTCCGGCCGTACGTCGTCTACCGGACACGGGATCCGAGACAGCTCGGGCCGCGGCCGGAGCGGCGGGGCTGGGAGCGGCTGGGCGGTTAGGCTGCGCCGCCCTTCTGGTCCCGGTCCTCGTCGACGATCTCCGCGTCCACCACTCCCTCCTCGTCGGGCGGCGTGCTCTGTTCCCCGGCCGGGGCGCCGGAGGCCGAGGGCTGGGCCTGGCTGTACATGGCCTGCCCCATCTTCTGGCTGACCGTGGCGAGCTTCTCGACTCCCGGGCGCAGAGCGGCGGTGTCGGCGTTCTGCTCCAGCAGGGTCTTCAGCTCGGTGGCCGCCGCCTCGACCTCCGTGCGGGTGTCGGCGGGCACGCGGTCCTCGTTGTCGCGGATGAACTTCTCGGTCTGGTAGACGAGTTGCTCGGCCTGGTTGCGGGTCTCGGCGGCCTCCTTGCGCTGCCGGTCCTCCTCGGCGTACTGCTCGGCCTCCCGCATCATGCGGTCGATGTCGTCCTTGGGCAGGGCGGAGCCGCCGGTGACGGTCATCTTCTGTTCCCGTCCGGTCGCGAGGTCCTTCGCGGAGACGTGCATGATGCCGTTGGCGTCGATGTCGAAGGCCACCTCGATCTGCGGGACACCGCGCGGGGCGGGCGGCAGGCCGGTGAGGTCGAAGACGCCGAGTTTCTTGTTGTAGGCGGCGATCTCGCGTTCGCCCTGGTAGACCTGGATGCCGACCGAGGGCTGGTTGTCGGTGGCGGTGGTGAAGATCTCCGAACGGCGGGTCGGGATCGTGGTGTTCCGCTCGATCAGCTTGGTCATGATGCCGCCCTTGGTCTCGATGCCCAGGGACAGCGGGGTGACGTCCAGGAGGAGGACGTCCTTGACGTCGCCGCGGAGCACGCCCGCCTGGAGGGTGGCGCCGACCGCCACCACCTCGTCGGGGTTGACGCCCTTGTGCGGGTCCTTGCCGGTCAGCTGCTTGACCAGGTCGGTGACCGCGGGCATCCGGGTCGAGCCGCCGACGAGGATGACGTGGTCGATGGCGGAGAGCTTCACGCCCGCGTCCTTGACCGCCTGGTGGAAGGGGGTCGTGCAGCGGTCCAGCAGGTCCGCTGTCAGCTCCTGGAACTGGGCGCGGGTCAGCTTCTCCTCCAGGTGCAGCGGGCCCGCGGCGGAGGCGGTGATGTAGGGCAGGTTGATCGAGGTCTCCGAGGACGAGGACAGCTCGATCTTGGCCTTCTCGGCGGCCTCGCGCAGCCGCTGCACCGCCATCTTGTCGTTGCCGAGGTCGATGCCCTGCTGACCCTTGAACCGCTTGACCAGGTGGTCGACGACCCGCTGGTCCCAGTCGTCGCCGCCGAGGTGGGTGTCGCCGTTGGTGGCCTTCACCTCGATGACGCCGTCGCCGATCTCCAGCAGGGACACGTCGAAGGTGCCGCCGCCCAGGTCGAAGACGAGGACGGTCTGCTCCTCGCCGCGGTCCAGGCCGTAGGCGAGGGCGGCGGCCGTGGGCTCGTTGATGATCCTGAGCACCTTCAGACCGGCGATCTCCCCCGCTTCCTTGGTCGCCTGCCGCTGGGCGTCGTCGAAGTACGCGGGCACGGTGATCACCGCGTCCGTGACGTCCTCGCCGAGATAGGCCTCCGCGTCCCGCTTCAGCTTCTGCAGCACTCGCGCCGACAGTTCCTGGGCACGCAGCCGGGCGCCGTCCACCGTGCCCTGCTCGGGGAAGCGCCAGCCGGCGTCGCCCATGTGCCGCTTCACCGAGCGGGCCGTGCGCTCCACGTTCGTCACGGCCTGCCGTTTGGCGACCTCACCGACCAGTACCTCGCCGTTCTTCGCGAACGCCACCACGGAGGGGGTGGTCCGCGCGCCCTCCGCGTTGGTGACGACGGTGGGCTCGCCGCCCTCCAGGACGGCCACCACCGAGTTCGTCGTCCCGAGATCGATCCCGACCGCACGTGCCATGGTCCGTCCCCTTCCGTCAGGGCGCCTCGCGCCCTTCCAGCACAAAACGCGCGTACGGCGCTGTCAATGTACGAATACCCGGAAACGGCGATGCCGCGCCCCTGTCCGGGAACGCGGCACCGTGGCGGTCGTACGACGTTCAGGCCAGCTCGGCCGTCAGGGTGATGGTGGTGCCGGTCAGGGCCTGGCTGACCGGGCAGTTCTTCTTGGCGTCCTCGGCCGCCGACGCGAAGGCCTCCGCGTCCACGCCCGGCACCTCGCCGCGGACGGTGAGGTGGATGCCGGTGATGCCCTCGCCGGGCTGGAAGGTGACGTCGGCCTTGGTCTCCAGGCGGGTGGGCGGGGTGCCCGCGCCGGTGAGGCCGTGCGAGAGGGCCATCGAGAAGCAGCTGGAGTGGGCGGCGGCGATCAGCTCCTCGGGGCTGGTCTTGCCGCCCGCCTTCTCGGCACGCGACGGCCAGGACACCGGCTGCTGGCCGATGCCGGAGGAGTCGAAGGTGACGACGCCGGTGCCCTCGACCAGGTTGCCTTCCCAGACCGTGTGTGCGGTGCGCGTGGTAGCCACGGTGGTTCCTTTCGCATGTGGTCCCGTGTCCAAGTCCTGCGCCTCCCATCCGATCACATCCGGGCTCACTGCACCCTGAAGACCGGGCCACGCGGGGTGAACGGAAGGCGACCACCCTGCGGGATCAGATAGGCGTGCTCGCGCCGCACCCGCAGCACGTCGCACCAGCCGTCGGTGATGACCAGCACCGGCGCGCCCGGCGGGAAGTCCGGTGCGCGGTGCAGCAGGTCGATGCCGGGCTGCAGAACGGTGCCGCCGCGCCCGTGCACCCGTACCCGGCCGGCGATCTCGGTGACCGGCACATAGCCCGCGTCGTGCGGGGCGGCGTCGCAGAACACCACGCGGGCCGCCGGTACGTCGCGGGCCTCGGCGTAGGAGGCGATGGCGCCGAGGGCCTTGCCGAGCAGGGTGCGGTCCATCGAGCCGGAGGTGTCGAGGACGACGCCGAAGGTGCAGCGGGCGATCTCCTCCGGCGGGAAATAGCGGCCCGCGCGAGGGATGTCGGGGGTGGCGGACTGGCGGCGCGAGGGGCGGGCGTAGGAGCGTACGGCCTGCGGGCTCGGCACGAACTCGTCGAACCAGCGGGCCAGTCGGGCGTCCCAGGGCAGCGGCGGGTGGCTGAGCGCGCGGATCTCCTCGACCAGCCCGCCGGGCAGGAAGCCGCGCTGCTGCCCCTGGTGCAGGTCCAGGCCCCGGACCAGGCCGCGGCGGTAGAACTCGTCCAGGTCCACGGGGGCGCCGGGCGGGACGAGCGGGGCGCCGAGGACGTCGCCGAGGCCCTTGCCGCGCAGGGTGGCGAGGCGGCGCATGCGGCGCAGATCGCCGGCGATGCGGTCGTAGACCTCCTCGGCGGACAGGCCCGCCAGCTGCGGGTCGTACAGCAGCCCGTCGGGCATGGTGCCGACCTGCATCTCGGCGAGCCAGCCGTTGATGACGTAGTCGCAGGCGACGTTGAACAGATAGGGGTCGCGGGTGCCGCAGCGGTCGCCGTGGCGCAGGGCGGCGTGCAGCATCTCGTGGGCGAGGATGAACCGCCACTCCTCGTCCTCGAAGGTGCGCAGCGGGTTGACGTAGATCTCGCCGGCCTCGGCGTTGACGGCGGCGACGGCGATGCCGTGGGCGCGGGCGAGTTCGGCGTCGGCGACGAGTTTGATGCCGGCCGCGATGCCGCCGAGGAGTGGGTAGCTGGAGACGAACCAGCTCAGGGCGCGCTCCCAGGGGCGCAGCCGGGTGGGGCCGCCGGTCATGGCGTCGCGGCGACCGCCGGCCAGGTCCATGGCGGTGGCCATGGTGCGGGTGAGGCCGTGGGCGAAGGCGAGCTGCCAGTCGGGGGGCTTTTGCAGGTAGCCGGTCCAGGGCACGAGCAGCTGGTCGGGTTCGGTGCCGGCCGTGCCGCAGCACTCGTACACGGCCGGGATGTGCTCGTCGCGGCGCCAGCGGGCGGCGATCTGTTCCTCGTTGCCGTCGGGGTAGGACGCGGGCAGGTCGTCGGGGGTGCGGCCGACGGGGAAGGTGAGCAGGAAGCGGTTGACGACGGCGCAGCGCGCGGCGAGGTCGTAGCGGTCCGGCTGTATCCGTTCGCCCTTGGCGGCGGGGACGTGCCCGAAGCCGAGGTGGATCAGGCCGTGGGCGATGGCCCAGGCCCATTCGGCGGGCTCGGCCCGGCGGGTGGGGTGCAGGTGGACGCGGCCGCTGGAGTCGATGCGGACCAGGCCCTGGCGGGGCGAGGCGGGGCAGTCCTCGCGGCGGCACATGTCGGCCTCGACGGCGGCGAGCGCCGGGTTGGCCCACACCAGCTGGACGCCCTTGGCGCAGTCCTCGGCGGCCGGGTCCGACTTCTTCTTGTTCTTCGCGCCACGGCCGCTCATCGCCGGGCCTCGACCAGCCGTGGCATGTCCCTGGCGGCCTCGATGAGGAACCAGGCGGGCAGGACGGGGTTGCCGTCGGCGTCGGAGGCGATGACGCTCTGCGCGACCTCGACGGAGATCTCCGCGAGCTGCACCAGCAGGGACTTGGCGCGGTAGGCGGTCTGCCGGCCGTTCGCCGACATGTGCTCCTTGGTGACCGGCAGCTCCTTGACCAGGCGGCCGCGGAAGGACTCGGCGAGGTAGTACAGCAGGTCGCGGTCCTCCAGGCGGTGCGGCCAGCGGGCGTCGCCCTTGAGGATCGCCTCGATGCCGAACCGGCTGCGGACGATCTTGACGTAGCCGCAGAAGGCCGTGGCGTGCGCCGGGGTGAGGGTCCCGTGCGCGAGGACGCTCAGGGTGGCTTCGTCGAGGTCGGGTCCGAAGGAGTGCAGGGCGTCGGAGAGCATGTGCCAGGAGCGGGGCGTGGAGAACGGCTCCTCGGTCTTCGGCGGCCTGGACCACAGGTGGTCGGGCCGGTCGGTGAGGTGGTCCAGGATCCATGGGTGGATGCCGTGGCCCGCGGCCCAGGCGAGCCAGTCCTTCGGGGAGGCCTCCAGGTGGACGTGGGCGAGCCGGTTGACCAGGGCGGAGGCGATGGGCCGGGCGAGGGCGTTGTCGGTGGCGCGGTTGCCGGCGCCGATGACGATGGACCCCTCGGGCAGCTCGTAGCTGCCGATGCGGCGGTCGAGGATGAGGGAGTAGAAGGCCTTCTGCACGTCCGGGGTGGCCGCGTTCAGCTCGTCCAGGAACAGGCAGTACGGCTCGTCGCGGGCGATGGTCTCCGGCGGGCAGAACACCGAGCGCCCGTCGCGGATCTGCGGCACGCCGATCAGGTCCTCGGGGGCGAGCTGGGTGCCGAGCAGGCTCACGCACTCCAGGCCCAGCGAGGCGGCGAACTCCCGTACCAGGGAGGACTTTCCGATGCCGGGGGCGCCCCAGACGAAGACGGGCCGGACGGTGGCGAGGCCGAGCAGCAGCTCGGGGAGACGGGCAGGGGTGACCGTGACGGCAGCCTGCAAAGCAGGGGCTCCTTGGGGATGTTCGAGGATGTGCGACTCGAACAGTGTGGGTGTACGTCCCCGTCCACGCAGCCGATTTTCAGGCGGCCCGCTCCTCCTCGGCCTCCGTGCTGATCGGCACCTGGGGGCCGTTCGCCTCGCGCAGCCAGCGGCGCAGGACCCGGTGCAGGTGCTCGGCGCCGGTCAGCTCGGCTCCCTCCGCGACCGGCGCGGACAGGGTGAGCGGGGAGAGCAGGAAGGGGTGGGACTGGGCGCCGCCGAGGCCGCCGTGGGAGCCGATCTGCTCCTCGAAGGCGAGGACCTCGCCGTCGGCGGGGTCGTGGCAGGAGTTGACCATGATGTCGGCGGTGTGCGGGAAGGAGTGGGTGCGGCGGACGGCGTCGGCGGCGCCGGGGCCGAACCGGGCGAGCGGGCCGGGCTCGTGGTCCAGCTCGGCCAGCGGGATCTCGGTGCCGTGGGGGCCGAGCACCACGCCGTCGTGTTCCTCGCTGCGCACCAGCAGGAAGCCGATGCCGGGGTGGTTGGCGAGGGTGGTGAGCAGGGCGGGGTGGCGGGCCTCGATCTCCTCCTTGGTCATGCGGTGCGGCACGTCCGGGAAGGAGACCAGGCCGAGGTTGCCGGAGGCCAGCACGATCGGCTCGGAGTCCCGGGTGGGCCGGTGCCGCTCACCCTTCTCCTCCACGGGCCGGCGCAGGGCCGCGCGGACGGCGGTGCGGGCCTCGGCACCGCTGCGGGTTCGTTCGGCCCGGCGCGGTACGGGCAGTCCGCAGCCGGCGCGGACCAGGTCGGCGAGGGTGAGGCCGTAGCGGGCGCGGAAGGTCTCGCCGGGGCTCTGGCCGTGGTCGGACAGGACGACGATCCGGTAGGGGCGCGGGGCGTGTTCCGCGGCCTTCTCGATGAGCGCGAGGGACCGGTCGAGGCGCTGCAGGACCTTCTCGGCGTCCCGGCTGCACGGTCCGGAGTGGTGGGCGACCTCGTCGTAGGCGACGAGGTCGGCGTAGACGGCGGTGCGGCCGGCGAGCAGATCGCCCATCACGGCGGTGACCACGACGTCCCGTTCGACGACGGTGGCGAAGGCGCGCACGAAGGGGTAGAGGCCGCCGCGGCTCACCCGTGGCCGCTGCTTACGGATCCGGGCCCGGGTGGACTGGCCGATCTCGCGGCCGACCTCGGCGACGAAGGACAGGGCCGTGCGCACCGCGTTGGCGGGGTCGGAGAAGTAGGCGAAGTAGCCGGCGCGGGAGCGGTTGTCCCGGCCGCGGCGGCGGGTGGCGACGGACAGCACGAGGGCCTGTTCGGCGGCGCCGCCGCCGAACAGGTTGCCGCGGCTGGCGCCGTCGACGGTGAGCAGTCCGCCGTCGCCCGTGTGCGCTGTGGCGCGGCGTTGGAGTTCGACGGCGCTGGTCGGGCGGTTGCACACCATCACCTCGCCCCGGTCCTTCTCGTACCAGCGGAAGGCCGGCACGTCGAAGGTGCTGCCGTGCAGGATGCCGAGCTGGCTGGCGCCGGTCTGGCTGGACCAGTCGGTGCGCCAGGGGGCGAGCCGGTGGGTCGGCTGTGCACCGTCGCCCGTCGACAGCCAGCGGCCGACGGTCGGCATGAGTCCCTTGCGGACGGCGTGCGTGAGCACCTCGTGGCCCACGCCGTCGAGCTGGACGCAGACCAGGCCGGGCGTGGCCGCGCACGGCGGACCGGCTCTGCGACGGCGGTCGGCCAGGCGCAACAGACGGCGGCGGTAGGCGTCGTCGTCGCGTACGGCGAGGGCGGCGCCGGTGGCCGAGGCGACGGCGGACATCACGGCCGCCACGATGACGGCGGTCTCCGGGGCGACCTCGCCCCGCCCGGAGGGGTTGATGCGCAGGGCGAGCAGCAGCAGGGAGCCGTTGAGGAAGAAGACCAGCAGGCCGAGAACGAACGCGGGCACGAGCAGCAGCAGCCGTACCAGGAGCGGCCACACCACGGCCGAGAGCACACCGAAGGCCCCGGCGCCCAACGCGGCGGTGACGGCTATGCGGGTGGCGCTGTCGCCGTCGGCGGACTGGAGCCTGAAGTCGGGCAGGAGGCCGGCGAGCACGAGCATGGTGAGTGTGGAGACCGCCCACACCGTGACGCTCCGCCCGACCTGACTGGCGATCCGCCGCCACCGTACGCCCCGCACGCCCCGTACACCTCGCGTCCCGCCCGCTCGATCACCGGGCCTCACTCCACCTTGTCACACGGGACGGAGCCCGGCCGGGCGGGGCGCCGGGCTCTCACCGCCCGTCGTAGCCCGCCGTCGGCATGGACAGCCTGCGGTGCACCCGCGCCTTCATCTGCGCGTCGTACGAGGGCTCGGCCCGCCCCACCGTCTCCACCCGCACTCCGCGCCGCGCGCACTCGGCGGTGAACTCCTCCACCGAGGACAGCGCACGCTCCAGCACGCGCCGGCTGGGTGCGACGAACACGTCCACGCCGGGCCGGACGCCGTCCCACAGTGCGCAATGGTCGAAACGCAGCCCGCCGACGAGAAGTTCCCGCACGACCACATAGCCGTGCTCCGCCGCCCAGCGGGCGCACATGGCGTGCTGGCTGCGGGAGTCGACCAGGAAGGGGTCGGCCTCCAGTTCCTCCAGAGGCGTCAGGCTCGCGATGGCGGTGACCCGCACCTGTGCGAGCCCGCCGGAGGCACCCCGCAGCTGTCCCATGGCGTCCCCCTCACCTCCGGGTTTCGCCGCCGACCCTACTCCTGCCCGTAGGCTTCGGGGGAGTCGCGCGAAGGAGGCGAAGAAGGTGCCGGTGGAGATCACCTGGTGGGGTCACGCCACCTGTGCGCTCCTGGATTCGAACACACGGGTGCTCACCGATCCCCTGTTCGCGAGCAGGCTCGCGCATCTGCGCCGCCGCCGCGGCGCGGTACCCCCTGCCGAGGCCCGTCGCGGGGACGTGGCGCTCGTCTCCCATCTGCACGCCGACCATCTGCATGTGCCCTCGCTGGCCGCCCTCGCCCCGGGCACGCGCCTGCTCGTGCCCCGGGGTGCACCACGGGCGGTCCCCGGGCTGCGGCGGCTGCGACAGCTGCAGATCACCGAGGTGGCCCCGGGGGACGCCGTCCGGGTCGGGGACCTCGTGGTCCGCGCGGTGCCCGCACGGCACGACGGGCGCCGGCTGCCGGTCGGCCCGCACCGCTCCCCCGCGCTGGGATACGTCGTCGAGGGCGAGGCGCGGACCTACTTCGCCGGGGACACCGGGCTGTTCGACGGCATGGCGGAGCAGGTCGGGCCGGTGGACGTGGCCCTGCTGCCGGTGGGCGGCTGGGGGCCGTACCTCGGCGAGGGGCACCTGGACGCGGGGCGGGCGGCGCGAGCGCTGGCCCGGCTGGCACCCCGGGTCGCGGTGCCGGTGCACTACGGGACGTACTGGCCGATCGGCATGGACGCGGTGCGCCCGCACGAGTTCCACGCTCCGGGCGACGAGTTCGTACGCCTGGCGGCCGCGGCCGCGCCGCAGGTGGCCGTGCACAAGCTCGGGCACGGGGAGAGCGTGCGCCTGGAGGTCGCGCGGTGAGATGGCCGGCCGCGGTGGTGCTGGCCGCTGCTTCCACGTCCGCGCCGCCTCCGGAGTCCACACAGCAGGCGATCGGGTATCCGTCTCTGTTCCTGCTGGTGCTGATCGGGGCGTTGGTGCCGGTGGTGCCCACGGGGGCGCTGGTCAGTTCGGCCGCGGTGGTGGCGTTTCATCAGACGGCGCCGTTCGCGCTGGCGCTGGTGTTCGTCACGGCCTCGCTGGCGGCCTTTCTCGGGGACGCGACGCTGTACTGGCTGGGGCGGCGGGGGATGCGGTCGCGGAACGGGTCGCGGTGGCTGGAGGCGATTCGTGCTCGGGCGCCGGAGGAGCGGCTCGCGCAGGCGCAGACGAAGTTGGCCGAGCATGGGGTGGCTGTGCTGGTGCTGTCCCGGCTGGTGCCTGCTGGGCGGTTGCCGGTGATGTTGGCTTGTCTCGTCGCCGACTGGCCCTTGCGGCGGTTCAGCCGGGGGAATCTTCCTGCTTGTCTGGCTTGGGCGTTGACGTATCAGGTGATCGGGATTCTGGGGGGTTCGTTGTTTCCGGAGCCGTGGCAGGGGGTTGTGGCCGCGGTGGGGCTGACGCTCCTTATCAGTGTGGCTCCGAGTGTGGTGCGACGCTTTTCTCGGTAGCGCCGCCGCATATCGGCACAGCCCCGCGCCCCCCGGGGGAGTTCACTCCAGCACTCGTGAGCCGCCTACCGGCATGTCCCACAGGTCTTCCCGGTCCAGGCCTGCCTTCTCCCACGCCGTTTGTACTCGCGTCAGCGGTTCCAGGACCGGCTCCGCAGACAGGATGAACGTGCCCCAGTGCATGGGCGCCATACGCCGCGCGCCCAGGTCCAGAGTGGCCTGGACCGCCTCCTCCGGGTCGCAGTGGACGTCGCTGAGCCACCAGCGGGGGTCGTAGGCGCCGATGGGCATGAGGGCGAGGTCGATTCCGGGGTAGCGGCGGCCGATGCGGGAGAACCAGTGGCCGTAGCCGGTGTCGCCGGCGAAGTAGAGGCGCTGTCCGTCGCGGTCGGTGAGCACCCAGCCGCCCCAGAGGCTGTGGCAGGTGTCGGTGAGCGTGCGCTTGGACCAGTGGTGGGCGGGCACGAAGTCGAAGCGGACGCCTGACAGTTCGGCGCCCTCCCACCAGTCCAGCTCGGTGATGCGGGTGAACCGGCGCCGCTGGAACCAGCGGCCGAGGCCGGCGGGCACGAACACCGGTGTGGTGCACGGGAGACGGCGCAGGGTGGGGGCGTCGAGGTGGTCGAAGTGGTTGTGGCTGATGACCACCGCGTCGACGTGCGGCAGGTCCTCCCACGGGACGCCGACGGGGGTGATGCGGGCCGGGGTGCCGAGGATGCGGCGGGACCACACGGGGTCGGTGAGGACGGTCAGCCCGCCGATCCGGACGATCCAACTGGCGTGTCCCGCCCAGGTGACGGCGGGCGTACGGGTGCCCGTGCGGGGCAACGGCGCGGGCGCGTAAGGGAGCCGGGGGATGTCGGCGAGGCTCTCGGGGCCGGGGCGCACGGAGCCCTCGCGGGCGAAGCGGGCGAGGGCCTTGAGGCCGGGCAGGGGCGCGGTGAGCCGGTCGTGGAAGGTCCGCGGCCACACCCGGTGTTCGCCCAGCGGGCGGGGCTCGGCCAGCGGCGGGAACGGGGGCGCGAGGGGGGCCGGGGCCACGGGGGCGCCGGCTTCTGCACTGGTCGTCGTCGTTGTGGTGGCGGAACCGGGCTCATGCGTCTGCTGCGTCATCGAGGAGGCTCCCGTCGCTGAGCGTCGTCGCTGAGATCGTCGAAGGCCGACCTCAGGGAGATCAACGCGCGTTGCACGTGTGGCAGTTCCAACGGTGAGGGTGACATGAGGCATTCCGTGCGTTCCTCGTCCGTGCCGCCCAGCAGGGACCCCGTGGCGAGCCGCACGCGCAGCGCCCCGAGGTCGTCGCCGAAGCGGTGGCCGCCGGGCGCGGGCATGCCGAGCCGGGCGGTGAGGAAGTCCTCCAGTTCCTGGGCGTCGCCGACGCCCTGCTCGGCGAGCACCTCGCGCAACGGGCCGAGGTCGACGTACAGATGGCGGCCGGCCCGCGGCGGCCGGGCGAGCGCACCGGCCGCGACGACCGCGCCGTGCGCGGCGGCCGCCACGCGTGCGTGCAGGCGTACGGCGGCCTCGCGGCGCTCGGTGACGGGTGCGGGTTCGTCGAGGGCGTACCCGGCGGCCGCGGCGACCGGTGCGGCGATCCGGGCGCCGAGCGCGGTGAGGATGTCGAGCACGCGCGCGTGAAGGTGCTCCCCCGCCTCTCCCGAGGGGAAGCGGGCGACGGCCGCGGGCCAGCCGGGCGGCAGCAGGGCGCCGGCCAGGTCGGTGACGACGGTGACCCCGTCGGGCACCATCTCGGCGGGGCTGAGCAGGACCGTCTCGCGCGGGTCGTGCACGGTGTCGCGCCAGGTCTCGTCGCTGACCAGGTGCAGACCCTCGGCGGCCGCCGCCTCGACGGTCTCGTGCAGCAGTTCGGGCGGGGTCACGGTCGCGGTGGGGTCGTCGGCGACGGACAGCACCAGCAGCCGGGGATCCCCGCCTTCGGTACGGACCCTGCGGACGGTCTCCAGCAGGGCGTACGGGTCGGGCACGCCACCGCCCTCGGCCGAGGTCGGCACGTGGAAGACGGGTCTGCCGAGCAGGCGGGCGTAGGGCGCCCACCAGGCGGCGCACGGGCGGGGCACGAGCACGTCACCGGTGTCACCGGCGAGCGCGGCGGTCAGCGCAAGCAGCAGCGCGGGGGCGCCGGGGCCTGCGGCCACCCGGTCGGGGACGCAGGGCAGTCCGCGCCGGGTCCAGTAGCCGCAGGCCGCCTCCAGCAGGGCGGGGGCGCCGCCGACCGGCTGGGCCTCGGCGCGGCCCGCCGCGGCGGCCAGGACGCCGGAGAGTTCCGGCAGGACGGGCAGGCCGTCGCCGGGCAGGGGCGGCCCGTAACGGACCGGCCCGTGGCCCTCCGGGTCCGTCCGCCGCATGTCCGCCTCCTGTGCCTCTTCCTGGGCCTGCTCCCGGGCCTGATCCTGTGGTGCCGGCTGCGTGGATGGTGCGTACGGTGCTTGCTGTCGGTGCCCTCGGGATGTGTACCCGGCGGACGGCCCGCCATGGCCGTACGCCGCAATTGTCCTCCGGCACGGCACGGCCCGAACCCGGCACGGGCCCGGCCGGGCCGCCGCACGTCAGCCGTCCACGGCCCTCCTGCGGCCGGACAGGCGGTAGACGGCGCCTCCGCAGGCGCCGGCGATCAGCACACCACCGGCGACCAGCGCCGGAACCGAGTCGTTGAAGCTGCCGCCCGTCCCGGCCGCGACCCCGCCCTGTCCCGTCGCCTGGTCGCAGTCGCCGTTGTCGTCGTTGTAGCCGCCGTCGCCGTGGTAGCCGCCGTCGCCGCCGTAGCCGCTGTCGCCGCTGTCGCCGCTGTCGCCGCTGTCGCCGCTGTCGCGGTCCTCGCGGCAGTCGTGTCCGCCGGAACAGGTGCGCGAACCGTCCTCGCACTCCCGCCCCTGCTCCTGCCCCGGCCGCTGTCCCTGTCCCTGGCCCTGTCCCTGGCCCTGGCTTTGCCCCTGTCCCTGTCCCTGCCCTTGCTCCCACCCCTGCCCCGTCGTCTCCTCCGCCGCCCCGGGCTCCTGCCACTGCCCCGACCCCGTCTCCTGCCCGGCCCCCGACTCCTGCCGCTCTCCCTGCCCCTCCGTCTCCTGCCCCGTCCCCGACTCCTTCCGCTGCCCCTGGACCAGCCCCGGTGTCTCTCCCTGCCCCAGCTCCTGGCCCTCGTCACACTGCGCGCCGCCGCCGTCCATCAAGGGCGGCAGCGTGGCGTCGGGGGTGTCCGGTGCCAGTCCGGTGAGGGTGTCGCAGGGCGCGGACGTGGTGGGGGTGGCGCCGGGCTGGACGGTGCCGGGGCTCGCCCCGCCCGCGGGGGCCGCGGACGCGGCGGGTCCCGCTATGACGAGAGCAGCCCCGGCCAGGACGGCGGCGGACAGGGCACGGGCGGTGCGGCGCATGGGGCGGGCTCCTCGGCGGTGCGGGGGCGGGACACGGCGGTCGTGCCCTCGCTGCCATCACAGCCCGCCCGGCGCCGCGGCGCGCGCGGCCGGGCCCCATTCGCGGGACGCGAACGGCCTAACGGGTGACCCCACGACAAGCGGCCGCCGAACGGCTCCGCACAGGTTTTCCGCCCCCCACGCAGGTGACTCGGTAGGTGCTGGCCTTCGACCCTCTGGAGGAAGTCATGCAGCGAGGCAGTGACCGACTGAGCGTCCACCGGGACGACGAGATGAAACACGAGCTGCAGGAGCTGCTCAGGTCAGGGCACCCGACACGCACCGAGGAATGGGCCGATCCGGAGCCGACCGCCGACGACGACCCGGAGGTCTGGAGCGGGCCGGTGGGCGGTCTGGGATCTCCTGCGTCGCTGGAGCGGGTACGACTGGCGCTGGCCCGGAACCTGAACCGGCACGCCTTCCCCGCCGACGCCCACGAGCTGGCCCGGGCGCTGCGCCGGGGCAACGCACCGGGCGCGCTGATCGACGCGGTGGCCGGGCTGCCGCGCTCGCAGCGGTACGCCAACGTGCAGCAGCTGGCCGAGGCGCTGGTGGGCGTCTGACGAGCCGGGACCGGAGCGGTGAGCGCGCCGGGAAGAGCAGGTGAGGCCGAACGCGGGCGGCACCTGGGGGCTCCTCAGGTGCCGGACGTGCCCGGAGTCACCGCCTCGCCGCAGCCGCGCTCCCGTGCGCCCTCGCGGGTGCGGCCCGAGCTGACGAGGCGGCGCGGGTTGCGGCGCAGGTACTCGCCCTCGAGCTGCGCCATGCGCTCGTTGTGGGCCCGCAGCGCGTCGTTCGATCCGTACAGGAGGGTGTCGTGACGCGTGCGGTGGATCGTCTCCAGCTCCTTCATGAGCTGCTGGTCGTCCAGTCGGCTGGGGTCGACTCCGGTCATGGTGGCACCCCGCTCGTCGTGTTCGTTCATCCGGTTCGGCTACCCGCCCGGCACGCACTGCCCCCGAGCGTTTCCGGGAGGGAGCCGTGGAGCTCGCATTCCTGAGTCCACTGTACGAACATCCGGCTCCCCGGGCCCTCCGGCGGAGCCGCCGGGCTAGCGGGCCCGTTCCACCCGGCGTTCGTCCCAGACCGGCTCCGGGGTCTCGCGGACGCGGCCGTCGCTGCCGAAGACCAGGAAGCGGTCGAAGGAGCGGGCGAACCAGCGGTCGTGGGTGACCGCGAGGACCGTGCCCTCGAAGGCCTCCAGACCCTCCTGGAGGGCCTCGGCGGACTCCAGGTCGAGGTTGTCGGTCGGCTCGTCCAGCAGCAGCGCGGTGACTCCCTGGAGTTCCAGCAGGAGGATCTGGAAGCGGGCCTGCTGGCCGCCCGAGAGCCGGTCGAAGGGCTGCTCGGCCTGGCCGGTCAGCTCGTAGCGGCGCAGCCGGGACATGGCCGCGCCCCGGTCCTGCGCGTGTTCCTTCCACAGGATGTCGAGCAGGGTGCGGCCCTCAAGCTCGGGGTGGGCGTGGGTCTGGGCGAAGTGGCCGGGGACGACCCGCGCGCCGAGCTTCCACTTCCCCGTGTGCGCGACCTCGTCGCCGGCGAGCAGCCTGAGGAAGTGCGACTTGCCCGAGCCGTTGGAGCCGAGCACGCCGACCCGCTCGCCGTAGAAGACCTCCAGGTCGAAGGGGTTCATCAGGCCGGTCAGTGCCAGCTGCTCGCAGGTGACGGCCCGCACGCCGGTACGGCCGCCCTTCAGCCGCATGGTGATGTCCTGCTCGCGCGGCGGCTCGGGGGGCGGGCCAACCTCCTCGAACTTGCGCAGGCGGGTCTGCGCTGCCTGGTACCGGGAGGCCATCTCGTGGCTCACGGCGGCGGCCTGGCGGAGGTTCAGCACCAGCTTCTTCAGCTGGGCGTGCTTCTCGTCCCAGCGGCGGCGCAACTCCTCGAAGCGGGCGAAGCGTTCGCGGCGGGCCTCGTGGTAGGTGGCGAAGCCGCCGCCGTGCACCCAGGCGTCGGCGCCGGCCGGGCCGGGCTCCACGGAGACGATCTTCTCGGCGGCGCGGGCGAGGAGTTCGCGGTCGTGGGAGACGAACAGGACCGTCTTGCGGGTCTCCTTCAGCTGCTGTTCCAGCCAGCGCTTGCCGGGCACGTCCAGGTAGTTGTCCGGCTCGTCGAGCAGCAGGACCTCGTCGGTGCCGCGCAGCAGCGCCTCCAGGACGAGACGCTTCTGCTCGCCGCCGGAGAGGGTGCGCACCTGCCGCCACTGGGCCCGCTCGTACGGCATGCCGAGGGCTGCGGTGGTGCACATGTCCCACAGGGTCTCGGCCTCGTAGCCGCGTGCCTCGGCCCAGTCGGCGAGGGCCTGCGCGTACTGCAGCTGGGCGGCCTCGTCGTCGACGGTCATCATGGCGTGCTCGGCCCTGTCCACGGCCTCGGCCGCCGCACGGATGCGGGGCGTGGCGACGGAGACGAGCAGGTCACGGACGGTCGTCTCGTCCCGTACGGAGCCCACGAACTGGCGCATCACGCCGAGGCCGCCGCTGACGGTGACCGTGCCGCCGTGCGGTTTCAGTTCGCCGGAGATCAGCCGGAGGAGGGTTGTCTTTCCCGCGCCGTTCGGGCCGACCAGGGCGACGGCGGCGCCTTCCCCGACCCGGAACGAGACATCGCCGAGCAGCGTCCTCCCGTCGGGGAGGTGGTACTCGAGGTGCGCGGCTTCCAGATGTCCCATGAGGAGGCATTCTGTGGGGCGCCGCCGACCTGGGGCAAACGCTTATACGACGCACTCCGACAGCGCCTGCCTCATCGCACCGGCACACCCCGACGTCACCAGCCCCGTCAGCCCGCCGCACTCCGACGGCGCCAGGCCCTCATCCTTGGGCGCTCCGTCGGCGCCAGCCCCCTCGTCTCGTCCCGACGCGCTCCGACGGCGCCAGGCCCTCGTCCCGACGCGCTCCAGCGGCCCCTGCCCCCTCACCCCGCCACACTCCGACAGCACCAGCCCCTCGTCCCGGCACATTCCGACGGCGCCAACCCCCCTCAACCCGCCGCACACCGACGGCCCCAGCCCCCTCAGCCCGTAGCCCCCACCGGCGCCCCGGCCGGGCCGCCCTCGCCCGCCGGTTCGACCGTGGCGCCGGCCCAGGACAGGGCCTTGAAGCTGTCGGACGGGGAGCCCTCCAGGATCACCACGCCGGTGTTCTCCAGCGGGCGGGCGGCGGCGAAGGCCACGTCGACGTTGTCGGCGCGGGTGGCGGTCCACATGCGGATGGCGGCGCCGTGGCTGATCACCGCGACGCTCCCGGCGCCGCTCGCGACGGCCTCGGCGATGACGGCGTCGTACCGGGCCAGGACCTCCTCGCCGTTCTCCCCGCCGGGGATCCTGAGCGTGGTGTCTCCGGCCGCCCACGCGAACACCGTGCGCATGTAGCGCTCGCCCTCCGGGGAGTCGCCGGGCACCATCTCCAGGTCGCCGGCGGAGATCTCGCGGATGCCGTCGCGGACGATCACCTCCAGGCTGCGGGCTGCGGCCAGCGGGGCGGCCGTGAGCCGGGTGCGGATCAGGGTGGAGGCGTAGAGGGCCTCGATGTCCTCGTCCGCGAGCGCTGCGGGCAGGGCGGCGGCCTGCGCCTCGCCCAGCGGGGTCAGGCCCGGGCCGGGTACGGCGGTGTCCAGCAGACGGTCCAGGTTGGACGGGGTCTGGCCGTGGCGGATGAGCAACAGACGCATGGCAGGGGCCCTCCGGGTGTCGATCATCGCCCGCCGGTCAGGAAACGTCCGGTTCAGGGTACCCGGCACCCTATGAGCCCAGACGTCGATCTCACGGTTGCCGAGCCCGGCCCGCATCCCCTGCGCCAGCGGCTGCTCGCGCTCGACAGCCGGCTGTTCGAGTTCGCGGCGGACCAGCACTGGCCGTTCGCCGAGCCCGTGCTGCCGCGGCTGAGCCGGAGCGCGAACCACGGCGTGCTGTGGTTCGCGACGGCGGCCGCGATGGCGGCGAGCCGTACGCCGCGGGCCCGCCGGGCGGCCGCCCGCGGGCTGGCGTCGCTGGGCCTGGCCTCGCTGGTCATCAACACGCTCGGCAAGCGCTCGGTGCGCCGCCCCCGGCCCGTCCTGGATCCGGTCCCGCTGGTCCGGCACCTGAAGCGGCAGCCGATCACCACGTCGTTCCCGTCCGGTCACTCCGCGTCGGCGGCCGCGTTCGCGACCGGCGTCGCCCTGGAGTCGCCCGCGTGGGGCGCGGCGGTGGCTCCCGTCGCCTGGTCCGTCGCGCTCTCCCGCGTCTACACCGGCGTCCACTTCCCGAGCGACGTGCTCGTGGGCGCCGTTCTGGGCGCGGGTGCCGCGTTCGCCGTACGGGGCCTGGTGCCGACTCGCGCCCAGGTCGTGCCGCCGGCCCGGCCCCGCGCCGAGGTCCCGGCGCTGCCGGACGGGGCGGGGCTGGTCGTCGTGGCCAACGCCGGCTCGGGCACCGCGGACCGCGTGCGCACCCTGCGCCTCGGCCTGCCGCGCACCGAGGTCGTCGAGTGCGAACCGGAGGATGTGTCGGTCGAGTTGGAGAAGGCGGCGGCGCGTGCGCGGGTGCTCGGCGTGTGCGGCGGGGACGGGACGGTGAACGCGGCCGCCGAGGTCGCCCTGCGCCACGGCCTGCCGCTCGCGGTGCTGCCCGGCGGCACCCTGAACCACTTCGCCTACGACCTCGGTGTGGAGGACGTCCGCGGCCTCGCGCGGGCGGTCCGGCGGGGCGAGGCGGTGCGCGTGGACGTCGGCCGGTTCACCTGCGGCGACAGGCGGGGCATCTTCCTCAACACGTGCAGTCTGGGCGTGTATCCGGAGCTGGTGCGGGAGCGGGAGCACTGGTCGCGCCGGATCGGCGGCTGGCCGGCCGGCGTGCTCGCGGCACTGCGCGTGCTGCGCGCGCACGGGCATCCGATGGAGGCCGAATTCCGTGGCCAGGTACGCCCGTTGTGGCTGCTGTTCGCCGGGAACGGCACCTACCACCGGATGGGCCTCGCCCCCGGCCGCCGCGTCGACCTGGCCGACGGGCAGCTCGACGTGCGGGTGGTGCACGGCGGCCGCCGCCCGGCACTGCGCCTGCTGGCGGCGGCGCTGGCCGGCCCGCTGACCCGCTCCCCCGCGCATGCGGCGGTCCAGGTGAGCCGTCTGCACATCGCGGGTGTGGCACCCGGCACGCTCTTCGCCCACGACGGCGAAGTCACCGAGGTGGCAGGTGAAGTGACGCTGGAGAAGCTCCCCGAAGCGCTCACGGTGTACCGCCCACTGCACGGTCTCTGACACCCAGTCAGTCCACATCTCAATACACAGTTCTCACTATTCGACATGCAGACATACGGTGAGGCGTAGCGACAGAAGCTCGGACCAGAAGCTCGGACCAGAAGCTCGGACAGGGGAGTTCAGTCATGCCGACATCGCAGGAGACCGCCGTCTACACGCACGGGCACCACGAGTCGGTGCTGCGGTCGCACACCTGGCGGACCGCCGTCAACTCCGCGGCCTATCTGCTCGGTTCGCTGAAGCCCCACATGAAGATCCTGGACATCGGCTGCGGCCCGGGCACCATCACCGCCGACCTGGCGGAGCTGGTCCCCGACGGCCATGTCACCGGCGTCGACCACGCGCCCGGGATCCTGGAGCAGGCCCGGGAGACCGCGGCCGGACGCGGCCTGGCCAACGTGGACTTCGCGGTCGCCGACGTGCACGCCCTGGACTACCCCGACGACACCTTCTGCGTGGTCCACGCCCACCAGGTGCTCCAGCACGTGGGCGACCCGGTGCAGGCGCTGCGCGAGATGCACCGGGTGACGAAGCCGGGCGGGTCCATCGCCGTACGCGACGCGGACTACGCGGCGATGACCTGGTATCCGGCGGTGCCGGGCCTGGACGACTGGCTGGACCTGTACGAGCGGGTCGCCCGGGCCAACGGCGGCGAGCCCGACGCCGGGCGCCGGCTGAAGGCCTGGGCACTGGCCGCGGGCCTCACCGACATCACGGCCACCTCCGGCACCTGGACGTTCGCCACCCCCGAGGAGCGGTCCTGGTGGAGCGCGCTGTGGGCGGACCGCACCCTCGCCTCGGCCTACGCCGACCGCGCCACGCAGGGCGGACACGCCACGGCGGAGGAGCTGCGGGCGGTGTCGGAGGCGTGGCGCGAGTGGGGCCGGCGGGAGGACGGCTGGTTCACCGTCCTGCACGGGGAGATCCTGTGCCGCAAGGAGACGCGAGGAGACGGCGGTCACGGCTCGTCGTCGCTGAACTCCCCGGAGAACGAGTAGGCCGCCCAGGGCCCGGTGAGGTGCACCCGCACTCCGGGCACCTCGGCCTTCGCGCGGTCCACCAGCTCCACGAACTCCTCGGAGTCTGCCCGGCGCACCAGATAGGCCGCGTCGAGTGTTCCGGCGGGCGCGGGGTGCAGCCGGGAGTCCTCGGCGTGCCGGGAGAGCCGCTCGTGCAGGGCCCGGGCGGGCGCGGCGGGCTCGCCGGCATCGCTTTCGCCGCTTTCGACATGGGCCCTGACGCGCCACTCCACCCGGCCCTCCAGCCGGTCGAGGACGCGCCGGAAGTCGTCCTCGCGGGCCTCGACCATCGTCCGCACCCCGCTGTCGTCCCGGAAGACGGTGACGGGTCTGAGCGGCAGCGGGGTGGTGACGGTGGTGAGCGCGTCGATCACACCCCGGTGGGCGCGGGTGGTCGCGTCCAGCCAGTCGTGGTCCTCCCGGCGGGCGCGCAGCGCCTCCTCGCAGAAGTCGCTCTCCGGGACGGTGCTGACGACCACGACCAGCCCGTGGTGGTGCAGCAGCGCCGGCGGGGCGCCTCCGATGCCGGTCAGCTCGGCCTGCAGGGGCGCTCCGAGCGGGCGGCAGACGGCGTAGACGTAGCGCAGTCCGGTCATGGGGCCTCCTTCGGCGGGCTCGGCCGCGTCATGGACGGATGGGCGTGCCTCGCTCAGCGCACAACCGCCTCCTCGACCAGCAGTTTCGCAGCTGTCGCGATGCCCGCGGCGTCGATGCCGGCCGCGTGCAGCTGCTCGTCGGGCGCTGCCGAGCCGGGCATGGTGCGCACCGCGAGCCGGACCAGCCGGGGCACGGGCCGGGCGTCGGCGAACGCCTCCGCGACGGCGTCGCCGAGGCCGCCCTGCTCATGGTGGTCCTCGACGGTCACCAGACAGCCGGTCTCCTCGGCGGCCCGGCGCAGGGTCTCCACGTCGACGGGCTTGACCGAGTACAGGTCGACCACCCGTACCTCGATGTCCTCCTCGGCGAGCCGGTCGGCTGCGGCGAGCGCCTCGTGCACGGTGACGCCGGCCGCGACGAGCGTCAGCCGGTCCCGCTCACCGGAGCGCAGCACCTTGCTGCCGCCGACCGGGAACTCCTCCTCGGGGCCGTAGATCACCGGGGTCGCGCCGCGCGAGGTGCGCAGGTAGCGGATGCCGTCGAGTCCGGCCATCTCCGCGACCAGCCTGGCGGTCTGGTTGGCGTCGCACGGGTACAGCACGGTCGAGCCGTACAGGGCCCGGAACATCGCCAGGTCCTCCAGGCCCATCTGCGAGGGCCCGTCCTGACCGATCGCGACCCCCGCGTGCGAGCCGACCAGGTTGATGCCGGCGCCGCTGATCGAGGCCATCCGCAGGAAGTCGTGGGCGCGGGTGAGGAACGCCGCGAAGGTGGCGGCGTACGGCACCCAGCCGCGGGCCGCGATGCCGACGGCCGAGGCGACGAGCTGCTGTTCGGCGATGTAGCACTCGAAGAAGCGGTCGGGGTGCTCCTTGGCGAACACCTCGGTACGGGTGGAGTCGCCGACCTCGCCGTCCAGGGCGACGACGTCGCCGCGCGCGGTGCCGAGCGCCGCGAGGGCCTTGCCGAAGGCGTCCCGGGTGGCGACCTCGTCCCCCTTGTCGTAGTGCGGCAGTCGGACGACCTCGGTGGTGAGGGAGCGGAGCGTCGCGGCGGCGGGCGGCTCGCCGACGCGGACGCGCAGATCGCGCGGTCCGCCGAGTTCGGCGACGGCCTCCTCGGGTTCGGGCAGCGGCTTGCCGTGCAGGCCCTCGCGGTCCTCGACCGAGGCGACGCCCTTGCCCTTGAGGGTGCGGGCGAGGATCACCGTGGGCTGCCCGGTCCGCGCCACCGCCTCGCCGTAGGCCCGGTCGATCGCCTCGACGTCGTGTCCGTCGGCCTCGATGGTGTGCCAGCCGAAGGCCGCGAAGCGGCGGGCGTAGGCGTCCAGGTCGTGGCCGTGCCGGGTCGGGCCGCGCTGGCCGAGCCGGTTGACGTCCACGATCGCGGTCAGGTTGTCCAGGTGCTCGTACGCGGCGTGTTCGGCGGCCTCCCACACCGAGCCCTCGGCCAGCTCGCTGTCCCCGCACAGCACCCACACCCGGTAGCCGACGCGGTCCAGGTGCTTGCCGGCCAGCGCGATACCGACACCGACCGGCAGGCCCTGGCCGAGCGAGCCGGTGGCCGTCTCCACCCACGGCAGCCGCCGCGGGGTCGGGTGCCCTTCGAGACGGCTGCCGATCCTGCGGAAGGTGACCAGCTCGCCGTCCTCGATGACACCGGCCGCCTTGTAGGCGGCGTACAGCAGCGGCGAGGCGTGTCCCTTGGAGAGCACGAACCGGTCGTTGGCGGGGTGTTCGGGGCGTTCGAAGTCGTAGCGCAGATGGTGGGCGAGCAGGACGGCCATCAGATCGGCGGCGGACATCGAGGAGGTCGGATGCCCGGAGCCCGCCGCGGCGGCGGCCCGCACACTGTCTACGCGCAACTGCTGGCCGAGTTCGGCGAGTTCGGCGGTGTTCATGAGTCTCCTTCGGGGGGTTGCTGGGGAGCGGGCTGGGGCGCGGCCTCCGCCTCCAGGGGCACCGCCCCGGACCGGACGAGGCCCAACTGGACGGCCTGGCGCGGGAGTACGGCGTCCAGGAGCCAGTCGGCGGCGACGCGGACGCGGTTGCCGGGCAGCGCGGCCAGGTGATAGCCGCGGGTGACCGCGCCGGCCGGCAGCCCGGAGAGCGGGATGCCGAGCGGGTTGGCGGCGGCCCGGACGCCCCCGAGGTCGACGGCGAAGCCCAGGTCGCGGTGGCGGTAGGCGCGCCGGCGCCGGCCGAGGCCGAGCGAGGCGGCCACGTTCTCACCGGCCACCCGGCCCTGCCGCCAGGCGTGCTGGGCCGTCATGGGCGTGAACTCTCCCGGGTGCTGCAGATCCGGTACGGCAGCCGCGTCCCCGCAGGCGAACACGTCCGCGTTCCCCGGCACCTGGAGGTAGGGATCGACGATCAGCCGGCCCCGCTCCAGCGGCTGTCCGACGACCTCGACCAGCGGATCCGGCCGGACCCCGACGCACCACACCAGGGTCCGTGACTCGACGAACTCTCCGTCGGTGAGCAGCACCCCGTCCCGGGTGGCCTCCTTCACGGAGGTCCCCGTCCGTACGTCGACGCCGCGCGCCCGCAGCGCCCGGTCCGCCGTGCGGGAGAGCCGCTCGTCCAGCTCCGGCAGCACCCGGGGTGCGGTGTCCAGCAGGACCCAGCGGGGCCGCCCGGCGTGGTGCCGGCGCGCGAGGCTGTCGGTGAGCAGCTGCATCTGCGCGGCCACCTCGGTGCCGGTGTAGCCCGCGCCGACCACGACGAACGTGCACCGGGCGGCGCGGACCGCGGGGTCGTCGGCCGTGGCGGCCAGCTCCACCTGCCGGGTCACGTGGTCGCGCAGGTACAGGGCCTCGGGCAGCCCGCGGAACCCGTGTGCGTGCCGGGCGACGCCCGGGATCGGCAACAGCTTGTTGACGCTGCCGACGGCCAGCACCAGCCGCTCGTAGCCGACCACCCCGCTGCCGCCCTCGGGGTCCGTGTAGTGGACGGTGCAGCCGTCCAGGTCGACACCGTGCGCCTCGCCGAGCAGCAGCCGCACCCCGCGCAGGGTGCCGGGGAGCGACACGGTGACCCTGCGGGGCTCCAGAAGCCCGGCGGCCACCTGGGGCAGCAGGGGCAGATACAGGAAGTAGTCGGTCGGGTTGAGCAGCGTGATCAGGGCACGGCCCCGGGTCACACGGGCGAGGGTGCGAGCGGCCCGGTACCCGGCGAAACCGGCGCCGACGATCACGACGCGTGGTCGACTCACGGTGTGCCTCCGGCGGTGTGGCTCCTCCGAGGCTTTCCGCGTAACCGGGGCCGCGCCACCCAAACGCCGCTCACCTCACCCGGACGCCGGTGCGGGTCGGTCGTGCCCTGCGGGGGTCAGGCCCGGTGGTGCGGGCCCTCGGGGTCGATGTCCGGCCGGAGGGGGGCCTCGGACGGCATCGGCGGGTACGGCGTGCCGGGTCCACCGGGCGGGGCGGCGGCCGCATGCGGGCGCTTCGGGTGGGCGGCGCCGCGCAGCACGTAGGCGATGACGCCGAGGAGCGCCGCGGTGATCAGCGCGGCGGCCCAGCCGGGCAGGCCTGTGGCGAGGCCGAGGCCCAGCGCGAGCGCGAGCGCGCCGCCCGCGTACAGGGCGGCGGCGCCCGAGGCGGCGTAGAGCAGGGCGGTGCGGCGCTGTCTGCGGGTCTGCTCGCGCAGCTCGTCGCGCACCGTCTCGCGTGCCACCTGAGCCAGCTCTTCGACGAGGTGCTTGTCCAGATGTTCCAGGTGATCCATGTGCTCCATGAACTGCGGGTACCCGCCGCACACGATGCGTAACAGCGTCGGCCACGGCCCAGGCCTGTGCGCGCCCGCCCGCCCCAACTAGGCTCGTCCGCATGGAGATTCTGGGCGCCTCGCTGCGCATCTGCGTCGACGACCTCGAAGCCGCGATCCCCTTCTACGAGCGTCTCGCGGGCGGCAGAGCGCTCCGGTTCGAACGCGGGGGCGTGCAGGTCGCCGCGATCGGCTCCTTTCTGCTGATGAGCGGTCCCGAGGCCGAGCTGGAGCTGCTGCGCAAGGTGGCGGCCACGATCGCCGTGAAGGACGTGGAGGAGGCCCACCGGCTGCTCACGGAGCTGGGCGCCCGGATCGTCGCGGGGCCGGTGCCGACGCCGGTGGGCCGGAACCTGCTCGCGGTGCACCCGGACGGCTCGGTCTTCGAGTACGTCGACCACGGCGGCTGAGCCGCACGGCCGCTCAGGTCGTGTCCGGGCGCATCCGGAAGTCGAAGCGGGCGGGCAGGGGCTCGTCGGTGAGCCGGGCCCACAGCCGGCCGATCACCTCCGCGCCCTCCCGCAGGTCGGCGACCTCGAAGCCCGTGTCGAAGACGGCCCGGGCGTCGGCGCGCCGCCCCTCGGCGAGCAGCAGCTCGGCCTCCAGCAGCCGGAACCGGCCGCGCCGCCGGACGGCGGGCAGCAGCCGCTCCCACACCGCGCGGGCGTCCGCCGTCCGCCGGGCCCTGAGCAGCGCCTCCAGGGCCTCCCGGCCGAGCGCGGCCACGGCGGCCGTCCAGGCCTCGCCGTCGTCGCGTCGCTCGCGGCACAGGTCGTCGAAGGCCTCCGCGTACCGTTCGGCGGCCCGCTCGTGGTGGCCGGACTCCTGGTCGGCCACGGCGAGGCAGCGCAGCAGGGGCCACAGGGACGGGGCGAGCGGGAGGGCGCGTTCCCAGCTGCGGACCGCCTGGGCGCGGTCGCCGGCGTGCCACTGGGCGACGCCGAGGTGGTACTCGGTGTGCGGGGTGGCGGGCGTGGTCTCCAGCATGTCCCGCCAGTGCGGGGCGACCAGCGTCTCACCGGGCGGCCGGACCCGGCGCGGCTCGGGCAGGGAGCCGGTGCGCAGCAGCTCCCGCCAGGGCGCCTGTGCCTCGCCGAGGGTGGACTCGGGGAAGGGTGTGCCGGGCAGTTTCCAGTCGGCGCGCAGGACTTCGAGCGCGCCCCAGCCGGAGCCGGTGGCCAGGATCTCGCCGGGTTCGGTGTCGGCGTACGGCTTCCAGGCCGCGTGCGCCTCCTCGACGCGGGCGCGCGGCAGCACCGCGGCGAGCCGCTCCTCGGCGCCCTGGACGACCGCCGCCCACTCGTCCTCGGCGGACGAGTCGAGCGGGCCGTACGCCTCCAGCCAGGACACCTCGCTCTCCGGCTCCAGCCGGACGTGCTCCAGCTGGGTGCGGGCGAGGCCCGCCTGGATCTCGCAGTAGCCGCCGGTGCCGGGCTCGGTCAGCCACTGCTGCCAGCGCCGGCCGCCGGGTCCGCTGCCCCACACGAACAGCTTGCGGCCGCGCAGCACGTCGGTGGAGGTCTGCACCAGCCCGTGCCCGTCCGCGTCCAGCGCGGCGATCCAGCGGCGCCGGGCGTCGGGCACCTCGTAGAAGTAGTCGGCGGCGTAGGGGCTGTTGAGGGGGTGGGTGCGGTCGATGCCGTCGTACGAGGGGACGGGCACCCGGCGCAGGTGGCGCTCGTAGCCGAACTGCCAGGCCTCCTCGGCCGGGGCGAGGATCCGGCGCTCCTCGGGCACGGCGATGTTGGACCACCAGTACGTGGGCACCGGGCGCTCGTGCGGATTGCGGATCCGGACGCCGACGTACAGGAAGTCGGAGCCCTCCGGGAGCCACAGGTCGACCTGGAAGGGCAGGTCGCGCAGCCGTTCCCACTCCCACAGGCGCAGCATCTCGCCGCCGTCGGGGGCGGAGACACGGGCGGCGTGCAGGGGGGCGCAGGAGAGGGTGGTATGGCCGGTGGCGCCGATGTTCCACTCGATGCCGCCGGAGTACCAGGCGCCGTTGAGGGCGAAGTCGGCGGGCTGGAACACCGGGTTGCGGTAGAGGAGTTCGCGTCCGGTGGGCAGGTGGACCAGGGAGACGATCCGGCCACCGAGGCCGGGCAGGACGGTGGCGCGCAGCCGGTCGTTCTCGATCACCAGGGCGTCGAAGGTGCGGGGCTCGCGGGTTCTGCCGTACCCGTCACGGACGCGCACCGGCAGCAGGCTGTGCAGTGGCTCGTAGCCGAGCTGCCGGGCCATGTCCCGGGGCATGTCGTCCCGTTCGCGGCCGTCGATGCGGTGGACCTCGTCGAGCTGCCGGAGCGGGGGCAGGGGGTTGTCGGGTCCCAACTGCGCGGCGGGCAGGGTCAGTACCTCACGTCGGATCCTCGTCACGTCGACCATGGAACCCGGGGTGCGGGAAGTCGGCCAGGGGCGCTGCCGGTCAGGATTGCGCAAAGGCGCTCGGACAGGCCCTAGGCGGGGTCGCGCATCTCGGCGGTGAGTGCCCAGCGTTCATGGTCCCGCCAGGCCCCGTCGATGAAGATCATGTCGGGTGAGAAGCCCTCCAGGCGGAAGCCGGCGCCACGGGCCAGTGCGATGGAGGCGGTGTTGTCGGGCTGGGCGTTGATCTCCAGCCGGTGCAGCCCCAGCGGTCCGAACGCGTACCCGATCACCAGGTCGAGGCCCTCGCGCATCAGCCCCCGGCCGGCCGCGTGGGCGAAGGCGCCGTAGCCGAGGGCGCCGCACTGGAAGCCGCCGCGGACGATGTTGTTGATGTTGATGAACCCGGCGATGTCCCCGGTGTCCTTCTCGCACACGAGGAACCCGGCGCGGCTCGGGTCCTTGATGAGCGGGCCGGCGTAGGTGGCGTAGCCCTCGTCGGTGTCCGGCGGGAACAGCCACGGCCGGTGCAGGTCCTTGCTCTCCCTGGCCCGGGCGGTGAACTCGGGACCGTCGTCGAGGGTGAAGGGGCGGATGCCCACGCGGGGGCCTTCGGCGAGGTAGCGGGATGCGGTGTGCGGCATCCCGCCAGCCTACGTGTACCGGTCGCAGCGCGAGCTGGAGAGCCGCTGCCCTGGCTCTCTCGACAGCTACGGGTCTCAGTGGTTCCCGCCGAACACCCGGGCCAATCGATCCGTCAGTGACCGTGGCCGCCGCCGTGGTCGCCATGGCCGTCGATCGTCCACGGGCGCATCAAGTCGTCGTCTTCGTGTTCGAGAATGTGGCAGTGGTGGATGTACGTCGCCGGGAGCTCGGTACCGCTGCCCGGAATCGACGCGATCGTAGCCGTCGGCGGGGTGAATTCCTGAATGATGATTCTGGTCACCGTCTCCGGACAGGACTTGAACGTGTCCTTGCTGGACCGCACTTCGTCCGGGTCCGGCGGAATCGGCGGGCCGGTGAAATAGTTCTCCAGCACCGGCAGATCCTTCGGTTTGCGGCCACCGTCGATCCACTTTTCGTAATCCGCGTTGTAGGCGGCCGCGTCGATCGGCTGCCTCTCCAACACCTGGAAGTTGACGAGGTGGACATGCATGGGGTGGGCGTCGTGGTTGGGATTGATGTACTCCCAGATCTCGGTCGAGCCCTCCTTGATGAAGTCCTGGGACGGCTCCATGAACGGCACCGCGTTGAACGTCATGGACCTGAAGAGCTTGTGCTGGTACACGACCCATTGCCGCCGACGGGTGTGCGGTTTCGGCTTGACGGATGCGACTTTCGGCAGCCTGAGTTCCTTGGGCGGCCTCGTCCTGTCCGCGCCTCCGGACAATGGTTTGGTGACCCGGAACTCCATGATTTCCCGGATTTCCGGTCCCTCGCCCGGCATGCCGGGGTAGTGGACCGGCGCGTGGTAGTTCGTCAGTCTGACATTCGTGCCCATGGGCACCTGGCTGAAGTCGATGATCAGGTCGTACCGCTCGGCTGTCAGGCTGAACACAGGTAAGCCGTGCGAAGGCCCGAAGGGGCCTGCCGTCGGACACTGATGGCCCCGAGCCAGGCAGGCGAGAGCATGGACGACCGCAGCCGCCCAGACGCCCAGGGCTCCGTGCCCACCGGCGCGGACCGGGGAGCCGGCAATCGGGCCGGGGTGCTGGGCACCGCGCTCGCCGGCGTGCTCGCATTCGCGCTCGCCTCCGGCTCGTGGCAGTGGTTCTCCTCCTACATCGGCGTCACACTGCTCGCGGTGATCCTCTCCTTCACCCGCCCGCCGGTCCCCACGCCCGGCGCGAGGTCCGCGTACGTGCGGTGCCTGACGGCCTACTCGCTGGTCGTCGGCCTGTGCGTGGCCCTCGCGGTGGCCCCCGCCATGCAACGCTGGGCCTGGTTCTTCCCGATGCCGGGCACCCGCACCAAGTGCGCCCACCTGGGCAGCTACGCGGCGATCCAGGCGCAGGCCGCCCTGAGCGACCTGGACGGCCAGGACGGCGCCGCACTGGCGTACGCGCAGAGCGACGAGAGCCAGCACGCCGTCAACGACTGCCTGGCGTCCACGACGACGCTCTGGCTGCCGGTGTACGCGTTGGCGGCGGCCCTCCTGGCGGCGCTCGGCACCTGGCTGGTGAGCAGGGCCGGCGCGAGACCGACGACTGCCGGGCAGCGGTGAGAGGTTCCCGTCGCGTCAGCCCCGCGCCTCCACCACATCCGCCAACACGAAAAAGGAATCTCAGCGCAGTGCGGGCTCCTCCAGTGTCAACGTGCCCGCGCCCGCGTCGAGTTCGGCCGCGACGCCGAAGGGGATGGTCAGCGCGCCCTCGCAGTGACCGAATCCGAACTCCTCGGCCACGGGGACACCCAGCGGGCCGAGGCGGTCGGCGAGCATGGGCCGCACCCGCTCGTAGGGATCGCACTCCGCCCAGGAGCCGAGCAGCACCCCGCGCACCCCGTCGAGCCAGCCGGCGCGCAGGAGTTGGGTGACGTAGCGGTCCAGCCGGTACGTCTGCTCGCCCACGTCCTCCAGGCACAGGAGCCCGCCGCTCGCCGACGGGCGGGCGTGCGGGGCGCCGCGTTCCGCCGCGAGCAGGGAGAGACAGCCGCCGAGGGTGACCCCGCGGGCCCGGCCGGGGACGAGGGCCGTGCCGCCGGAGGCAACGGTGCGCACGGCCTCCGGCTCGAAGAGCGTGGACCGCAGATGCGCCTGGGCCCGCTCGTTCTTGATGAAGTCGATGCCGGCCGCCATCGGCCCGTGCAGGGTGGCGAGGCCGAGGCGGGTGGCGAAGGCCTCGTGCAGGACGGTGATGTCGCTGAATCCGACGAACACCTTCGGCTCGGCCACCCGCATGGCCTCCCAGTCGAGCAGGTCGATCATCCGCTGGACGCCGTACCCGCCGCGGGCGCACAGGACCGCGTCCACCGCCGGGTCGCACCAGGCCCGCTGGAAGTCGGTGGCACGGTCGGCGTCCGTGCCCGCCAGGTAGGGGAACTCGCTGTGCCGGTCCAGCACATGGGGTGCGGCCACCGGGTCGAGGCCCCAGCCGCGCAGCACGTCTAGCCCGGCCTGCAGCCGCTCCTCGGGCACCGGCCCGCTGGGGGCCACCACGGCCACGCGTGCCCCGGGGGCCAGCCGGGCGGGCCGCACCAGCTCTCTCACGTGCGCAACTCCAACTCCGGGATACCCGGCACATCCAACTCGAACACCTGAGCGTACAGGGACAGCTCGGCCTCCAGCGCGCGGACCATGGTCTCGGCGCGACGGAACCCGTGCCCCTCCCCCGCGAAGGTGAGATAGGCGTGCGGCACGCCCCGGCCCTCGATCCCGGCGAGGAAGCGCTCGCACTGAGCGGGCGGGCAGATCACGTCGTCCAGGCCCTGGAGCAGCAGGAAGGGCGCGGTGAGCCGGTCGGCGTGCGCGGTGGGCGAACGCTCGGCGTACCGCGCGGGCACCTCGGTGAGCGGGCCGATCAGCGACTCCAGGTACCGCGACTCGAAGTCATGGGTCTCCCCCGGCCCCCAGGTGGCCAGGTCGAGGACGGGGTAGACGATGGTGCCGCAGGCGTACACGTCGGTCGTGGTCAGGGAGGCGGCGGTGGTCCAGCCGCCCGCGCTGCCGCCCCGGATCGCGAGCCGGGCACGGTCGGCGGTGCCCTCCTCGGCGAGGGCGAGGGCGACGGCCGCGCAGTCCTCGACGTCGACCACCCCCCACTGTTCGCGCAGCCGCTCCCGGTAGGCGCGGCCGTACCCGGTGGAGCCGCCGTAGTTGACCTCGACGACCCCGATGCCGCGCGAGGTGAAGTAGGCGATCTCCAGGTCCAGCACGAGCGGCACCCTGCTGGTGGGGCCGCCGTGCGCCCAGATGACGTAGGGCGGCAGCTCGCCGTCGCGGGCGGTGCGGCGCGGGTGGTGCGGCGGGTAGACGTGGGCGTGCACCTCGCGGCCGCCGGGTCCGGTGAAGGTGCGGATCAGCGGCTCGGGGTAGTACGCCGGGTCGACCGGATCCCGGTGCCGGGCGCCGATCGCACGGGCGCGTCCGCTCCTGATGTCCAGCTCGACCACTTCGTACCCGGTGCGCGGGCTGGCGCCGACCGCGACGACCCGGCCGCCGTCGGCCGCGAGGCTGGGCGCGAACTCGGTCCAGGGTCCGGCGGCGTCGACCACCTCGCCGGACTCCGGATCCAGTATCCCGAGCGCCGTCGCGCCCCGACCGTGGACGACCGCGATCAGCCCGTTGTCCAGCGGCGCGAACCAGCGCAGGCCGAGCTTCCACAGCGGCCCGGCGAACTCCTCCTCGCGCGGGCACAGCGGGGTGCCGTCCCGGTACAGGTTCCACCAGCCGCCACGGTCGCTGGCGTACAGGAGACGGCCGGCCGCATCCCACTCCACCTGCGCGACGGCCTCCTGCGGCCCGCCCGCGACCGGGCGAACGGTGTGCAGGGTGCCGTCGTCGCCGACCTCGCCGACGAGCAGTTCCGTGCCGTCCCACGGCATCCGCGGATGCTCCCAGGCCAGCCACGCGGCCCGGCGCCCGTCGGGCGAGAGCCGGGGGCCGGTGACGAACCGGTGCCCTGCGTCGGTGAGTTCGCGTACGGCGACCCGGTCGTCGGCGGCCGAGCCGTCCAGCGGTACGGCGGCCAGGACGCGCCGTACGTCGTCCGGGCCGTCCCCGGTGAACTCCTCCAACACGCACCACACTTCGCCGCGGGCCAGGTCCACCTGCGGCTCCGCCCAGCGCAGCCCGCCGCCCACCGGGGAGAGGGGGGTCAGCGGGCGCGGCTCGCCGCCGGGCTCGTACCGGTACAGGCGCTGGTCGGCGAAGTGCGTGAACACCACCAGGGGCCCGTCGTCCCGCATCACCCCGGTCCAGGGCAGGCCGCCGTACTCGATGACCCGGCTGCGCACGTTCCACGGCGCGGCCAGCAGCGACTCCTCCCTGCCGTCGGCCAGCCGCCGCACCAGCGCCCGGCGGCCGCCCTCGGCGGGCCGGGGTTCGGTCCACCAGACCTCGTCCCCGACGAAGCCCACCCACTCCGGGTGCCCGTCGTGCGCGGCGGCCAGCGCCGCGTCGATGGGCGAGGGCCAGGAACCGTACGCCTGCTTGTGCACCTCGTCCCCCATCGCCTAGGCCGTCCGCAGGAAGTGGTCGAGCACCCGGACGCCGAAGTGCAGCGCCTCCACGGGGACGCGCTCGTCGACGCCGTGGAACAACGCCTGGTAGTCGAGGTCCTCGGGCAGCTTCAGCGGCGCGAAGCCGTAGCCGGTGATGCCGAGCCGTGAGAACTGCTTGGCGTCGGTGCCGCCGGACATGCAGTACGGCACCACGTGCCCCTCAGGGGCGAACTCCTTCACGGCCGCGCTCATCTTCGCGAAGGTCGGCGAGTCCACGGACGCCTGCAGGGCGACCTCCCGGTGGTGGAACTCCCAGTCCACGTCCGGCCCGGTGAGCCGGTCGAGGGTGGCGATGAACTCCTCCTCGTCGCCCGCCAGATAGCGCCCGTCCACGAAGGCGACCGCCTCCCCGGGGATCACGTTCACCTTGTAACCGGCGTCCAGCATGGTCGGGTTGGCGCTGTTGCGCACGGTCGCCTCGACCAGCTTGGCGGCCGGGCCGAGCTTCTCCAGCAGCCCGTCCACATTCCGGAAGTCCGCTTCGAAGCCGTACAGAGCGGCGAGTTGGGTGAGCGCGGCCCGGACGGTCGGGGTGAGCCTCAACGGCCACTCGTACTCGCCGATGCGGGTGACGGCGGCGGCGAGCCGGGTCACCGCGTTCTCCTTGTTCACCTTGGAGCCGTGTCCGGCCCGGCCACGCGCGGTGAGCTTCAGCCAGCCGGTGCCGCGCTCCCCTGCTGCGATCGGGTAGATGTGCCGCCCGGAGCCGTCGTGGAAGGTGAAGGCTCCGGACTCGCTGATGCCCTCCGAGCAGCCCTCGAACAGCTCGGGATGCCGGTCGGCGAGGAACCCGGAACCGTCCTCGGCGCTGGCCTCCTCGTCGGCGGTGAACGCGATGACGATGTCGCGGCGGGGCCTGATGCCCTGCCGGGCCCAGGAGCGGACGACCGCGAGGATCATCGCGTCCATGTTCTTCATGTCGACGGCGCCGCGCCCCCACACGACACCGTCGCGGATCTCGCCCGAGAACGGGTGCACGCTCCAGTCGGCGGCCTCGGCCGGCACCACGTCCAGATGGCCGTGCACGAGCAGGGCGTCGGCGGACGGGTCGGTGCCCGCGATCCGGGCGACGACGTTGGTCCGCCCCGGCGTCCGCTCCAGCAGCAGGGGTTCCAGGCCGGCTCCGGCCAGCCGCTCGGCCGCGTACTCGGCGGCGGGCCGCTCCCGGCAGTCGCCGCCGCCCCGGTTGGTGGTGTCGATCCGGATCAGGCCGGAGGTGAACTCCACGACCTCGTCCAGCGCCTGCTCGTCAGCCATACTGCTCCTCCACCGCGGCCGAGACGATCGTGGTGACCGCCTTGAAGGTCCTGATTCCCTCGTACATGGTGTCGCTGGTGTACGCCACCTTCCGCTCGCCGATGCGCGCGACACCCGGGACGACGGTCGCCGCCATCGCCAGGTGCTCGGCGTCGAACTCGACGGCGACGGTGAACGGCCCGCCGTGCACGGGCTCGTGCCGGACGGCCAGCCGCGCGGCCTCCTTGGCGGCGGCGCGGATGTCGGTGGCGGTCCGGGACGGCGTACGGCACACCGCCGCATACCGGGACACATGGTCCTTGACCGCGACCTTCAGCGCCTCGGGCGCGTACCCGAGGGCGTCCTCACAGGCCAGGTCGTCGCCGGTGACGAGCACGACCGGTACGCCGTACTCGGCGACGACATGCGCGTTGAGCAGGCCCTCGCTGGCGCGGACGTCGTTCACCCACACCCCGGTGATCTGGTTCGCCAGGTAGGTGTGGGCGAGGACGCCCTCCATGCCGGCGCCCGCGTGGTAGCCGACGAACGCGATGCCGTCCACGTCACCGTGCTGCACGCCCTCCACCATGGACAGCGCCTTGTGCCGCCCGGTGAGCATCTCGACCCGCTCGTCGAGCCGCTCCAGCAGCAGGTTGCGCATGCTCCAGTGGGCCTCGTTGACGAGCACCTCGTCGGCGCCGCCGTCGAAGAAGCCCAGCACGGCGGCGTTCACGTCCGAGGTGAACATGGACCGGCACCGCTCCCACTGCGGTGTGCCCGGGAGCACGTCGGCCGGCCAGGTGACACCGGTGGCACCCTCCATGTCCGCACTGATCAGGATCTTCATGCCCGGCACGTTACGCGTCCGGACCGGGCACAGGCTACGACGGGGCCGCGGGGGGGCCGCGGCGGCCGCCCCCCCCCGCCCCCCCCCCCCGGGGGGGGCGGGGGGGGGGGGCCCCCCCCCCGCCCCCCCCCCCCCCCCCCCGCCCCCGCCGGGCGGTGGCGGTGGCGGCGC
>NZ_JBIAWE010000008.1:204095-425383 GCF_042895235.1 Streptomyces sp. NPDC001410
CTGCCCCCCACTCCCCCCCCCCCCCCCCCCCGCCGGCGCCCCCCCCCCCCCCCCCCCCGGCCCGGGGGGGGGGGGGGGGGGCGGGGGGCCCCCCCCCCCCCCCCCCCCCGCGCCGGAGGGTGCTCCTGGGCCTGGGGCCCGCTCACTTCCCGGCCAGGACGAACCAGCGCGCCGGCAGGTCGATGCGGGTGCCGTCGCCGAGGTACTCGGTCTGCGGCAGGGCCGACTCGCCGGTCGCGAGCACGTCCAGGCCGGCCTCGCCCAGCAGCCGCGGGATCTCCTCGTCGTCGGCGTCGGCAGGCTTGAGGCCGTGCTGGAAGACACGGCGCAGCTTGGGCGGCGGGCCCTCCGGGCCGGTGGCCGCACGTTTGAGGACGTCCCGCGAGCCGGAGGTCAGTTCGATGACGAAGGCGCGTCCCTCGGTGCCGATGATCTCGGCGACCGCGGCGGCCACCGCGGCGCGTGCGTCCGGCTCGCTCTGGTGGATGACGGCCCTCATGTACACATGGCTGTCGCCGAGCCGCTCGTGCAGGGCCCGAACGGCGCCGGTGTCGGTCAGGTCGAGCTGCTGGAACTCGACGGTGTCGGCGTTCTCGGCGTGGCGGGCGTGCTCGACGGCGGCGTGCGAGAGGTCGACGCCGACGGCACGGGCGAACCGGGTGGCGAGGTAGCGGGTCTGGGTGCCGTTGCCGCAGCCCAGGTCGACGATGGTGCGCGCGGTGTCCGCGTACGGCAGGAGCAGCTCGCTGTGCGGCTGCGCGGTGAGGGAGGGATCGGAGTCCCAGATCGCCTCGCCCGTCGCATCGGAGGTCTCGCGCCAGTAACTCTCCCACGCGTTACGGTAGTTGTCCGAGACGTTCATGACGATCTCCCCACGGTCGGTTCCGTGATCGGGATATCGCGGCGGCAGTGGGTCGGGCAAGAGGCCGGAGGCCGCCTTCACCGGAAGTACCGACCGCGGCAACCCCCAGGGACGCGGGCGCCCCCGGTTCACTGCCTTCCGTTGACGGCCTGTTCGAACCAGACGGTCTTGCGGTGCCCGGTCGCGGTGGCGCCCCACTCGCGGGCCAGCCGGCTGACCACGCGCAGACCGCGGCCCGACTCGTCGTACGGTCCGGTGCTGAGCATCGCGGGCAGGCCCGGTTCCTCGTCCGTGACCTCGAAGAGCAGGGCGTCGGTGCGGACCACCCGCAGTCCGATCAGGCCGCCCGAGCCGTGCTGGACGGCGTTGGTGACGACCTCGCTGACCAGCAACTGCGCCGTCTCCACCGTCTGCGGCAGGCCCCACTCCAGCAGCCGGTCGCGGACCAGGCGCCGGGCCCGGGCCACCTCGTGCGGGGCGGCGTCGAGGTGCCACTCGGCGACGTGGTCGTCGGGGATGCCGTTGAGCCGGGCCATGAGCAGGGCGACGTCGTCCTTGCGGCCGCCGCGGGTGTTGAAGGCGCGGATGATGGTGTCGCAGGCGACGTCCATGGAGGCCGCGGGGTGGGCGGCGGACTCGCAGAGCGCGGCGAGGCCCTCGCCGATGTCGGAGCCGCGCACCTCGACCAGTCCGTCGGTGCACAGCACCAGCCGGTCGCCGGGCGAGACGCGGACGACGGTGGACTCGAACGCGACGCCGCCGACTCCTATGGGCGCGCCGGTGGGCAGGTCGAGCAGTTCGCTGCGGCCGTCCTCGGCGCGCACCAGGACGGGCGGGATGTGTCCGGCGTTGGCGAGGTGCAGTTCGCCGCGGATCGGGTCGTAGACCGCGTACAGGCAGGTGGCGAGGTAGTTCTCGCCGAGCCGCCGGGCCAGGTCGTCCAGGTTGCGCAGCAGTTGGGCCGGCGGAGTCTCCATGGTGGCCATGGTCTGTACGGCGGTGCGCAACTGGCCCATCATGGCGGCCGAGTTGAGGCCGTGGCCCATGACGTCGCCGACCACGAGGGCGGTGCGCGAGCCGGGCAGCTTGATGGTGTCGAACCAGTCGCCGCCGATCCGGCCGAGCCGGGTGCCGGGCAGATAGCGGGTCGCGACGTCACAGCCGGCCATCCGCGGGCTCACCTGCGGCAGCATGCTGTCCTGGAGGGTGTCGGCGACGTTCTCCTGGTACGTGTACATGCGGGCGTTGTCGAGCACGAGGCCCGCGCGGGCGGCGAGTTCGGCGCCGGTGGTGCGGTCCATGTCGTCGAACGCCGGGCGGTCGGGGCGGCGCATGAGCACCATGAAGCCGAGCACGACGTTGCGCGCCTTGAGCGGCACGATGAGCAGGGAGCGGTCGGTGATGAGCGGCCTGAGGTCGCGCTTCTCGAACTCGCCGGAGATGCGGTTGGACAGCTCCTCGGTGACCCTCGGGATGAGGACCGGTTCGCCCGTGACCATGCACTTGTAGAACGGGGTGTGCTCGGGGAAGGCGAAGGCCTCGCCGACCGGCACGGTGTCGTCCCAGCGGCCCGGTTCGTCGTTGTGCTCGACCCACACCCGGAACATCACGGTGCTGGCGTCCGGTGGGCCGTCCGGGAAGCCCTCGCCGGCCAGGACGGCGGCGCGCAGGTGGGTGCCGGCGAAGTCCGCGAAGCGCGGTACGGCGGCGCTGGTGACCTCGCGGATGGTCTCGCCGAGGTCGAGCGAGGTGCCGATGCCGGAGCTGACCTCGTTGAGGAACTCCAGCCGCTCGCGCACGGCGGCGTACTCGAGGTCGTACTCGGCGCCGGTGGGGATCACGGGGGCGGTGCGCTGCTGCGGTACGACGGGTTCGGCGGGGCCGCGGCCGGGGCGGCGCGGGACGCCCCAGTACGGGGTGACGGGCACCCGGTCGTACTGGCTGAACTCCAGGACGGGGTAGCCGAGTTCGAGGACCTGGGAGACGATGCGGCCGCTGAGTCCCGGGCCCATGTTGGGCAGGATCTCGGGGAGCCGGCGCTCCAGCTCCTCGGAGGCGGGCAGTTCGGTGTGGCGGGCGAAGCCGGGTGAGATGCGTTCGGCGGTCTCGTCGTCGTAGCCGCGCTCGTCGCGCAGCCGGGTGGCGTCGGCGGCGAGGACCAGCAGCCGGGCGGGTTCCGGGCCGACCAGCGGGTAGGCCCACCACAGCACGTCGATGCGGGTCCGGTCGTCCTCGTCCGGGTACAGCCGGGCGCGGCCCGCGGTCGCGTAGCCGGTGCGGCCGTCGAGGGAGGACTCCAGGTCGGGGCCGTGCCTGTCGCGCGCCTGGTGGAGACCGTAGGTGTCCGGCAGCGCGTCGTCGGGGAGGTCGTCGGACAGTGCGCCGGAGACGGGGAGCAGATCGGCTGCGGGACGCCCGATCGCGTCCTCCCGGTCCACGCCGAACAGGCGGCGCGCGCCACTGCTCCAGTGGGACACCAAGCCGTCACGGTCGACGACGACCACGCCCAGCGGAACCCGGCCCGCTGCCGCGTCGCCGGCGCCGCGGCCGGGAGGTTCGTCCCGCTCGCTGCCACGGTCCATGGCCCAGGCCCTCTCTCCCCACGGCTGTTCGCAAACGATCTGTACCGCCCAGTCACTACGGTACGGGGGCGGCCGGTCGCGATGTGTGGCAATCCTGGAATTTGTTTCACCAGATCGCCCCGGCGCGCAGCTCAGCGCCCTGCGGGCGCCCCCCTCAGTCTTCGTGGCCCAGCTGCAGGTCGCGCTCGGTGCGGCCGCCGCGGGCGACCTGGAGGACCGTTGCGACCGGTGGGTAACCTGCGGCGATGACGGTGTACTCGCCGGAGGACAGGTCCACGAATCGGAACGTTCCGTCCGCTCCTGTGGTAAGGGTGTCCACGACGTTGCCCGCGGCGTCGAGCAGCGTCACCCGGGCGTCCTCCACGGGGCGGCCGCCGTTCGCCCGGACGGTGCCCTTCAGGACGGCGCCGCCCGCGAGTTCGATGTCCTGCCGGGTCTCCCGGGCGGCCTGGACGGTGACCGGGAGGGCGGCGGGGCGGAAGGCGGGGGCGCTGGCGGCGAGGGTGTACTCGCCGGCGACCAGTTCGGTGATGACGTAACCGCCCTCGCGGCCGCTGCGGGTGGCCGCGACGACCTCGCCCTGCACGTTGGTGAGGGTGACGGTGGCGTCCCGGACGGCGCTGCCGTCGGCGGTGAGCACGCTGCCCGCGAGGCGTCCGGCGCCGCCGAGCACGACGTCGAGTTCGACGGGGCGCTCGCCGACGGTGACGGAGACGGCCTGTGGCTGGTGGCCGCCCGCCGCGGCGATGAGCACGTACGAGCCGGTGCCGGGGGTGGCGAGCGCGTACCGTCCGTCCTCGCCGCTCGCGCCGCGCCCGATCTGCTGTCCGCAGACGTCGATGAGGGTGAGCGCCGCGCGGGGCACCACGGTCCCGTCGGGGTGCTGCACCGTGCCGCACACCGGGATTCCGGCGGTGTGCGGCGAACGGGCCTGTGGGATCTGGGCGTTCACGGCGGGGGGCTCCGTCTCGGTGGCGTGGTGGGACACCAGCGGTTTCTCCTTGAGGAAGAAGGCGATGAGCAGGCCGAGGACGAGCACCGGGACGAGGTAGAGGAAGATCCGGGGCATCGCGTCGGCGTAGGCGCGGATGTAGGCGTCGCGCAGGGCCGGTGGCAGCGCGTGGACGAGCTGCGGGGTGAGCGACTCGGGGTCGGGCAGCCGGCCGCCCGCGCGCGGGGGCAGTTCCCGGTGCAGGGCGTCGGTCAGCCGGTCCGCGAAGAGGGTGCCGAAGACGGCGGCGCCGACGCTGCCGCCGATCTGCCGGAAGTAGGTGTTGGCGCTGGTGGCGGTGCCGAGGTCGGCGAGGCGCACGGAGTTCTGCACGGCGAGGACGAGGACGGGCATCACCAGGCCGATGCCGGCGCCGAGGACGGCCATCCAGATGCTGTAGTGCAGCCGGGGCGTGTCGGTCTCCAGGCGGGAGAGCAGCCACATGCCGACGGCGGCGAGGGCGCCGCCGAGGAGCGGGAGGAGTCTGTAGCGGCCGGTGACGGTGATGAGCTGCCCGCCGACGACGGAGGCGCCGACGATGCCGGCCATCATGGGCAGCATCAGCAGCCCGGACTCGGTGGCGCTGGCCCCGTCGACCATCTGCAGAAAGGTCGGCAGATAGCTGGCCGCGCCGAACAGGGCGACACCGATCACCAGGCCGACCAGAGCGGTGACGTTGAAGACGGAGTCCCGGAACAGCCTGAGCGGGATGAGGGGTTCGGCGGCGAAGCGCTCGGCGACGAGGAAGAGGACGGTGGCGGCGAGGGCGCCCGCGCCGAGGCCGAGGATCTCCCGGGAGTGCCAGGCGTACTCGGTGCCGCCCCAACTCGTCAGCAGTACCAGGCAGGTGGAGGCCGCGGCGAGCAGCAGCGCTCCGAGGACGTCGAGCCGGGCGCGGACCCGCGGCCTCGGCAGCTTGAGGACGACGGTGACGACGGCCAGGGTGACCAGGCCGAAGGGGACGTTGACGTAGAAGCACCAGCGCCAGGAGAGATGGTCGGTGAAGTAGCCGCCGAGGAGCGGTCCGGCGACGGAGGCGAGGCCGAAGGCGGCGCCGATCAGGCCCATGTAGCGGCCGCGCTGCCGGGACGGCACGATGTCGGCGATGATCGCCTGGACGCCGATCATGAGCCCGCCCGCGCCCACGCCCTGGAGGGCGCGGAAGGCGATCAGCTGGTCCATGTTCTGCGCGCGCCCGGCGAGCGCGGAGCCGACGACGAAGACCAGGATGGCGAACTGGAAGACGCCCTTGCGGCCGACGAGGTCGCCCAGCTTGCCGTACACGGGCAGGCCGATGGTGGAGGTGAGCAGATAGGCGGTGATCGCCCAGGACATCCGGTCCAGGCCGTGCAGCTCGCCGACGATCTTCGGCAGCGCGGTGGCGACGATCATCTGGTCCAGCGCGGCGAGGAGCAGGGCGAGCATGAGCCCGAAGAAGACCAACCGCACCCACCGCGCGCCGAGTTCGGCGGCCGGGGCGGGGGTCGGAGGTTCGCCGCCGGTCTCCGCCGGGGCCGGTGTCGCGGCCGGCTCGTGCTGCACCAGAGTCGTCCCGCCCACGTACGGCTCCCCTCGTCGCGCCTGTCACATTTCCCGCGTAAGGCGACAACTGCGAACAAGTACGGCGAGTTACGGTGCAATCCCGGACGGGACGGAGTTCCACTCGAACCGGTGAGGGGGCGCAACGCCGGCGCAACACCCCTTCACCGGCCGGAGTTTGGCCTTACTTCTCCACCTGGGCGGCGAGGTTGGCGAGGATCGCGTCGTAGATGCGGCCGAGACCCTTGGGCGCGAAGGTCCTCTCGAAGAAGCCGCCGATGCCGCCGGCGCCCTTCCAGGTGGTGGTGACGACGACCCGGGAGCTGCCCTCGCCGGCCGGGGTGACGCGCCAGGTGGTGACCATGGAGGAGTTGCGGTCCTTCTCGACGAGTTCGCCGTCGCTGGGCTCGGTGACCTCCAGGAGGCAGTCGCGCACGCGCTTGCTGGTGGCCTGGAGCTTCCAGTGGACGAGGGTGCCCTCGCCGTCGCCGCCCTCGCGCACCTCGTACTCGCTGAAGTGCTCGGGCAGCAGCTGCTGCCGCGTGCCGCTGTAGTCGGCGAGCGTGTCGAACACCTGCTCCGCGTTCGCCGCGACGACCCGCTCCGTGGTGGCTTCGACCTGCGCCATTGCGTTCCTCCAGGACCTGGTTTCTCGGGGTTGGAGCAAGCCAACCACCCCGGCGCCCGGCCACCCAAATCGGGGTCGCACGATCATGGGAACGTATGTTCTATTCTGTGCGCGAGCGCTACCGAGGAGGCGTCATGCGCTGGGAGAACCTCATCGTGGAATCCGGGGGGCCCGGAGAGTCGGTCGGTCACGGCCGGGCCGCCGATGCCGCGCTGTTCGGTGCGGACGCCGTCGTCACCCGCACCTTCGACACACCGGAGTTCCGCGGGATCACCTTCCACGAGGTGCGGGCCCGCTCGGTCCTGAACCGGGTGCCGGGCGCCTCGCGCATGCCGTTCGAATGGACGGTCAATCCCTACCGCGGCTGCACGCACGCGTGCGTGTACTGCTTCGCCCGCAAGACGCACGGCTACCTGGACCTCGACACGGGGATCGGCTTCGACACCCAGATCGTGGTGAAGGTGAACGCGCCCGAGGTGCTGCGCCGCCAGCTGTCCTCGCGCCGCTGGCAGGGCGACCACGTGGCGATGGGCACCAACGTCGACTGCTACCAGCGCGCCGAGGGCCGCTACCGGCTGATGCCGGGCATCATCTCGGCCCTCACGGAGCACGCTAACCCGTTCTCGATCCTGACCAAGGGCACGCTGATCCTGCGCGATCTGGAGCTGCTGGTCCGCGCGGCCGCGGTGACGGACGTGGGGATCTCGGTCTCGGTCGGCTTCACGGACACCGAGCTGTGGCGCACGGTGGAGCCGGGCACACCGGCGCCCGAGCGCCGCCTCGACGTCGTCCGCACCCTCGGCGAGCACGGCATCGGCTGCGGGGTGCTGATGGCGCCGGTCGTCCCGTTCCTGAGCGACCACCCGGCCCAACTTCGGGACACCGTACGGGCGATCGCGGCGGCCGGGGCCACCTCGGTCACTCCTCTGGTGCTGCATCTGCGGCCGGGCGCCCGGGAGTGGTTCATGGCCTGGCTCGGCCGGCACCACCCGCACCTGGTGCGCCGCTACGAGCGGCTGTACGCGGAGGGCGCCTACGCGCCCAAGTGGTACCAGCGCCGGATCACCCGTCAGGTGCACGAGCTGGCCCAGGAGTACGGCATCGGGCCCACCCGCGCGGGCATGGCCCGGCGGATCAGGCCGGCCGAGGCCCCGCCGGCCGCCGAGCCTCCGGCCGTGTCCGAGCCGACCCAACTCACCCTTCTTTGAGAGCGTTAGAGGGCATCCCTCGACCCAATTGGGTCAACTATTGACATAATGGGTTCTTCAGGGCGCTCTCTTCGGGACGATGCGGCGAGAACCGTGACCCTCGCGGTTCGCGTCACCCTCCGTCCCGGGAGGACCCATGAGGACACGCGCAGCGATGCTGTGCGCAGCCGCCGTCATGACGGCGGGCTCGGTCACGGCCGTGCCCGCGCAGGCGGCCCCCACCGCTCCGGCGGCGAAGCTCACCTGGAAGACCTGCGGTACCAGCGACTACCCGAAGCTCCAGTGCGCGTCCCTGAAGGTGCCGCTGGACCACACGCACCCGTCCGGCACCCAGATCACCCTCGCCCTGTCCCGCGTCCCGCACACCGCGGCGACGTCCCAGGGCCCGCTGCTGGTCAACCCCGGCGGCCCCGGCGGCAGCGGTCTGACGCTCGCCGGGTTCGTCGCGTCCGCGCTGCCCAAGAGCGTGGCGGCGCAGTACGACGTGATCGGCTTCGACCCGCGCGGAGTGGGCCGCAGCACCCCGGCCCTCGACTGCTCGCCCCGCCACTTCCGGACGGTGCGTCCCGACACCGTGCCCGCCACGGCCGCACTGGAGCAGAAGAACCTGCAGCGCGCGCAGTCCTTCGCCGCCGCCTGCGGCCGCAAGTACGCGAGCGTGCTGCCGTACATCAACACCGTCGAAGCGGTCCAGGACATGGACTCGGTCCGGCGGGCCCTCGGCGCGCAGAAGATCAGCTACTTCGGCTACTCCTACGGCACCTACCTCGGCGCGGTCTACGGCAAGCTCTTCCCCGAGCGGGTCCGCCGCCTGGTGCTGGACTCGATCGTGAACCCGACCGGCATCTGGTACGAGGACAACCTCGCCCAGGACTACGCCTTCAACGACCGCCACCGGGCGCTGATGGCGTGGATCGCCAAGTACGACTCCACGTACCGGCTCGGCAAGGACCCCGCGAAGGTCGAGGCCGCGTGGTACGCGATGCGGGCGGCCCTGGCGAAGAAGCCGGCCGGCGGCAAGGTCGGCGCCTCCGAACTGGAGGACACCTTCATCCCCGGCGGCTACTACAACGGGTACTGGCCCTATCTGGCCCAGGCGTTCTCGGCCTACGTCCGTGACAAGAACGCCGAGCCGCTGGTGGAGGTGTACCAGCACTTCGCCGCCGTGGACTCCTCGGGCGACAACGGCTACAGCGTCTACACGGCGGTGCAGTGCCGTGACGCCTCCTGGCCGCACTCGTGGACCCGCTGGCGGACGGACGCCTGGGGGGTGTACGCGAAGGCACCGTTCATGGCCTGGAACAACGCCTGGTACAATGCACCCTGCGCATACTGGCCGGCCGGCACCCTGAAGCGGGTGAACATCGCCAACGGCAAGCTGCCGCCGACGCTGCTGTTCCAGGCGACGAACGACGCGGCGACCCCGTACCCCGGCGGTGTGACGGCCCATCACCTGCTGGCCCGCTCCAGCCTGGTGGTCGAGGACGGCGGCGGCAACCACGGCATCACGCTGAGCGGCAACAGCTGCCTGGACAAGTATCTGGCCGACTATCTGACGAGCGGCAAGGTCCCGCACGGCACCGGCACGGCCGACGCGGTGTGCAAGAAGTCCCCGGACCCGAAGCCGCTCAAGGCCAAGGCGGCCTCGACGTCGTCGCGCGGCTCGACCCTGCACGGCCTGCTGCGCTTCCGCCGTTGAACGGCTCCTGACGGCCCGTCGGGGGCAGGGCCGGGGGCATGACCGGGGGCGTTGTCGGACCCGTGGTCCACCATGGGACGCATGAGCGAACCGACCCGCATCCCCGCCCCCGACGGGGTCGCGCCCGCGGCCCAGTACAGCCACGTGGTCAGCGCGACCGGCCGCCTCGTCGCCGTCTCCGGCCAGCTCGCCCTGGACGAGGACGGCAAGCTCGTCGGCGAGGGCGATCCGGCCGCGCAGGCCCGGCAGGTGTTCGAGAACCTGAGGCGCTGTCTGGCCGCCGCGGGGGCCGGCTTCCAGGACGTCGTCAAACTGACCTACTTCGTCACGGACATCGCCCACCTGCCGGCGATCCGCGCGGCCCGCGCCGCACACATACCCGACGACCGCCTTCCGGCGGCCTCGGCCGTCCAGGTGGCCGCCTTGGTCGCCCCGGAGTTCCTGATGGAGGTCGAGGCGCTCGCGGTGGTGGGCGGATGAAGGTGGCGGGCGGATAAACAGGGGCGCGCTGCGGGAGCGGGTCTCTAGGGTGCCGCCATGGACAACCCGCTTCCGCACATACGTCCGATGACCCTCGACGACTGCGACCGCGTCTCGGAGATCCGTGTCCGCGGCTGGCAGCACGCCTATCGGGGGCTCATGCCGCAGCCGTACCTCGACGCGCTCAGCGTGGCGCGGGACGCCGAGAAGCGGCGGGCATGGTTCGGGCAGGGGGACGGCACGGTGGCGAACCTGGTCGCCGAGCAGGACGGCCGGATCGTCGGGTGGGCGGCGCACGGGCCGTACCGGGACGGTGAGGTGCGCACCGGGGACTGCGAGTTGTACGCCCTCTACCTCGACCCCGGACACATGGGCAGCGGGATCGGGCGGGCGCTGCTGGCCGCGTCGGTCGAGCGGTGCTCCGGGTACCCGCGCATGTTCTTGTGGGTCCTGAAGGAGAACACGCGCGCCCGCCGCTTCTACGAGCAGGCCGGTTTCCGTGCGGACGGCGCCGAGGAGCCCTTCGACGTGGACGGCGTGGCCGTCCCCGAGGTGCGGTACGTCAGGGAGCTGTGAGCGGGCGTCACCTCTGCCTCTGCTGCGGGATGCGGGCCAGCGCGTGCACCGCCGCCTCGGCGAGCGCCGGATGCGCGAGGGCCTCGTTCAGGACCCGGCGCGCGCGGCCGTCGCCCAGGGTGCCGAGTCCCTCCACGCAGGCCAGCGCCACCCGCCGGTACGGGTCGTGCGGGCGCAGCCGCCGCTCCAGGGTGGTGATCAGCGCGGGCACGGACTCGGGGGCGTGCAGCTCGACCAGGAGCCGTACCGGGTGCAGGGCGTAGGCGACGCGCAGTTCGTTGGTGGCGAGCGCGGCGGCCGCGCGCGCGGTGCGCGGGTCGCCGAGGCGGGCGAGCGCGTAGGCGGCGGAGGCGCAGCGCGGCGGGTCGCGGTGGTTGAGCAGCAGCACCAGCGACTCGAAGGCGCGCCGGTCGCCGGCGACGCCCAGCCGGAACGCGGCCAGCTCCCTGGCCCACAGTGGCTGTCCGGGCGCGATGAGCACCTCCGCCAGTTCGTCATGGTCCTCGGTCGCCGCCAGCTGCTCGTACGCCGCCGAGCCGTGCGACTCCTGCCGCATGCGTTCCGTGAGCGATCGCAACTCTTCGTCCACGACGACCAGCGTAGGCGGGCCGCACCCGTGCAGGGAGCTACATCACAAACTCGGTCCGGCTCAGGTCTGGCGCGCTCGTTACTCGCCGGTTAAGCTCAGACGAGCGAGTTACCCACTCGCACATCCACTGGCGACGGTTTGGTGACGCAGCCGTCGTGAGATGGTCGGTTCGGTACATCGGTACCGCAGTACGACCCGGTTCCGGGACAGGGCCGGTCGGAATCAGCCTCTCCCGGGCGTGTGCACGCCTGCGGCGACGGTTCCCGGGCGTGTGCGCTTGCAGCCCGACAACACCCGCATCTCTTCCGCCCCGGTGTGCGCCTTCGGGCGCACCCGGCGCGTTCCCAGTCGTCACCCTCATTCCTGGAGTCCCGCGATGGCCACTCCCCTGTCCGACACCACCCTGTCCCCGCTCAAGACGATCGCCGTCGTCGGCCTCGGCACCATGGGCACCGGCATCACCGAGGTCCTCGCGAAGGCCGGCCGCGAGGTGATCGGCATCGACATCAGCGAGGCCCAGGCCGCGAAGTCCGTCGCCGCCCTGGAGGCCGCCACCGCCCGCGCCGTGGAGCGCGGCCGGCTGACCGAGCAGGAGCGCGCGGACGTCCTGGCCCGGGTCCGCACGTCCACCGACATCGGCGCGGCCGCCGACGCCGACCTGGTCATCGAGGTGGCCCCGGAGTCGTACGAGATCAAGCACCAGATCTTCCGCGACCTGGACGCCGTCGTCCGCCCCGAGACGATCCTCGCGACCGGCACGAACGCCCTGTCGGTCACCCGGCTCGCCGCCGACTCGGCCCGCCCGGAGCGCGTGCTCGGCCTGCACTTCTTCAACCCGGCCCCGGCGATGAAGCTGGTCGAGGTCGTCTCCTCGGTGCTGACCGCGCCGCCGGCCGTCGCCGCGGTCACCGACCTCGCGATCGAGCTGGGCAAGGAGCCGGTCGCGGTCGGCGACCGTCCCGGCTTCGTCGCGGACGGGCTGCTGTTCGGCTACCTCAACCAGGCCGCCGCGATGTACGAGGCCCGGTACGCCTCCCGCGAGGACATCGACGCGGCCATGCGGCTCGGCTGCGGCCTGCCCATGGGCCCCCTCGCCCTGCTGGACCTCATCGGCATCGACACCGCGCGTACGGTCCTGGAGGCCATGTACGCCGAGTCCGGCGACCGGCTGCACGCCCCCGCCCCGATCCTGAAGCAGCTCAGCGAGGCGGGCCTGACCGGCCGCAAGTCGGGGCGCGGCTTCTACACGTACGAGGCGCCGGGCAGCGCCACCACCGTGCCGGACGCGCTGACCCCGGTCGAGGGGAACACCCAGGTCGCGGGCCGTTCCGTGCGCTCCGTCGGGGTCGCGGGCTCGGGCACGATGGCCTCCGGCATCGCCGAGGTCTTCGCCAAGGCCGGGTACGAGGTCGTCCTCGCCGCCCGCAGCGAGGAGAAGGCCCAGGCCGCCAAGGCGCGGATCGGCAAGTCGCTCGCGCGCTCCGTCGACAAGGGCCGGATGACCGCCGAGGCCGCCGCCCAGACCCTGGACCTGATCACCCCGGCGGGCTCCTACGACGCCTTCGCCGACGTCGACCTGGCCGTCGAGGCGGTCGCCGAGGACCTGGCGGTCAAGCAGCAGCTGTTCGCGGCGCTGGACAAGGTCTGCAAGCCGGGCGCGGTCCTCGCCACCACCACCTCCTCGCTGCCCGTGGTCGCCTGCGCCCGCGCCACCTCGCGCCCGCAGGACGTGATCGGCATGCACTTCTTCAACCCGGCCCCGGCGATGAAGCTGGTCGAGGTCGTCCGCACCGTCCTGACGGCCGACGACGTCCACGCCACCGTCCGCGAGGTCTGCGCGAAGGTCAGGAAGCACGCCGTGGACTGCGGCGACCGGGCCGGGTTCATCGTGAACGCGCTGCTGTTCCCGTACCTGAACAACGCGGTCAAGATGGTCCAGGAGCACTACGCGTCGCTCGACGACATCGACGCCGCGATGAAGCTCGGCGGCGGCTACCCGATGGGCCCCTTCGAGCTGCTGGACGTCGTCGGTCTGGACGTCTCGCTCGCGATCGAGAAGGTGCTGCACCGCGAGTTCCGCGACCCGGGCCTGGCCCCGGCCCCGCTGCTGGAGCACCTGGTGGCGGCGGGCTGCCTCGGCCGCAAGACCGGCCGCGGCTTCCGCGAGTATGCCCGCCGCTGACGGGGTCGGTGACTGGTTCGACGGTGCCTCCGAGGGCGCGGACTGGGGCGGGCTGCTGGACCCGGTGGCCTTTCCCGCGCTCTTCGGACCCGGCACTCCCCCGCCCTCCACGGGCGGGGGAAACCCCGGACCTGCGCATCCAGCTGCGGACATGCAGTACGTTCGGGTCATGTCCCAGCCCGCCAAGTCCTCACGTACACCAGCCACGCCCGACGCGCCGGAAAGTGCCGCAGGCAGTCGCGCCGCCGCCCAGCGGCTGAAAATGCGCCGAGAACTGGCGGCCGCAGCGATGGAACTGTTCGCGACCAAGGGGTACGAGGCGACCACCGTCGACGAGATCGCGGCCGCGGCCGGGGTCGCCCGCCGCACCTTCTTCCGCCACTTCCGCTCCAAGGAAGAGGCGATCTTCCCCGACCACGACGACACGCTCGTCCGTGCCGAGGCGGTCCTCAACGCCGCCCCGGCGCACGAGCACCCGCTCGACACCGTGTGCCGTGGCATCAAGGAAGTCATGAAGATGTACGCGGCCCGGCCGGAGATCTCGGTCGCCCGCTACAAGCTCACGCGCGAGGTGCCCACCCTGCGCGAGGCGGAGATCGCCTCGGTGGCCCGCTACGAGCGACTGTTCACCCGCTATCTGCTCGGCCACTTCGACGAGCACGCGCACGCCGACGACGCCAACGACGACCCGCTGCTCGCCGAGGTCGCCGCCTCCGCCGTCGTCACGGCCCACAACCACGTCCTGCGGCGCTGGCTGCGGGCCGGCGGCCAGGGCGACGTGGAGGCCCAGCTCGACCACGCCTTCGCGATCGTGCGCAAGACCTTCGGCACGGGCATCGGCGCCGGACGCGGCTCGGCGGCCAGGCCGGCCGCCACCACGGCACCGGCGACGGTGTCCGCGCACGGCGAGGTGCTCGTGACGGTCGCCCGCACGGACGCCCCGCTGGACGAGGTCATGCGCACCATCGAAGAGGCACTCAAGGAACGCTGAGGCCCGCCGAGACGCTCCGAGACGTCTCCGAGACGCTTCCGGGCGCGCGTTCCCGCTGTGACGACGGCCACCCCACGGGGTGGCCGTTTTGGCATGTCAGAGGCCCTTTTCCGGCAGATTTCAGAGGCCGTTCGATCGATCATCGCTCATTTGTTACGTAAAGATTTCATCTGAGGCGAAGTCATGGCACTCAGTGCCTTGCCACCTGACACGCGGTGTCATACGTTGAAGGTGTCCGGGCGGCCGGCGAGCAGAGACCGTTCGCTCGCCGGCTGTCCCCGCAAGCTCATGGCCTGCGCGCCCGGACGCCTGCGTCACAGGCAACCTTCCGCGCCACAAAGCGCTGCCGAAGCACCACCCCGCCGAACCGACGGCATCACCCAAAACCCTCAGCAGCACTCCCAGCAGCACCGACGAACCCTCAGCGCCCCTCCCTCAGGGCGCTCACCGCCGGAGGCAATACCGTGACCGTGAAGGATATCCTGGACGCGATCCAGTCGCCGGAATCGACGCCGGCCGACTTCGCAGCCCTGCAGCTCCCCGAGTCGTACCGCGCGATCACCGTGCACAAGGACGAGACGGAGATGTTCGCGGGCCTGGAGACCCGCGACAAGGACCCGCGCAAGTCGATCCACCTGGACGAGGTGCCGGTGCCCGAACTGGGCCCGGGCGAGGCCCTGGTGGCCGTCATGGCCTCCTCGGTCAACTACAACTCGGTGTGGACCTCGATCTTCGAGCCGCTGTCCACCTTCGGGTTCCTGGAGCGCTACGGCCGGCTCAGCGAGCTGACCAAGCGCCACGACCTGCCGTACCACATCATCGGCTCCGACCTCGCGGGCGTCGTCCTGCGCACCGGCCCCGGCGTGAACGCCTGGAACCCCGGTGACGAGGTCGTCGCGCACTGCCTGTCCGTCGAGCTGGAGTCCAGCGACGGCCACAACGACACGATGCTCGACCCCGAGCAGCGCATCTGGGGCTTCGAGACCAACTTCGGCGGCCTGGCAGAGATCGCCCTTGTCAAGTCCAACCAGCTGATGCCGAAGCCCAAGCACCTCAGCTGGGAGGAGGCCGCGGCCCCGGGCCTGGTCAACTCGACCGCCTACCGCCAGCTGGTCTCCCGCAACGGCGCCGGCATGAAGCAGGGCGACAACGTCCTGATCTGGGGCGCGAGCGGCGGACTCGGCTCGTACGCCACGCAGTTCGCGCTCGCGGGCGGCGCCAACCCGATCTGTGTCGTCTCCAGCGACCAGAAGGCGGACATCTGCCGGTCCATGGGCGCCGAGGCGATCATCGACCGCAACGCCGAGGGCTACAAGTTCTGGAAGGACGAGCACACCCAGGACCCCAAGGAGTGGAAGCGCTTCGGCAAGCGCATCCGTGAACTCACCGGCGGCGAGGACGTCGACATCGTCTTCGAGCACCCCGGCCGCGAGACCTTCGGCGCCTCGGTCTACGTCACGCGCAAGGGCGGCACCATCGTCACCTGCGCCTCGACCTCGGGCTACAACCACGAGTACGACAACCGCTACCTGTGGATGTCCCTGAAGCGGATCATCGGCTCGCACTTCGCCAACTACCGCGAGGCCTGGGAAGCCAACCGGCTCATCGCGAAGGGCAAGATCCACCCGACCCTGTCGAAGGTCTACTCCCTGGAACAGACCGGCCAGGCCGCGTACGACGTGCACCGCAACCTCCACCAGGGCAAGGTCGGCGTGCTCTGCCTGGCCCCCGAGGAGGGACTGGGCGTGCGCGACGAGGAGATGCGCGCCAAGCACATCGACGCCATCAACCGCTTCCGGAACGTCTGAGGGCCTTAGATGACAGAGCGTCAGAAGGACCGTCCGTGGCTCATGCGGACGTACGCCGGCCACTCCACGGCCGAGGCGTCCAACGAGCTGTACCGGCGCAACCTCGCCAAGGGCCAGACCGGTCTGTCGGTGGCGTTCGACCTGCCGACGCAGACCGGCTACGACCCCGACCACATCCTCGCCCGCGGCGAGGTCGGCCGGGTCGGCGTGCCCGTCTCGCACCTCGGTGACATGCGCCGGCTGTTCCAGGACATCCCCCTGGAGCAGATGAACACCTCGATGACGATCAACGCCACCGCCATGTGGCTGCTGGCGCTCTACCAGGTCGTCGCCGAGGAGCAGGGCGCGGACATCACCAAGCTCCAGGGCACGACCCAGAACGACATCGTCAAGGAGTACCTGTCCCGGGGGACGCACGTCTTCCCGCCCGGGCCGTCGCTCCGCCTGACGACGGACATGATCGCGTACACGGTCTCCCACATCCCGAAGTGGAACCCGATCAACATCTGCAGCTACCACCTGCAGGAGGCCGGGGCCACGCCGGTGCAGGAGATCGCGTACGCGATGTCCACCGCGATCGCCGTCCTCGACGCCGTGCGCGACAGCGGCCAGGTGCCCCAGGAGCGCATGGGCGACGTCGTCGCGCGTATCTCCTTCTTCGTGAACGCGGGCGTCCGCTTCGTCGAGGAGATGTGCAAGATGCGGGCGTTCGGCCGCATCTGGGACAAGGTCACGCGTGAGCGGTACGGCATCGAGAACCCCAAGCAGCGCCGGTTCCGCTACGGCGTCCAGGTCAACTCGCTCGGCCTGACCGAGGCCCAGCCGGAGAACAACGTCCAGCGGATCGTCCTCGAGATGCTGGCCGTGACCCTCTCCAAGGACGCACGCGCGCGTGCCGTGCAGCTGCCGGCCTGGAACGAGGCGCTCGGCCTGCCCCGCCCCTGGGACCAGCAGTGGTCGCTGCGCATCCAGCAGGTCCTCGCGCACGAGAGCGACCTGCTGGAGTACGAGGACATCTTCGAGGGCTCGCACGTCATCGAGGCGAAGGTGAACGCCCTCGTCGAGGAGTCCCTCGCCGAGATCGACCGGATCCAGGAGATGGGCGGCGCGATGGCCGCCGTCGAGTCCGGCTACCTCAAGTCGCAGCTGGTCTCCTCGCACGCCGAGCGCCGGGCCCGGATCGAGTCCGGCCAGGAGAAGATCGTCGGCGTCAACATCTTCGAGACCACCGAGCCCAACCCGCTCACGGCCGACCTGGACACCGCGATCCAGACGGTCGACCCGGCGGTCGAGGCCCGGGTCGTCGAGGCGATCGGAGGCTGGCGCGACACCCGCTACCAGCCGCCCTTCAACCACCCGCGCCCCTGCAAGGCGCTGGAGCGGCTGAAGGAGGCCGCCAAGGGCACCGACAACCTGATGGAGGCCACCCTGGAGTGCGCCCGTGCCGGGGTCACGACCGGCGAGTGGGCGGGCGCGCTGCGGGAGGTGTTCGGCGAGTTCCGCGCGCCGACCGGTGTCTCCTCCGCTCCCATCGCCGTTCCCGTCGAGGCGGGCTCGGCACTCGCCGAGGTCCGCACCAAGGTGGACGACACCGCCCGTGAGCTGGGCGTCGGCAAGCTCCGCTTCCTGGTCGGCAAGCCCGGCCTGGACGGGCACTCCAACGGCGCCGAGCAGATCGCCGTCCGCGCGCGTGACGCCGGCTTCGAGGTGGTCTACCAGGGCATCCGGCTGACGCCCGAGCAGATCGTGGACGCCGCCCTGGCGGAGGACGTGCACGCCGTGGGCCTGTCGATCCTCTCCGGCTCGCACGCCCAGCTGGTGCCGGACGTACTTCAGCGGCTCCGTGTGGCCGGTGCCACAGATATACCCGTGATCGCTGGTGGCATCATCCCGAATGGTGACGCCGACCAGCTGCGGGCCGCAGGAGTGGCCGCGGTCTTCACCCCGAAGGACTTCGACATCACCGGGATCATCGGCCGCATCGTCGACGAGATCCGGAAAGCGAACAAGCTCGACCCCCTGGAGGTCCCCGCATGACCGCCCACCCGTCTCCCACCGCCGCCCTTGCAGCGAGCGGCTCCGCCGCACACCCTTTCAACCGTCTTCGTCCGCGGCGTTCCTGCCTCGCCGTGCCGGGGAGCAACCCCCGCTTCCTGGAGAAGGCGCAGGGTCTCCCGGCCGACCAGGTGTTCCTGGACCTGGAGGACGCGTGCGCACCGCTCGCCAAGCCCGAGGCGCGGCACACCATCGTCAAGTTCCTCAACGAGGGTGACTGGACGGGCAAGACGCGGGTCGTGCGCGTCAACGACTGGACGACCGAGTGGACGTACCGCGACGTCGTGACCGTCGTCGAGGGCGCGGGCCAGAACCTCGACTGCATCATGCTGCCGAAGGTCCAGAACGCCGAGCAGATCGTCGCCCTGGACCTGCTGCTGACGCAGATCGAGAAGACCATGGGCTTCGAGGTCGGCAAGATCGGCATCGAGGCGCAGATCGAGAACGCGCAGGGCCTCAACAACGTCAACGCGATCGCGCAGGCCTCCCCGCGCGTCGAGACGATCATCTTCGGCCCGGCCGACTTCATGGCCTCCATCAACATGAAGTCGCTCGTCGTGGGCGAGCAGCCGCCCGGCTACCCGGCGGACGCCTACCACTTCATCCTGATGAAGATCCTGATGGCCGCCCGCGCCAACAACCTCCAGGCGATCGACGGCCCCTACCTGCAGATCCGCAACGTCGAGGGCTACCGCGAGGTCGCCCAGCGCGCCGCGGCCCTCGGCTTCGACGGCAAGTGGGTGCTGCACCCGGGCCAGGTCGAGGCGGCCAACGAGATCTTCTCGCCCTCCCAGGAGGACTTCGACCACGCCGAGCTGATCCTGGACGCGTACGACTACTACACGTCCGAGGCGGGCGGCAAGAAGGGCTCGGCGATGCTCGGCGACGAGATGATCGACGAGGCCAGCCGCAAGATGGCCCTGGTCATCTCCGGCAAGGGACGCGCCGCCGGCATGCAGCGCACCAGCAAGTTCGAGATCCCGGAGGCCTGAGCGCGATGCAGTTCGGACGCACCTACGAGGAGTTCGAGGTCGGGGCGACGTACAAGCACTGGCCGGGCAAGACGGTCACGGAGTACGACGACCACCTGTTCTGTCTCCTCACCATGAACCACCACCCGCTCCACATGGACACCAACTATGCGGAGAAGACGACGGACTTCGGCAAGAACGTCGTCGTCGGGAACTACATCTACTCGCTGCTGCTCGGCATGAGCGTGCCGGACATCTCCGGCAAGGCGATCGCCAACCTGGAGATCGAGTCGCTCAAGCACGTGGCGCCGACCTTCCACGGCGACACCATCTACGGCGAGACGACCGTCCTCGACAAGTGGCCGTCGAAGTCGAAGAACGACCGCGGCATCGTCTACGTCGAGACCAAGGGCTACAAGCAGGACGGCACCCTGGTGTGCGTCTTCCGCCGCAAGGTCATGGTGCCCACCGAGACGTACATCAAGGAGCGCGGCGGCGAGCAGCCCGGCCGCCCGGAACTGAAGCAGCAGGAGAAGTAGGCCATGGCCCGTCTCGCCCAGACCGCCGGTCTGACCGACGTCCAGCAGGAGATCCTCTCCACGGTTCGGGACTTCGTCGACAAGGAGATCATTCCTGTCGCGACCGAGCTGGAGCACCGCGACGAGTACCCGCAGCAGATCGTGGACGGCCTGAAGGAACTCGGCCTGTTCGGTCTGATGATCCCCGAGGAGTACGGGGGCCTGGGCGAGTCGCTCCTCACCTACGCGCTGTGCGTGGAGGAGATCGCCCGCGGCTGGATGTCGGTGTCCGGCATCATCAACACGCACTTCATCGTCGCGTACATGCTCAAGCAGCACGGCACGCAGGAGCAGAAGGACCACTTCCTTCCGCGCATGGCGGCCGGCGACATCCGGGGCGCGTTCTCGATGTCGGAGCCGGGCCTGGGCTCCGATGTGTCGGCCATCACATCGAAGGCGGTCAAGGACGGCGACGAGTACGTCCTGAACGGTCAGAAGATGTGGCTGACGAACGGCGGCACCTCGTCCCTGGTGGCCGTTCTCGTCCGAAGTGACGAAGGACACCCCGAGGGCACGGCGCCCCACAAGTCGATGACGACCTTCCTGATCGAGAAGGAGCCCGGCTTCGGCGAGGTCCGCCCCGGCCTCACCATCCCGGGCAAGATCGACAAGATGGGCTACAAGGGCGTCGACACCACCGAGCTGATCATGGACGGCCTGCGCATTCCGGCCGACCGGGTGCTCGGCGGCGTCACCGGCCGAGGTTTTTACCAAATGATGGACGGCGTGGAGGTCGGCCGCGTCAATGTGGCGGCGCGTGGCTGCGGCGTCGCTCAGCGCGCCTTCGAGCTGGGTGTCCAGTACGCCCAGCAGCGGCACACCTTCGGCAAGCCGATCGCCCAGCACCAGGCCATCCAGTTCAAGCTGGCCGAGATGGGCACCAAGGTCGAGGCCGCGCATGCCATGATGGTGAACGCGGCACGCAAAAAGGACTCCGGGGAAAGAAACGACCTCGAAGCAGGGATGGCGAAGTACCTCGCCTCCGAGTACTGCAAGGAGGTCGTGGAGGATGCCTTCCGGATCCACGGCGGCTACGGCTTCTCCAAGGAGTACGAGATCGAGCGCCTCTACCGGGAGGCTCCGATGCTGCTCATCGGTGAAGGTACCGCCGAGATCCAGAAAATGATCATCGGGCGCAGGCTGCTCGAAGAGTATCGATTCCAGGGCTGATTGTCCGGATACGGGGTGTTTTCTTCGAGAAGAAGATCACACCCCGTAGACACTCTTCAGCCGCCGACTCGGCTTCCTGGCTTGCCCAGTTGTAGCCCCCGCCCGGTACGATCCCGGGAAAGCCGCCGTCCCCCGTCAGAGCGCGGCATCATCCGCTACGAAGGTCATCCATGCCCCACAGCCAAACCTCTGCACCTCGCGACCGCCAGGTCGGCGTACGCCTCGCGCGCGGAGCATCGCCGTGGCTTCTCCCGACCGTCGCCACCGCAGCCCTCAGCCTCGCCCGCGCCCGCCGTTCCGGCGCCGCCAAGGCCGTGGCCGTGCCCGCCACCGCGCTCGCGGCGGGCATGCTGTGGTTCTTCCGCGACCCCGAGCGCGAGATCGCCCAGGGCCGCGTCATCTCGCCCGCCGACGGTGTGGTGCAGAGCATCATGCCCTGGAAGGACGGCCGCACCCGGGTCGCGATCTTCATGAGCCCGCTCAACGTCCACGTCAACCGCGCGCCCCTCGCGGGCACGGTGACGTCGGTCGAGCACATCCCCGGCGGCTTTGTTCCGGCTTTCAATAAGGAGAGCGAGAACAACGAGCGCGTAGTCTGGCATTTCGACACCGAACTCGGCGACATCGAGATGATCCAGATCGCCGGCGCGGTGGCCCGCCGCATCGTGCCCTACCTCCCGGAGGGCACGAAGGTCGAGCAGGGCGACCGAATCGGTCTGATCCGCTTCGGCTCGCGTGTCGACCTCTACCTGCCCGAGGGCGTGGAGGTCGCGGTCGAGGTCGGCCAGAAGACCGTGGCTGGGGTGACTCGCATTGACCGTGATTGATCCGGAGACCCAGGCGGGCTGGGTGCCCGAGGCGGACGAGGTGGACGAAGAGGAGGAGATGCCCCTCTCTCTCCGCCTCTCAATAGCGGACACCCTCACGCTGGGCAACGCCACGTGCGGCTTCATGGCGGTGTACTTCACCACCACCGGCATCCTGATCCCGCACCTCACCGACAGCCAGGAGTCCGGCATGGCGCGCAACAGCGCGGCCACGGCGGTCATCCTGATGCTGTGCGCAGCGGTGTTCGACCTGTTCGACGGCCTGGTGGCGCGCAAGCTCCGCTCCTCCCCCATGGGCGCCGAGCTGGACAACCTCTCGGACCTGATCAGCTTCGGCCTGGCACCCGCGTACTTCGTGCTGGTCTACGGCATGGTCGCGGACGACGCGTACCAGAAGGTGGCGGCGGTCGGGGCAATCGTGGTGCTCCTGGCGGTGGTGCTGCGTCTGGCGCGCTTCTCGTGCGTGACCGTGCCGAACGGCATGTTCCAGGGCATGCCCTCCCCGTTCGGCGCGCTGACGGTCGTCTCGATCGTGCTCCTGGAGCTGCCCTTCGTGGCGACGCTCCTGGCGATCCTGGGCACGGCGTGGCTGATGGTGAGCCGGGTCGAGTACCCGAAGCCGCGTGGCCGTCTCGCCGTGGCCATGCTGTCCTGGATCGTCCTGTCCATGGGCCTCCTGACCGCCTGGGCCTTCGACGCCCCGGGCGGCCAGCTGCTCCTCCAGACGGGCTGCGCCCTGCAGCTGGTCATGGGCGCGGTGATCCCGCTGTTCGCCACGGCACGCCGGGTGAACAACTTCCGCGACAACCGTCGGGAGGCACGGGCGGCGCAGCTGCCCTGACCCTCCGCACCGACACACCGGGTGTGGCCCGAGCCTCTGAGGTTCGGGCCACACCCGTTTCGCGTTCAAGGGCTGCGTTCGGCTCCCCTTTGCCCCGTCAACTACCCCTGCTCCCTGCCGAGGTGCAGCGGTTCAGGGGTAGGAGGACGGTAGAAACAGGGGCATTTGCGGACATTCATCCCGACATGCGGAGGGGAGGACGGCCATGCCCGGACCCGTGCAGACGGACTACCCCGTCGCGCACAAGTCGATCAATCCGGCCAACCCGAACAAGCAGGTGGACCTCTTCGTCCGGGAGTGGAACGGCACCCAACCGGGCCACGACCCCGAGCCGGTGCTCATGCTCCACGGCAGAAGCGTGCCGGTGCTCGCCGGATACGACCTCGTGCTTCCCGGAGTGCCCGGGGACGACGCCATCAGGTACAGCTGGGCCCAGCAGCTGGCCAAGGAGCACTACGACGTGTACATGATGGACGTGCAGGGCAACGGGAAATCGCCACGCCTGACGATGGACGACCCGTGCAACGCCAACCCGTCCCAGCGGGACGACGTCCTGGGCCCGCTCGCGGCCGCGTGCGGGACGCCCCCGTACCCGCACGAGTTCGGCACCTCGCAGAGCGAATGGTCGGAGCTGGCCACCGTCGTCAGGTTCGTCAGGTCACGGTGCATGAACAAGCCGATCCACTTCATCGGCTGGTCCGCCGCGGGGCCGCTCATGGGTCCGTACGCCCTTCTGCACCCCACGGAGGTCAGGAGCCTGTTCTTCCTCGCCCCGGTCTTCGCGCCGCTGGGACGGTGGTCGGAGAAGCCCATGGACCCGTTCGGGCTCCCCAAAGGGGTCACGGACCTGCCCGTGTCCCCGCCACAGGCCATGTTCGGTTTCCCGATGCACGTCAACAGCAGGACCGGCTTCGAGACCGCATGGGACCGCGAGACGGGCAGCCCGCTCCAGCGGGAACCCGGCATCGAGGACACCGTGTGGGCCGCCATGATGGACAGCGACCCCGTCGGCGCCAAGTGGGGTCCCCTGCTGCCGGACGACACGCACGAGGGCGTCCACCGGTTCCGGAACTCCTTCTGGTGGGGCTGGAACAACCAGACCGCGACGTACAACGGCGTGCTCGGCAACCAGGTCCCCATCGCCATCGTCCACGGCGAACTGGACAGGACGGCCAACACCCCGCCGGCCCTCCCGGTGCCGGCGGTCCTGCGCTTCTCCGTCCCGGCCCTCTACAAGGCCGTCCCGGGGCCGGACAAGCTGATGTTCCAGCTGGCAGGCGCGGGACACTCCATGGTCTGGGAGCGCCCCGCCAAGATCCTGCACCAGATCACGAAGCAGTGGCTGGCCCACCGGAAGGTGTGGGGCCTCACCAGCGGCAGCTACTACCGGGACCTGGACGGGGAGCTGACTGAGCTGGAGTAGCACGGGCCGTGCGGCGACCGCTCAGCGCAGGAAGTCCTGACCGATCCGCTCAGCGACCCGCTCCAGGATCGGCCCGGCGTCCGCGATGCACTTCGCCACGTCCGGCTCCACGGACGTCAGCGGGTACGCCCGGCCGATCCCGGCCCTGTGCAGCGCCTCCTCGGGCAGAGCGAGCCGCCCGCACACCGCGACGACGTCCTTGCCGGCCGCCCGGGCCGCCGCGGCGACCCCCGCCGGCGCCTTCCCGTGCAGGGTCTGCTCGTCCAGCGAGCCCTCGCCAGTGATCACCAGATCGGCCCGGTCCAGCGCCGGAGCGAAGCCGAGCACGTCCAGCATGACCTCGATGCCGGGCCGGAAGCGGGCGCCCAGGAGGAGCGCGCCGTAGCCGATGCCGCCGGCCGCCCCGGCGCCCGGTGCCGCCGCGTGCTCGGCGGCACGCGGCCCCACGGCCGCCTCCAGGACCTTGGCGAAGTGCGCGAGCGCCGCGTCCAGGGTCGCCACGTCGTCCGGTGAGGCGCCCTTCTGCGGGCCGTACACAGCGGGCGCGCCCTTCGGCCCGGTCAGCGGGTTGTCGACGTCGCTGGCGAGCACCAGCTCCACGGCCGACAGACGCGGGTCGAGACCGGACAGGTCCGCGCGTGCCAGCTCGGCGAGACCGCCGCCGCCCGGCGAGACCGGCTCCCCGTCCGCGTCCAGGAACCGGGCGCCCAGCGCCGACAGCATCCCGGCGCCGCCGTCCGTCGTGGCGCTCCCGCCGACGCCGAACACGATCGTCCGCGCGCCCGCGTCCAGCGCGGCCCGCAGCAGCTCTCCCGAGCCGTACGTGGAGGAGGTCAGCGGCGCGAAGACACCGGCCGGCAGCCGCTGCAGGCCGCTCGCCTCGGCCATCTCCACCACCGCGGTGGTGCCGCGCAGCGCGAACGCGGCCGTCACCTCCTGGCCGAGCGGCCCGGCGACCCGGATCTCCCGGCGCTCGAAACCGGCCGCGACCGCCGCGTCCACGGTGCCGTCGCCGCCGTCGGCCACGGGCAGCGCCTCGACGTCGAGGCCGGGCACGACCCGGCGCAGCCCGGCCGTCACCCGCTCGGCAACCTGCACGGCCGTCAGCGAGCCCTTGAACTTGTCCGCGGCGATGAGCACCCTGCGGGTCTCGTTCACTGCAGCGTCCGCCACCTTGCTTTCCCCTTGCTCTCCGGGCCCCGCGCACGTCAGGGCCAGTCGCGCCGCTGCGACCTTAACCGGAGGACACCCCCGCCGTCATGCCCCGACCGAACCCTGGGCAGCACCTGGGAGCCGGCTGGGAAAACGGGTAGACCCCAGCCATGAGCACTCAGGGCACCGGGCCGGACCTCGCCGACCGCATCCACGGGGGCTGGCTCGGCCGGATCGCGGGCAACATGCTCGGCAAACCGGTCGAACAGGGCGAGGTGTGGACCCGCGAGCGCATCGACGGCTATCTGCGGAAGGCCGCCGCCCTGCCGCTCACCGACTACCTGCCCGAGCCCGCCGACGCGGCCGACAGTGCCGTACTGCGCCCGGAGTGGCGGCAGTGCGTGCGCGGCCGTGTCCACGGCAGCTGCCGCGACGACGACGTCGACTACGCCGTCCTCGGCCTGCACCTGCTGGAGACCCACGGGTTCGACTTCAGCACCGAGCAGGTCGGCGACCTGTGGCTGCTCAGGCTGCCGTACCTGCAGACCTTCACCGCGGAACGGGCGGCGTACCGCAACCTCGCGAACGGTCTGAAGCCGCCGCTGACGGCGACGTACGACAACCCGTACCAGGAGTGGATCGGCGCGCTGATCCGTGCCGACGTCTACGGCTGGACCTGCCCCGGCGACCCGCCCCGGGCGGCCTCGCTGGCCCGCCGGGACGCGGTGCTCTCGCACACCGGCAACGGCGTGTACGGCGCGATGTTCGCGGCCGCGCTGATCTCGGCGGCGTTCACCGCGCCGGGGGTGCGGGAGGCGCTGGAGACCGCGCTCGCCGTGATCCCGGCGAGCAGCCGGCTGGCCCGGACCGTGCGCCGGGTCGTGTCCCTGCACGAGACCCGGCTGCCCTGGGAGGAGACGCTGGCCACGGTGTCCGCGGAGACCGCCGGCCTCGGCTGGATCCACACCGTCCCGAACGCGGCCGTCCTCACGGCCGGGCTGCTGTACGGCGACGGCGACTTCACCCGGACCCTCGCCCTCACCGTCCGCGGCGGCCTGGACACCGACTCCAACGGCGCCACGGCCGGTTCGGTGGCCGGGGTGCTCACCGGTGCGGCGGCCGTCCCGGCCCAGTGGAAGGACCCGCTGGAGGACACCGTGCGGAGCGCGGTGTTCGGTTTCGACGGGGTGCGAATCAGTGCGCTGGCCGAGCGCACCCTGCGCCTGGCGTCGCCTGCGCCGTAGCCGTCCGGTGCCTGGTTACCCTTCCTGGGTGACCACGACCAGTGATTTCGCCACGTACATCGCAAGCCTCCCCCGCGTGCTGGCCGGTGCCGCCGCGCTCTTCCGGGACGACGAGGGGCGCGTGCTGCTCGTCGAGCCCAACTACCGTGAGGGCTGGGCCCTTCCGGGCGGCACGATCGAGTCGGACGACGGCGAGACGCCCCGTCAGGGGGCGCGCCGCGAGACCCTTGAGGAGATCGGCCTGGACCGGGAACTCGGCCGGCTGCTGGCGGTCGACTGGGTGCACGGCACCGGCCGGCCGCCGCTGGTCGCCTACCTGTACGACGGGGGTGTCCTGCCCGAGACCGAGTTCAAGGCCATCCGGCTGCAGGAGGAGGAGCTGCTGTCCTGGCGTCTGGTGGCCCCCGAGGAGATCCCCGAGTACCTGCCCGGCGCCCTCGGCCGCCGCGTCCTGGCCGCGCTGGACGTCCTGTCTCAGGGCACGGGCACGACGGAGCTGGAGAACGGCCACCGGGTGGCCTAGGCGCCGCCGGGGTGCCGTGCGTTCCCGGCGGCGGTCGCGCTCCGGCCGTACGGAACTCAGGCCGTACGGACCGGCTGCCCGGCGACGACCGGGTGGTCGCGGTCGATCAGTCCGTGGGCCGCGGCGCCCCCGGGCGAGCCGAGGTCGTCGAAGAACTCGGCGTTCGCCGCCTTGTACTCGGCCCACTCCGCAGGGGTGTCGTCCTCGTAGAAGATCGCCTCGACCGGGCAGACCGGCTCGCAGGCTCCGCAGTCCACGCACTCGTCGGGGTGGATGTACAGGGCGCGCTGTCCTTCGTAGATGCAGTCGACGGGGCACTCCTCGATGCAGGCCTTGTCCTTGACGTCGACGCAGGGCTGGGCGATCACGTAGGTCATGGAAGCTCCCTCTTCATCTGGTCCCTCTCCCTCTGCTCGGCGAGCTTGAGTGCCTCGTCGATGAGGGTCTCCACGATCTTCGATTCGGGCACGATCCGGATAACCTCTCCCTTGACGAAGATCTGCCCCTTGCCGTTGCCGGAGGCGACGCCGAGGTCGGCTTCGCGGGCCTCGCCCGGGCCGTTCACCACACACCCCATGACGGCGACGCGCAGCGGCACCTCCATGCCCTCCAGGCCGGCGGTCACCTCGTCGGCGAGCCGGTAGACGTCGACCTGGGCGCGGCCGCAGGACGGGCACGACACGATCTCCAGCCGGCGCTGCCTCAGGTTCAGCGACTCCAGGATCTGGATGCCCACCTTGGCCTCCTCGGCGGGCGGGGCCGACAGCGACACGCGGATGGTGTCCCCGATGCCCTCGCTCAGCAGCGCGCCGAAGGCCACCGCCGACTTGATCGTGCCCTGGAAGGCGGGGCCGGCCTCGGTGACGCCCAGGTGGAGCGGGTAGTCGCACTGCTCGGCGAGCAGCCGGTAGGCGCTGACCATGACCACCGGATCGTTGTGCTTGACCGAGATCTTGAGGTCCCGGAAGCCGTGCTCCTCGAACAGCGAGCACTCCCACAGCGCGGACTCCACCAACGCCTGCGGAGTGGCCCTGCCGTACTTGGCGAGCAGGCGCCGGTCGAGGGAACCCGCGTTCACCCCGATCCGGATCGGGACGCCCGCGTCCCCGGCAGCCCGCGCGATCTCCTTGACCTTGTCGTCGAACTGCCGGATATTGCCCGGGTTGACACGGACCCCCGCGCATCCGGCGTCGATGGCGGCGAAGACGTAGCGGGGCTGGAAGTGGATGTCGGCGACGACGGGGATCGGGGACTTGCGGGCGATGGCCGGCAGGGCGTCCGCGTCGTCCTGCGAGGGGCAGGCCACCCGGACGATCTGGCAGCCGGCCGCGGTCAGTTCGGCGATCTGCTGGAGGGTGGCCCCGACGTCGGCGGTCGGGGTCGTGGTCATGGACTGGACCGAGACGGGTGCGTCGCCGCCGACGGCGACGGAGCCGACCCTGATCTGCCGGCTGGCGCGGCGTGGGGCGAGGCGGGGCGGCACGGTCGGCACCCCGAGCGAGACGGACATGGCACGTTTCTCCTCAGTGTGGGGGTACGGCTGGGTGGGGTACGGCACCGTGGGTGGGGCGCACGGCGGCGCGGCTGTAGGTCAGCGCCGCCGCCAGGTCGGCGGCTATGCGGGGGGCGGTGAGTCCGGCGGACTCGAGGATCTCGGGCCGGGAGCCGTGGGCGAGGAACCGCTGGGGCAGGCCGAAGACGCGCACCGGGGCGGGCGCGCCCGCGTCGCTCAGCGCCTGGGCGACCGCGGCCCCGGCTCCGCCGGCCCGGCCGTTGTCCTCGACCGTGGCGACCAGCCGGTGTCCGAGGCTCAGTTCGACCAGGCCCGGTGGCACCGGTTTGATCCAGCGCGGGTCGACGACGGTGACGCCGACGCCCTGCGGGGCGAGCAGGGCGGCGACCTCCAGGCAGGTGCCGGCCATGGCCCCGACGGAGACCAGGAGCAGGTCCGCGTGCTCCCCCCGCCGGAGCACGTCGACCCCGCCGACGCTGCGCACGGCGGGTATGTCCTCGCCCGTCGTGCCCTTGGGGAAGCGCAGGGCGGTCGGGCCGTCGTGGACGGCGACGGCCTCGCGCAGGGCGCGGCGCAGGGTGGCGGCGTCGCGGGGCGCCGCGAGCCGCAGCCCGGGGACGAGGTTCAGCAGCGACAGGTCCCACATGCCGTGGTGCGAGGGGCCGTCGTCGCCGGTGACGCCCGCCCGGTCCAGGACCAGGGTGACCGGGGCGCGGTGCAGGGCGGCGTCCATGAGCAGCTGGTCGAAGGCGCGGTTGAGGAAGGTGGCGTAGATCGCCACCACCGGGTGCATCCCGCCCAGGGCCAGGCCCGCGGCGGCGGTGACCGCGTGCTGTTCGGCGATGCCCACGTCGAGGGTGCGCTCCGGGTGGCGGGCGGCGAACTCGGTCAGGCCGGTCGGGTGGAGCATGGCCGCGGTGACGGCCACCAGGTCCGGCCGCTGTGCGCCGAGTTCGGCCAGTTCCCGGCCGAACACTTCGGTCCAGGAGGGCGAACCGTCACCCCTCGGCCGGCCGGAGCGCAGCGGACGCACGGCGTGCTGCCGGTCCGCCTCGTCCTGTTCGGCCGGGGCGTGCCCGCGGCCCTTCTCGGTGACGCAGTGCACGACGACGGACCGGCCGAGCTGTCGCGCCCGGCGCAGGGCCGTCTCCACGGCCGTGATGTCGTGCCCGTCCACGGGACCCAGGTACGCGAGGCCCAGGGTCTCGAACAGGCACTCCGGGGTGGTCTCGGTGCGCAGCGCGGCCAGGTGCTCGGCGATGCCGCCGGTGGTGGGGCCGTAGGAACGGGTGTTGTCGTTGAGCACCACGATCACCGGGTGGCCGGGTGCGGTCGCGATGTTGTTCAGCGCCTCCCAGGCCATGCCCCCGGTGAGCGCCCCGTCGCCGAGGACGGCCACCACGGCGCGGTCCGTGTCCCCGCGCAGCCCGTACGCGCGGGCCGCGCCGGCCGCCCAGGACAGCACGGTGGAGGCGTGCGAGTTCTCGATGACGTCGTGCGGGGACTCGGCCCGGCACGGGTACCCGGACAGTCCGCCGCCCTGCCGCAGCGAGCCGAGGGCGCCGGCCCGGCCGGTGAGGATCTTGTGGACGTAGGACTGGTGGCTGGTGTCCCACAGGATGCGGTCGCGGGGGGACTCGAACACGCGGTGCAGGGCGACGGACAGTTCGACGACCCCGAGGTTGGGGCCGAGGTGTCCGCCGGTGCGGGTGACGGTGTCCACCAGCAGCCGCCGGATCTCCGGTACGAGCCGGTGGACCTGGTGCACGGACATGGCCCGCAGATCCTCGGGGCCCCGTACCTCCTCGACGATGCTCTTCTCGGTGCTGGTCTCCGGCGCGCGTGTCTTCGTCGTCACGCGGGTCTCCTCGCTTGCGTCCATCGGTTCATCGCACCTGCGCCTCGTCGGCCAACGGGGTGCGCGGGATCCGGCCGGTGACCGGGTCGGCCAGCCGGGCCGGCATGGCGAAGACCACGTCCTCGGGCATCGCCTGCTGCAACTCGACGTCGCCGTAGCCGAGTTCGGCCAGCAGGGCGAGGAGCCCGCGGACGAGGACCTCGGGCGCGCTGGCCCCGGCGCTGACGCCGATGCTCGCCACACCGTCCAGCCAGGCCTCCTTGAAGTGGTCCCGGTCGGGGACGAGATGGGCCCGGCAGCCGTGCTCGCGCGCCACCTCGACCATGCGCAGCGAGTTGCTGGAGTTGCCGGATCCCACGACGAGGACCAGGTCGTGACGGTGTGCCAGGTCCTTGACGGCGTTCTGCCGGTTCTGGCTCGCGTAGCAGATGTCGTCACCGCCGGGGGCGACGATGTCCCGGAACCGCGCGCGGAGCGCCTCGACCACCTTGGCGGTCTCGTCGAAGGACAGGGTGGTCTGGGTCAGGAAGGCCACCGGGGTGTCGTCCGGGAGGTCGAGCCGGGCCACGTCGTCCACCGTCTCGACCACGACGGTGCGTTCGGGCGCCTCGCCGAGGACGCCGTCGACCTCCTCGTGGCCGGCGTGGCCGACCAGCAGGATGGTGCGGCCGTCGCGGGCGAAGCGCAGCGCCTCCTGGTGCACCTTGGCCACCAGCGGGCAGGTGGCGTCGATGACCTCCAGCCGCCGCCGGTCCGCGCCGGCCCGGACCGCCGGGGCCACGCCGTGCGCGGAGAAGACGCACACGGCGCCGTGCGGGACGTCCTCCTCGCTGTCCACGAAGACCGCGCCGCGCTTCTCCAGTTCGGAGACGATGTAGTGGTTGTGCACGATCTCCTTGCGCACGTACACCGGTGCGCCGTGCAGGTCCAGGGCCCGCTCCACGATGCCGATCGCCCGCCGTACACCGGCGCAGAAGCCGCGCGGCTGGGCCAGGACGACCTTCCCGGCCCCGCTCACGCGGCGTCACCCCCGCCGAAGCGGGGCGAGGGGACCGCTCCCGCCGTGGGGCGCTCGGTGCGGGTGTTGATGCGCAGCCGCAGCCTGCGGGGGTGGTAGACGGTGGCCAGCGGGACCGGCCGGACGTCGGCGCCGGGCTCGCAGGTGATCCGCCACTTGCTGAGGATGGTGGCGAGTCCGAGGGTGGCCTCGGTGCGGGCGTACAGGTCGCCGATGCATTTGCGGGCGCCGGTGCCGAACGGCATGAACGCCTGCCGGGCGAGCGGGTTGACCCGGTCGGGCAGCCAGCGGTCGGGGTCGAAGCGGTGCTCGTCGGGGTAGGCCTCCTCGTTCAGCGCCACCGCGGCGGGGCTGAAGACGACGGTGGTCCCCTTCGGCAGGTGCCGGCCCGCCAGTTCGGTGTCGGCGGCGGTGAGCCGGGTGAACAGCCAGGCCGGCGGGTGCAGTCGGAGGGTCTCGCTGATGATCCGGTCGGTCAGCGAGAGGTTCGGCAGGTCGTCCCACTGCGGTGCCCGGCCGCCGAGGACGGTGTCGATCTCCTCGTACAGCGCTGCCTCGATGTCGGGGTGCTGGGAGAGCAGGTGGAAGATCCAGGTGAGGGTGCCGGCGACGGTCTCGGTGCCGGCCGCCATGACGGTGATGACCTGGTCGTGGATCTCGGTGTCGTCCAGCCGGCCGCCGTCCTCGTCGCGCGAGGCGAGCAGGGCGGAGAGCAGGTCGTCGTGTTCGGCGTCGTCGCGGCGGTAGTCGTCGATGAGCCGCTGGGTGGTCGCGTGCAGGTAGTCCAGGTTGCGGCGGTAGCGACGGTTGGCCGGGGTGGGCAGGCGGCGCAGGAAGCGGGGCAGGAACATCTGCCGGAACAGCCCGTTGAGCACGGTGTCGAAGGCGCGCTCCACACCGTCGGCGAGTTCCTTGCTGACGGGGGTGGAGTACAGGGTGCGGGCCACCGTGCGCAGGGCCATGCCGTACAGCTCCTGGAAGGCGTCGACGACCATGCCGTCGTGCCAGCGGCCGGAGGTGGCCTCGATCTCTGCGTGCATGGCGGTGGCGTAGCGCTTGAGCTGGGAGCGCTGGAAGGCCGACTGCATCAGCCGGCGCTGTCGGCGGTGGTCCTTGAACGGGCAGGTGACCAGCCCGTTTCCGGCGATGTCACGGGCCCGGTCGTAGAAGACGCCGCCCTTGTCGTAGGTGCGGTCATTGGTCAGTACGTCGCGCAGCAGTCCGGGGTGGCAGGGGACGTAGGCGGAGGTCGGGCCTATCTTGATCTTCACCAGGTCGCCGTGGGCGGACAGCGAGGACATGAAGCGGACGGGCTGGCGCATCATCTGCAGGGCGTGGCCGACGACCGGGACCGCCCCGGGGGCCGTCCCGGCGCTGTAGGTCTGCTGGGGCATCGCAACCTCACATCGGGTGGGTGGTTGGGGGGCTGGGTCCTAGCGGCTGCTGCCGAGTTCTTCGAGGTAGCCCTGGACGCTGGCGGCCACCGCGAACTCGGCGTCGTAGCGGCCCGAGGAGCGGTGCCAGTCGTAGGAGCCGCGGATCACCGTGCGCACGGCGTCGGTGCGGTACCGCTCCACGGCCTCGCGCTCGGCGGCGTCGAGGTCGTAGATGTCGCACACCTTGGACAGGCAGCTCTCCAGCAGGAGGTACTGGGAGAGGCGGGCGTGCACCTCGTCCTGGAGGTGGGCGATGCTGCGGCCCTTCGGCCAGCCGTGTTCCCGCTGCAGGATGAAGACCAGGTTGTTTCGCTCGCCCCGGGCCTCCTCCTTCTCCAGTGACGCGATGTCGTTGAACATCAGGTTGACGTCGATGGCGATCTGCAGCATCGCGGAGAGCACCGCGCTGTCGAAGACCCGCTGGGGCACCTCGAAGTGCCCGGCGGCCTCGGCCATGTCCACGGTGGGCTGGACGCCGATGGTCTGCCGGCGTACGGCCAGGTACTGGGCGGCGCAGTCGTAGGGGGTGTCGTGGAAGCGGCTGAGGGCCTCGTCGACGTATCCGGTGAAGTAGTTGCGCCAGTGCCGTGCGCTGCGTGCGCGCCAGGAGGGGGACATGTCGGCGCAGCTGCGGTGCCAGATGTCGGCGAAGCCGTGCGCGATGGGCGGTGCGGTGTCGGGCAGCGGGCCGTCGAGGGCGGCCGCCACCGCGTCGGTGAGGCTGCGGGTCTCCTCCGGGTCCTCGCCGCGCGGTCCGTCGAAGAGGTCGTCGAAGAGGAAGAACCACGACATCAGGTCGACGCCCAGGTCGAGGTCGGCGCCGGTGGTGTGCGGGTAGAAGCGCGAGGCCAGGTCGGCGTAGGCGCCGCGCAGATGGCGTGCGGCGGCGGCCTCGGTGGTGATGAGGCCGAGGGAACGCGGCCACTTCAACTGGTGGGCGTCGGCGCGGCGGTGGTCGGGGCTCTGCCGCCCGGGCAGCGGTATTCGGAAGTCGACGTCCTGCGGCATGGTGATCTCCGTGGTGGGGCGCTGGGGAAAACGGCGGTGGCGTGGGGCGGCGGGTCAAGTCCCTCGGGACGACGACCGGGCGGCGCTGCCCTACGGCGGATGCGGACGGGTGGCGGGAGACCGCGGGCGACGCTGCCCACGGCGGGAGGCGGGCTCCGGGGCGACGCTGCCCGCGGAGCCGGGGCCTGCCTGCCGGCACCGTCGCCCTCGGGGGTGGCGGCGGGGCCTCGGCCCGTGTCCCCCACGGTCCTCGGCAGTGCTGACAGATCGCTTACGGGGACTGGTCCGGCCGGACTTCTCACACCTCGCGGCGGACGATGAACCGCCCGACCGCGAGCAGCTCCTCACGCGCACCGGCCTCCAGACCGACGCCGCGCAGTGCCGCCTCGCCCAGCGCCATCCGGCGGGCCGCCTCGGCCTGGGCCCAGGCGCGGCCGCCGGCGGCCTCGATCAGGTCGGCCGCGCGGCGCAGCTCCGCCGGGTCGGGGTCGCCGGGCGCGGCCAGCCACGCGGCGAGTTCGACGCCGAGGGTGCCGCCCTGGCCCAGCGCGTAGGCGACCGGGAGGGACTTCTTGCGGGCGCGCAGATCGGAGTGCACCGACTTGCCGGTGGTGTCCGGGTCGCCCCAGATGCCGAGGACGTCGTCGGTGAGCTGGAAGGCGAGGCCGACCTGCTCGCCGTAGAGCGTGAGGGCGTCCACGGCGGACTGCGGTGCCCCGGCCAGCAGGGCACCGATCGCGGCGCTCGCCGCCAGCAGCGCGCCGGTCTTGCCGCCGGCCATCTCCAGGCATTCCTCGACCGTGACGTGCCGGCGCTGTTCGAAGGCCATGTCCTGGACCTGACCGTGGATCAGCCGCCGGGTGGTGCGGGCGAGGAGTCCGGCCGCGGGTGCCGCGGTGGGCAGCCCGCAGTCGAGCAGCACCTCCTGGGCGAGGGCGAGCAGCGCGTCGCCGGTGAGGATCGCGCTGGAGGCGCCCCACAGCGACCAGACGGTACGGCGGTGGCGGCGCTCCTCGTCACCGTCCATCAGGTCGTCGTGCAGCAGGGAGAAGTTGTGCACCAGCTCGACGGCGACCGCGCCGGGCAGCGCGGTCTCGGGTCGCGCGCCGACCGCCTCGGCCGACAGGAGGGCGAGGGCGGGACGTACGGCCTTGCCGCCGTCGGCCGCGGTCGGCGCGCCGGCGGCGGTGATCCAGCCGAGGTGGTAGGCGGCCTGGTGGCGGGTCCGGCGGTCGAGCAGGTCAAGGGCAGTGCGCAGTCCGGGCGTGGTGACGTCCCGGCCGCGGTGCAGGCTCGCGGGGGTGACGGTCACGCCATGGCCTCCGCTCGCCAGGGCTCCGCCGGGTCGTCGAAGATGGCCACCACCTTGCGCAGGATGCGCCGGTCCGCCGGGTCGAAGGGCGTCTTCGCGTGGATGGTGCCGAGCTGGTCCCACATGACGATGTCGCCGGGCTGCCAGGTGTGGGCGTAGGTCAGCCCGGGGGCGCCGGCGTAGCCGCACAGTTCCTGGAGCAGTTCCTTGCCGGCGGTGGGGTCGAGTTCCAGGACGCGCTTGGTGTTGAGCGAGTTGACGTAGACGGCGTGGCGGCCGGTGCGCGGGTTGCGGGCGATCATCGGGTGGACGGTGGAGGTGCCGTCCTCGGGCAGGATCGCGGTGGCGCCGGCCGGTCCGGTGCCGCCCTCGGGGCCGGCGAGGGAGACCTCGCCCTGGTAGCTCTCCTCGATGGTCTCCTCGTAGCCGGAGCGCAGGGCGTGCCGGGCCCGGTAGCCGTGCAGCCGCCGGCGCAGCTGCGCGGGCAGGGAGTCGTAGACCGCGTACATGTCGGTGAACAGGGTCTGTCCGCCGCCCGAGACGGGGAGTTCCACGGCCGCGAGGAAGCCGATCCGGGACACCCGGGGCCGGAAGGAGTAGTCGGTGTGCCAGTCCATCCAGCCGGCGTCGCCGACGCCGATCTTCCGTCCGTTCTCCACGATGTTGGAGATGATCAGGATCTCGTTGTGGTCGGGGCTGGCGCCGGTGGTGAGCCCGGTCTTGGGGATGTGCCCGAAGCGGCGCCCGAAGCCGAGCAGTTCGTCGTTCGAGGGGTCCCGGTGGCCGCGGAAGACCAGCACCAGGTGCCGGTCGAGTGCGGCCCAGATCCGCTCGACGGTGGTGTCGTCGAGGTCCGGGGTGATGTCGGCGCCGTGCACGACGGCTCCGACGGAGGAGCCTGGTATCGGCGAGACGTCCATGGCCTTGCGTCCCCCTTCGTGGTTGCTGCGTGGTTGCTGCGTGGACGGGTGGGTCAGTCGCTCAGTTCGAGATGGGCGAGGTCACCGGCCTCGCGCCAGGTGCGCAGGACGTTCACGAACTCCATCGAGCCGCCGCCGTAGCTGCCGTTGAGGACGTGCAGCTCGCTCGGGCGGCCCTCGTTGTTGAACAGGCCCGGGGTGCACGACTCGGCGTAGTCGAGGTTGCGGTGCGCGAGCCGGAGGATCTCCTCGACCCACTCCTTCTCGCCCGTGGCGGACGCCTCCACGACGTGCCGGCCCCGGTCCTGGACGGCCTTGAGGATGTGGGCGACGTGCCGGCTCTGCTCGCCCAGCATGTACGGGACGTTGACGTGCAGGCCCGACTGGACCTTGGAGAGGACGAAGCAGTTAGGGAAACGATTCACCATCAGTCCGTGCAGTGTTCGCGCCCCGTCCGCCCACTTCTCCGACAGTCGCAGCCCGTCCCGCCCCACGACCTCGTAACCGGCCCGGGCGGTGTACGGCACCGCGTACTCGGACTCGTAACCCGAGGCGAAGACCAGGCAGTCCACCGGGTACTCCCGGCCGGCCGCGACCACCGCGTGCTCGGTGAGCCGCTCGATTCCGCGGCCCTCGGTGTCCACCAGGGTGACGTCGGGCCGGTTGAAGGTCTCCAGGTAACCGTCGTGGAAACAGGGCCGCTTGCAGAACAGCCGGTAGTACGGCTTCAGGGCGGCCGCGGTGGCGGGGTCGTGGACGACGGCGTCGACGCGGGCCCGCAGCTCCTCCATCTTGCGGAAGTCGGCGCGCTCGACGGCGTCGGCCGCGTCCTCGGGGCCGGCCCCTGCGGACTTCGGCAGGATCGCCGCGAGCCTGGCGGTGATCTCCGTCCAGCCGTCCGCGACGAGATCCTCCTGCGCGGCGGCTCCCGAGGTCAGCGCGTGGAAGTTGTCCATGCGCCGCTGCTGCCAGCCCGGTTCGAGCCCCTTCGCCCAGTCCGGGTCGGTCGGCCGGTTGGCCCGTACGCCCACCGCGGGCGGGGTGCGCTGGAAGACGTACGTGTGCGCGGCGGCCTTCGCCAGGTGCGGAATCACCTGGACGGCCGTCGCGCCCGTCCCGACGATCCCGACCCGCTTGTCCCGGAGCTTTGCGAGGCTGCCCGGGACTCCCCCGCCGGTGTAGCCGTAGTCCCAGCGGGCGGCGTGGAAGGAGTGCCCGCGGAAGGTCTCGATGCCCTCGACGGAGGGGAGTTTGGGCCGGTGCAGCGAGCCGATCGCCATGCACACGTACCGGGCCCGGAAGCGGTCGCCGCGGTCGGTGCGCACCAGCCAGTGCGCCGTGTCCTCGTCCCAGCGCAGCTCGGTGACCGAGGTCCGCAGCAGCGCGTCCCGGTAGAGGCCGTAGTGCCGGGCGACGGCCTGGCAGTGCGCGAGGATCTCTGCGCCGGTCACGTACTTCTCGGTCGGCACGGTGCCCAGCTCTTCGAGCAGCGGCAGGTAGACGTAGCTCTCGACGTCGCACCGGAGCCCGGGGAACCGGTTCCAGTACCAGGTCCCGCCCACGTCACCGGCCGCGTCGATCAGGCGGATCCGCTCGAAGCCGCACGTCTCGCTCAGCCGTGCGCCCACCAACAGACCGCCGATGCCGGCGCCGACGACGGCGACGTCGACCTCGTCGGTGACGGGGTCCCGGTCGACCGGCTCGGTGCAGGGGTCGGCGGCGTAGCGGGACAGCCCCCCGCGCGCGGACCGGTACGTCCGGCCGGCGGCCGCGGTCAGGCGCTTGTCGCGCTCCTCGCGGTACTTCGCCCGCACCGTCTCGATGTCGACGGTGCCGGCGGGGTCGTCGGGATCGGCGGGACCTGACCCGCCGTCGGCTAAGGGGTCTATGGAGTCTGTTCCGGAGCGTTCCACAGCGTCTCCTGCATGGGGTGGACAGGTGAGGTCAGGTGGCGCCGTACGTCGTCGAACTGGTCGCGCAGCCGGGTGGGCGCGTCGGCGTTCGTGAACAGGTAGAAGCGGTCGGAGCCCAGCGCGTCCCACACGGTCTCGGCCACCAGCTCGGCCGAGACCGTCGTGTCGCCGGTCGCGTCCCGTGGCGCGGCGAGCCCGCAGACCATCGGGGTGTCGACCCGGCCGGGGCAGAGCACCGAGACCCGTACGGGGGTCCCGGCGAGGTCGGCCCGCAGGCTGCGGGCCACGGCCAGGTCGGCGTGCTTGGAGGCGGCGTAGGCCGCGCTGCCGCTGCCCACGACGAACGCCGACATGGAGGCGGTGTGCACCAGGTGCGCGGGCCGCCCGCTCGCCAGCAGCCGGGGCACGAAGGCGCGGGCGACATGGACGTGCGCCCAGTGGTTCACCTCGAACACCTCGCGCATCCGGTCCAGCGGCACGGACCACAGCGGCATCCCCACGGGGCCGACGACACCGGCGTTGTTGCAGACCACGTCGATATCGCCGAGCGTGTCGTACGCCGTCTCGGCCAGGGCCGTCACCGCGTGGGGGTCGGTGAGGTCCACGGTCTCGGCGCGCACCCGCGCGCCGCGCGCGGTGAGTTCGGCGGCCCGGCGGTGCAGGGCGGCATCCTGGATGTCCGCCATGACCACCTCGGCTCCGGACCGGGTGAGGCGGGCGGTGAGGGCGAGACCGATACCGCTCGCGGCGCCGGTGACCACGGCCGTCCTGGGGTGTAGGTGCACGGGACCGTCCGTTCCTCGCATCCTGGGGCGGGCAAGGCACGGGCCGCGTCCTTGCGACCCGGAGGGGGTGTGCGGGGCGGGCGTACGCCCTGGTCCCGGTGGCCTCCACCCCGTGGGGAGCCGGACGGAGGCCACCGGTGGTTCAGGCGGGGTCGGGCAGTCTGAGGCTGATGGCGAAGATGGTCACCGAGAAGACGGCGAGCAGGGCGAGGACGATCACCGCGGCCGAGGAGTGGCCCATCGAGTCGCCGAGGGCGAGGTAGAGGGTGCCGCCCACGGTCGCGCCCAGGGCGGTGGCCGTCTGCTGGCTGGTGACCAGCACACCGCTGCCCATGCCGGCCTGGGCGGGCGGGACGTCGGCGAGGATCATCCGGAACAGGGTGGGCCCGATCAGGGCCTGTCCGACGCCGGTGAGGGCCAGCACGGCCAGCACCAGGACGACCGGGACGTCCGGCCAGGTGACCCCGATCAGCAGCGCCATCAGCAGCAGTCCGGCTCCCTGGACGGTGGCCCCGAGGGTCACGATGCGCCGGCCGAGGACCGCCGCGATCTTCGGGGTGAACAGCGCGACCACGAAGAAGGCGGAGGCGAACGGGGACAGCACCGCTCCCGAGCCCAGCCCGCCCAGACCGAAGTCGTCCTGGGCGACCAGGGCGTAGACGAACATGAAACTGCCGAACCCGATCGAGAACGGCACCATCGCGAGCAACCCCCTGCGCATCCCGGACTGCGAGAGGACCGACGGAGGCAGCAGCGGCGAACCGCCCTCCGCCTCCAGCCGCCGCTCGACCCGGACCAGCGCCACCACCGCGGCGGCCGCGACCACGGGCAGCGCCCACAGCCACGGCGGCCAGCCCAGCGCCTGCCCCTCCACGATCACCAGCAGGACGCAGACCAGGGCCACCCCGAACAGCAGGGTGCCGGTCAGGTCGAAGCCCGGCCTGCGCTCGGCCCTGGTGTCCGGCATGTGCCGCACGGCGAGTAGCGCGGCCACCCCGACGGGCACGTTGATCAGGAAGACCGACCGCCAGCCGACCCCGGCGATGTCCAGCGAGACCAGCAGTCCGCCGAGGATCTGCCCGGCCACTGCCGCGAGTCCCGCGGTCGCGCCGTAGAGGCTGATGGCGCGGGCACGAGCCTGGCCCTCGGTGGCCGCCTGGATGGTCGCGAGGACTTGCGGTACGAGCATGGCCGCGGCCGCGCCCTGCAGGAGCCGGGCGGCGATGAGGAAGCCGACGCTCGGGGCCACACCGCACAGCGCGGAGCTGAGGGTGAAGGCGATCAGGCCCCACACGAAGAGCCGGCGTCTGCCGTAGGCGTCGCCCAGGCGCCCGCCGAGCACGAGCCCGAGCGCGTAGGCGATGCCGTAGCCGGACACCACCAGCTCCAGCGCGGTCTCGCCGCCGTTCAGGTCGTGGCCGATCGTGGTCAGCGCCACGTTGACGATGAAGAAGTCGACGATGGACAGGGCGAACCCGGTGAGCACCACGACCAGTCCGGTCGTGGATAAGCCGGCGGGCCCGTCGGCTTCCTGCGGGGACGGCTGCTCCTGGGTTCCGGGAGCGCCGGTGGGGGGTGCTTCGCGATGAGTCATCTATTCAACCGAGCTGGGGGTTCCGGTGATCTTGGACATGATTCCCTTGGCGGGGTCCTTCGCCGACTCCGTCCACGGCGTCAGCGCGTTGAAGCCGCGCTCCGACGCGGCCGGCTGCACACGGGTGTCCATCGACATCCGCATGACGGGCGGGGAGGACAGGTTCGGGACCGACCTGTGGCAGGTGTAGGCGTGCAGGAACAGGACGTCGCCCGGCTCCATGGCGGAGTGCCGCAGGGTCTCGTCCTCGCCGATCAGATCGGCGGGTATGCCGCGCACCGGGTGGCCGAACCTGCGGAAGGACTCGTGCACGACGTGCTCGCGCGGGCCGCGCCGGTGGCTGCCGTCCGCGAGCGCGACTCCGCCGGACTCCTTGGTCGTCGCGATGAGCGGTATCCAGGTGGGGCGGAAGTCCTTGTTGGGGCCTATGTAGAAGCCGTCCTGGTGGAACGGCGTCAAGTGGGCGAACGACGGGTTCTCCGTGCCCGCGGCCGAGGGGTAGTAGCGGATGGTCGTGGAGCGGAAGACGAAGACGGGCTCGCCGAAGACCTGCTCGAACACCCTGAGGGTCGAGGGGTGGTTCCAGAACTCGTCGTACTTCACGTACTTGTGCATCGCCACCTCGTCGACCTCCTCGAAGGAGTCGATGCCGACGTCGTCCAGCGTGGCCTTCGGGTCCGCCGCGCCCAGCGCGATCAGACCCTCCAGCATCTGCTCCGCGGCGGTCCGGACGAGGTCGCGGTCGAGGACGCCGCGCAGATACAGGTAGCCGTGCTCCTCGAAGAAGCCGTCGAGCGCCTCGCGGTCGTCGAGCAGGGGCGCGCAGTCCGTGTATTCCCCGGTCACGTACGTCATGGGTTCCCGTCCTTGTGACATGGCCTGGTGGCATGGTCCGAAGGGGCGTGAGACGTGTCCCGCCCGGCACGCGGGAGGCCGACGACGGCGGTGGCGTCGGTGGCCGGCCGACGCGTCAGAGGGTGGCGCCGACCAGCAGGGCGAGGTCGATGAGACGGTTCGAATAACCCCACTCGTTGTCGTACCAGCCGACCACCTTGACCTGCTGGTCGGTGACGCGGGTCAGTTCGGCGTCGAAGACGCAGGAGGCGGGGTCGCCCACGATGTCGGTGCTGACGAGGGGCGCCTCGGTGTACGACAGCAGGCCCTTGTAGGCACCGGCCGCGGCCGCCGCGTACGCCTCCTTCACCTCGGCCACGGAGGTGCGCCGGCTCGGGGTCACCGTCAGGTCGGTGACCGAGCCGGTGGGCACGGGCACGCGCAGGGCGAACGCGTCTAGGCGGCCGGCCAGTTCGGGCAGCACCAGGCCGATGGCCTTGGCGGCGCCGCTGGAGGTCGGCACGATGTTCAGGCCTGCGGCGCGCGCACGGCGCAGGTCCTTGTGCGGGGCGTCCTGGAGGTTCTGGTCCTGGGTGTAGGCGTGGACGGTGGTCATCATGCCCGCCTCGATGCCGACGCTCTCGTGCAGCACCTTGGCCAGCACGGCGAGGCAGTTGGTGGTGCAGGAGGCGTTGGAGATGATCGTGTGGCGCTCCGGGTCATAGGCGTCCTCGTTGACTCCGAGCACGACCGTGATGTCCTCACCGCTGGCCGGGGCCGCGATGATGACCTTCTTCGCACCGCCGTCGACGTGGGCGCGCGCCCGGGCGGCGTCGGTGAAGATGCCGGTGGACTCGATCACGATGTCCACGCCGAGGTCGCCCCAGGGCAGGGCGCCCGGGTCCCGCTCGGCCAGCACCTTGATCGTCCGGCTGCCCACCCGGATCGCGCCCGGTTCGGCGGCGATCTCTTCCGGGAAGCGGCCCAGGATCGAGTCGTAGGCCAGCAGATGGGCCATGGTGTCGACGTCACCGAGGTCGTTGACGGCGACGATCTCCAACTCCGAGCCGCGCGCGGCCATCGCGCGGAAGACGTTGCGGCCGATGCGTCCAAAACCGTTGATGCCGATGCGCACAGTCATAGATGTGTCCCTCACCTTGCGCTGCTGGGTGGTTGACGCGCCGTTGCGCCGAGGTGCGATGCCGGACCACACATCACCGCGGGGCGGGGACGTGGTGCATCACGACCTTATATAAGCATGGGATACATTTCCAGGGTGACCTCTCCTCAGAACACCAGCCACGAAGCCGACTTGGACGTCGACGACCTCACCAGGGCGATCGAGAACTTCAACCGCTTCTACATCCGGCTCGCCTCCGTGCAGAAGCTGTCGTTCACGACGCTGTCGGTGCTGGACACGCTGGCCTTCAGGGGTCCGACACGGCTGACGGACCTGGTCAGGACGGAGCAGTTGAGCCAGCCGGGCATCACCCAGCTGGTGACCCGGCTGGAACGGGACGGACTCGTGGAACGCCGCCCCGACCCGACCGACGGCCGTGCCGTCCTCGTGCACATCACCGAGGAGGGCCGGAAGATCGGCCAGGCCCGGCACAAGGACCGGGCCCGTCATCTACGGCCCCTGATCGGCGAGTTGACGCCCGAGGAGCAGCACACGATCGCCGCGGCCCTCCCCGTTCTCGCCCACCTGGCCGAACTCGGAATGCGAGCACGGCAGTAGGACGAGGCACGCGTCGGTCGTTCCCGTTCCGGCGGTACTTGGCGGTACTTGTACGACGGCCACCCGGGCCATGCGGGACGCTAGCATCCGGAGCCCCGCACCGAAATGGTCCACTCCACCGCCCGCAAGGAACGCGCCACACCGATGCCCCACCCCGCCCACCCGGACGACGACCGCGGCTGCGTCCGCCTGGTCCTCGCCGTGCCCCTGACCCTGCTCACCCTCACCGCCGCGCTCTTCTGCTGGACCGCGCTGACCATCCGCCCGTCGGGCCCCTGGGACGACCAGGCGTACGCCGCGATCGAGCTGTCCTGCGTCCTGACGCTCACGGCCGCCGCCGCGGTACCGGCCCTGCGACTGCTGCCGTCTGTACGGCGGTTGGCGGGGTGGGGCTGGATGACGCCGGCGCTGGCGCTGGGGGTGGTGGCGGGGGTGCGGTGGGCTTGGCTCGGCTGAGGGGGCGTACAGGCGCCGGGGCTTGCGACGCGGCACCCCCGTAGGCCCCTGATGGGCGGGACCGCGTCCGGCAGCGGCAGCAGCTGGGTGACGTCGTGGTGGGGTGTTCGGGGCACAGCTCAGATCTTGCTCAGACGGCTTGCCGGTCGGCCGCCGTACTGGTCAGCTCGACGCACGTCTGAGCGACACCGAGCGCTCATCGCCGAAGGGGGACCCGTGGACAGTGCCCGACAGACTCCACCCGAAAGCCCTGCCCTGGTCAGGTGTGCGACTGTCGCCGCGTACGCCGTCGCCGCCATGGTCCATCTCGTGACGGCGGGACTGTTCATCGGCGGCGTGCTGCTGATCGTGCTCGGGTTCCGCACGGTCATTCAGCCAATGCTGGGCTTGGTATTGCTGGGCCTGGCTCTTCCGCTGCGCCCGCGTCCCGGCAGGTTGGATGCTGAACTGCCCACGCTGCGGCACGCGGACGCCCCCGTCCTGTTCGATCTGTTGGACCGCATGGCGGACGCAGCCGGGGTGCGACGCTTCGACGCGGTCCAGCTCGGTCCGGAATTCTCCGTGACCGTCACCCACTACGGTGTACGCCGCAAGCGGTGCCTTGTCCTCGGTCTCCCGCTCTGGGCCGCCCACCCCGCCCAGCAGCCGATTGCCGCCGTTGCCCACGCTCTGGGGCACCTCGCTGGTCACGATCTTCGACGCAACGCATTTGTCGGTACCGCACTCGAGTCTCTCAACACTGCAGCCCTGACGATGCGAGCCAGAAACAACGCATCCATCACGTCGAGTGTCTCTGCTCTTTCCTGGAACGCGGGCAAAGTGGAAGGGGGCGCAGCGCGCTTCAACGCCCGGACCCGGACGGGTGAGTGGGTGCTGTGGCTCCCGAGGGCGGCGGCGACCGCGACGGCCCACCTGCTGCTGTGGCTCACCCTGCCGGTCACACGCCGTGCGGAGTTCGATGCGGACGACGTGGCCGCTCGTACGGCTTCCACCGAGGCAGCCATCGCCGCATTGCAGGACCGGCGCCTGGCGGCCGCGGTCGGCATGGAAGTGCATCGCCTGGCCATCGAGACCCGGACGCTCACGGGCCACCGTTCCACGACAGCCGCACAGGAGGAACTCTGGGACAAGGCCGCCCGCTATGCCGAGAGCCTGCGCGAACAGCGGGGCCGTGACGAGGACACCGACTTCGAGGGCATGGGGACCGTGGTCGGCGCTGCCGGCTTCCCGTCCGAAACCCTGCGCATGGCACGACTGGCCCATGCCCCGACACGCAGCGCGACGATCACGCTCGACGAGCCCGACCGAAGCCGCATCGAAGACGAACTCCGCCTTCCCAAACAGGCGCTGGCCCGCAAGGTCATGCGTGATTGCGTCCCACTGACACACTGAACGAGGGTGACGTAGCGCAGGCGCAGCACTCTTCACATACCGGCCATACCGCCGTCGGTGAGCCCCGGAGCCAGCGCCGGGACCCAGAAGACGGCGACTGCCAGAGCGATCGAGGCGATGCCCACCACACGGGCCACCATGCGGCCGGCCGGAGCGAGCTTCTCAGCGGTGATCACGGCGGCCAGTGCCACCATGGCCCACAGGTTCATCAGACCGAACGCCGACAACAGCAGCATGAGCGACCAGCAGCAGCCCAGGCAGAAGGCACCGTGGTGGGCTCCGGCACGCAGATCGCGAGAGGGCCCTGGGTACGAGGCGTAGCGAAGCATCAGCCCGATCGGCGAGCGGCACCTCGCCAGACAGCGGTCTTTGAGGGGCGTGAGCTGGTAGACGCCACCGACGGCGAACACGGCCGCGGCCACTGCGGTCCCTGCCGCCGCGGGGAGGGTCGCCGCCCGGCCCAGGCCCACGGCCAGCGTGTACGCCGGCAGCCCGGCCGCGGCCCAGACGAGCAGGTAGGCGACAGTGAAAACGAGCATGCGCCTCGACCGGTGCACCGTGATGGTGCGCGCATACAGCCCAGCGACGGGCGCCGTTGAGGGCAGCATCATCGCGGCCATCATCAGCGTCCACACGACCAGAAAAGCGGGCAGCCCAAGGCCCATGGTGCCGGCCGTCGCCTGCATACCTCCCCAGCGCGTCACCACCCAGATCCACGCGATGGCCGCAGCGACCAGCACAAGCCCGGCAGGGCGCGCCCAGCGGCGGCCGGTGACCGGCCCATCGGTCATGCTCACCACGTGAAGGGGGCCGAGTGTCCGTTGCCGCCGGTGAAGTCCCAGGACCGGCCGTACACGCCGTCGCCCGTCGCCCGGGTGGACCGGGCGACCGTCAGCGTGCTGTTCGCAGGGTGGAACATGCCGGTCAGGCCCATCACCGGACCGTCCTCGCCGAACTGCGGGGCGACCTGGTCCTCGATCTCGATGTCGATGACGTCGCCCACCCGCGCGGCGTGGCGGCGGCCGTCGTCGCGGTAGTCGATGGGGGCGCGCTCCACGCCGAGGACCTCGCCGATGAGCGGAGTGAGCGCCGCCGTCGGCCCACCGGCCTGGCCGGAGAAGACCTTGCCCAGCGCCTCCGCCTGACTCTCGTCGGCCGAAGCGTCGACGTAGAGCGCGACCTGCCAGCCGCCCTCGGCCATCACCTGGGGTGCGTCGATGAAGACGGCGACGCTGTGGTCGGAGACGTCCACGTCGTCCACGCTCCCGCTGCCCACGTGGAACGCCAAGGTCACCTGGCAACGCTCGTGGTCGCCCGGTGCGGTGAGGCCCGAGGTGGTGCAGGGGCACACCACGTCGCAGTTGCAGCTCTCCAGGTATGTACCGCTCAGATTCCAGGGCATGCTTCCTCCCTGTTTCACGTCCCCCCTCGACGTTCTGAATACCTCGGGAGGGTCTGCCCCACCCCGAAGTAGCTGTTTCCAGGCTGTTCCACGCGGCACGGGGGCAGGCGGCGCAGTCGACGGTCGTCCGAGGAGCCACCCGATATCCACTCGCTCCGACCAGGCAGGCGTTCTACTCTCGGCGCATGAGCAGGCCACTCGTCGCCATCCTCAGTGGTGCCGGCATCTCCACTGACTCCGGCATCCCTGATTACCGCGGTCCCAACGGTTTGTGGCGGCGGGATCCGGAAGCCGAGAAGCTCGTGACGTACGAGTACTACATGCGCGACCCGGAGATCCGCCGACGCTCTTGGCAGATGCGGCGCAAGAACCGGACCCTGAAGGCCGAGCCGAACGCCGCGCACCTCGCCGTTGCCGAGCTGGAGAAGTCCGGGATCCCGGTGCGGGTGATCACGCAGAACGTGGACGGGCTGCACCAGCTCGCCGGGATGCCCGCCCGCAAGGTGCTGGAGCTGCACGGCACTGCGCGCGGCGTTGTGTGCACGAAGTGTCACGTCCGTGGGTCGATGGAGGACGCGCTGGCCCGGGTGGAGGCCGGGGAGGAGGACCCGCCCTGCCTGGAGTGCGGCGGGATCCTCAAGTCGGCGACCGTCATGTTCGGCCAGAGGCTGGACCCCGTCGTCCTCGGGGAGGCACTCTCCATCGCCAAGGCCTGCACCGTGTTCATCGCCGTCGGAACCAGTCTCCAGGTGCAGCCCGCCGCCGGACTCGCCGGCATCGCCGCCGACCACGGGGCACGGCTCGTCATCGTCAACGCCGAGCCGACACCGTACGACGAAGTCGCCGACGAGGTGATCCGCGAACCCATCGGCACCGCGCTGCCCGTACTGCTGCGCACCCTGTAGAGCCGGAACGCCACGAGGAATGGGACGGGATGTCGGACGACGAGCCCGAGACGTGGTTCATATGGGGTGAGGGGACCGTGTTCCGGCAGCCTGCCGACAAGGGCAAGTTGCCCAACGGTCCTGCCACTCCGGAGATGGAGCGGTTGTTCGCCGGTATTGCCGCGTGGATCCAACGTGCGCGGAATGTTGCGGGTGTCCAGCGTGTGGGGCCCGCGCGGCGATCCGAAAGCGACGACCTGGCCACGACTTGCCCGCCCGAACAACTGCAGCCCGCTGGGCGGCATCTCCGGCTGGACCGGGTGACAGCTAGAACAGGGCCGTCCCCCGCTCGAAGTCCAGCAGGCGGCGCTTGCGGTCCAGGCCGCCGCCGTAGCCGGTGAGGTCGCCGCCCGCTCCGATGACGCGGTGGCAGGGCACGATGATGCCGATCGGGTTCTTGCCGTTGGCGAGGCCGACCGCGCGAGACGCCCCGGGGTTGCCGAGGGCCTCGGCGAGTTCGCCGTAGGAGCGGGTCTCGCCGTACGGGATGCGGGTCAGCTGGTCCCACACGCTGCGCTGGAACGGGGTTCCGTTCAGACGGAGTTCGAGAGTGAACTCGGTCAACTCGCCCGCGAAGTAGGCAGCCAGCTGCTTCTCGGCGTCCGCGAAGGGGGTGTCGTCGAGGCTGCCGAAGGTCTCCTCCGGCGGGCGGTGGCGCTGGTCGGTCATGTACAGGCCGCACAGGACGCCGTCGTCGGCGACGAGGGTGAGGGGGCCGTAGGGGCTGTCGACGACGGTGTGCCGTTTCGTCTCGCTCATGTCGCTCATGTCGCTCATCTCGCGGAGATCCTTACACGGGCAGGAAATTGATCGGGTGGCTGTCGGTCGCCCACAGGTACTGGACCGCGTAGGCCCGCCAGGGGCGCCAGGCCTCGGCGCGGGCGGTGAGCGCGGCCGGAGTGGCGGGCAGGCCCAACTCCCCCGCGGCGCGCCGGATTCCCAGGTCGGTGGCGAGGAAGGCGTCGGGGTCGCCGAGGGCGCGCATGGCGATGACGTCGACCGTCCAGGGACCGAAGCCGGGCAGGTCGAGCAGGCGTGCGCGGGCTTCTGCCCAGTCGGACTCCACACCCAGGTGGAGTGTGCCGTCGGCCAGTTGACGGACGAGGGTGGTGAAGGTGGTGCGCCGGGTACGGGGCATGGCCAGGGTCTCCGGGTCCACGGCGGCCAGCGCCTCGGGGGACGGGAAGAGGTGGGTGAGCCCGCCCTCGGGATCGTCCAGCGGCTTGCCGTGGGCGGCGACCAGGCGGGCCGCATGGGTACGGGCGGCCGCCGTGGAGACCTGCTGCCCGAGCACGGCCCGGACGGCGAACTCGGCCTCGTCGACCGTGCGCGGCACCCGGCGGCCCGGCGCCTTGTCGACCAGGGGCGCGAGGAACGGGTCCGTGCGCAGGTGGTCGTCGACCGCCACCGGGTCGGCGTCCAGGTCGAGCATGCGCCGGCAGCGGCTGCCGGCCACGGTCAGATCACGCAGGTCGCTGAGCGTGAGGCGGCAGGCGATGTGGTCGGGCTTCGGGGTGAGGGCGACGATTCCGTGTCCGTACGGCAGCCGCAGCGTGCGCCGGTACGCGCCGTCCCGCCACTCCTCCACGCCCGGTACGGCCGTGGCGGCCAGGTGGCCGAAGAGGTTGTCGGGGTTGAGCGGTGCCCGGAACGGCAGCCGCAGCGCGAGGGTCCCTGGGGTGCCCGGGGCATTGGTCCGGCCCTTCGGCGCCCGGGTGCGCAGCTCGCTCGGGGACAGGGCGAAGACCTCGCGGACGGTGTCGTTGAAGGTGCGGATGGAGGAGAAGCCGGCCGCGAAGGCGATGTCCGCCATGGGCAGCGGGGTCGTCTCCACGAGGATCCGGGCGGTCTGGGCGCGCTGGGCACGGGCCAGCGCGAGGGGGCCGGCGCCCAGCTCGGCGAGCAGCTGCCGCTCCACCTGCCGGGTGCTGTAGCCGAGGCGGGCGGCGAGCCCGGGGACTCCCTCGCGGTCCACCACCCCGTCGGCGATCAGCCGCATGGCCCGGGCCACCAGGTCGGCGCGCTGGTTCCACTCCGGGGAGCCGGGGCTGGTGTCGGGACGGCAGCGCTTGCAGGCCCGGAACCCGGCCTGCTGGCAGGCGGCCGCGCTCGGGTAGAAGGTCATGTTCTCCGGCTTGGGCGGGACGGCCGGGCAGCTGGGCCGGCAGTAGATGCGGGTGGTCAGGACGGCCGTGAAGAACCACCCGTCGAACCGCGCGTCCTTGGACTGCACGGCGCGCACGCAGTGCTCCCGGTCGATGTGCGTCCCTGTCTGCATGCGTCCAGGATCGACCAGCGCGGGGCGCGTCCGCTGGCGAAAATCCGACACGTACCTGGGGCCGGCCAGGGATCCGACGGCGTGCCCTGGCCGTCCCTCGCCACGGCAGGCCTGGCGTCCGGAGGCTTCAGGGGCCTCAGGGACAGACGTAGGTGAAGCTCGCCTTGGCCTCCATCGGGGTCCGCTGGTGCGCGATCCGCAGCCGGGCGGTGCCCTGGAAGCGGCCGGAACCGCGGACCGTCCAGCGCAGGTGCACCCGGAACCGGCGCTCACCTCGATGGGCGACGCGGACCAGCTCGCCCGAGTCCTGGCCGTCCCCGCGCAGCCATCGGTACGTGACGGGTCCGCCCTGTCCGTCGGTGGTGACGACACCGACCAGGTCGGCCGTCTGACCGCAGTGCAGCGTCCCTGCGGGTGCCTGGACCCGGACGGCGACGACCGCGGGGGCGGGGGTCGGGCGCAGCAGGAGCCAGAGCAGGACGGCGGCGATCGCCACGACTCCGGTGCTGATGACCCAGCCCCGGCGTCTTCGCCGCGGGCGCTGCCGCGCGGGTACGGCGGCTTCGGTACGCCACCGGGCTCGCAGCACGTCCTGCTCGTCGGCAGGCACCCCGGGTCCGAAACGGAGCAGGATCTCGCCGGAGTCCTCCCCGACGGGTACCGGGGGCGAGGTGACACGGTGGCGCTCGCCTAGGACGGTGGCCTGAGTGTCGGGGGTGGTGGCTTGGGTGTCGGGGGTGGTGGAGCGGTGGGCGCGGCCGGGGGTGGTGAGCTGGTCGGCGGCGGCTGGCGTAGAGAGCTTCTTGGCCGCTGCTGAGGCGATGAGCTGGTCGGTGGGTGCCGACGTGGCCAGTTGCTCGGCCGCTACTGCGGCGGTGAGATGCTCGGCGACTGCCGAAGGGGTGAGCTGGTCGGCGGCGGCTGGGGCGGTGAGCTGGTCGGTGGCGGCTGACGTAGTGAACTGGTCGGTGGGTGCCGAGGTGGCCAGTTGCTCGGCAAGCGCCGACGTGGCGAGTTGCTCGGCCGCTGCTGCGGCGGTGAGATGCTCGGCGGCCCCCGAAGGGGTGAGCTGGTCGGCGGCTGCCAAGGTGGTGAGCTGGTCGGTGGCGGCTGGGGCGGTGAGGTGCCTGGCGGCTGCCGAAGCGGTGAGTTGCTCGGCGACTGCCGAAGCAGCCAATTGGTCGGCGGCTGCTGCGGCGGTGAGACGCCCGGCCGCTGCCGAGGGGTGAGGTGCCGTGGCTCGCTGGTCCGGGGCTGTCGTGTCTGATGTGGGGGCAGTGGGCTCTCCGGCTGCCGGGCGTGGAGCGGGGGGCGTCGTGAGCTTCGGCGCCGGGTGACGGTCCTCCGGTGGGGCCGGGCTCTCAGGAGCCGCTGGAGTCGGGGGTGGCGGTGGTGCGGCCGGTGCGGCGAACCGCGGAGTCGATGCTGCTGCCGCCGCGCGCAGTGCCGTACGACGCAGGAAGTCCGCCGGGAGTGCCGCGCGCCCGGCCACGAGCGCGGCCCGGGCCGCCGCAAGACCCTCGGACTCGGCGATGGTGGCGCAGTGGGCGAAGAGCGCCGCCGCGGGGGTTCCGGCCTGCGTCCAGGCGGCGCCGAGGGTGCGGGCCAGGCCGGCCCAGGCCGCGGTGTCGGCTGCCCGGCGGTCCGGGTGCGGAAGGACGCCGCCCGGCAGGGGCACGACCACCGCGTCGGTGTCCGCCCGGTCCGGGCGCTGAAGATCGCCCGGCAGGGGAACGACCGCCGCGCCCGTGTCCGCCCGGACCGGGCGCTGAAGATCACCCGACAAGGGCACGACCGCTGCGCCACCCCTGTCCGCCGCCAGGGGTTCGGTGTGCGGCGCGTCGCCCAGTACTGCGCTCAGTCCCGCCTCGGACAGCAGGGCCACGCCGTCCGGTGTGAGGACCACGGTCTCCGGGCCGAGGGAGCCGTGGGCGAGGCCTGCCGTGTGCAGGGCCAGCAGGGTCTGTGCGGTCTCGTTGAGGATGCTCGCCACGCTGCCCGCGTCCGCGCGGGGGCCGTCGGCGGACAGGACGTCGGCGAGCGCGGGGGCCGGTGGGCGGGCCGTGAGCAGCCACACCTCGCCGGCCTCGGCCACGAGGTCGACCGTGCCGAGCAGCCCGGGCAGCCGGAGCTTCGCCGTTGCGAGCACCGTGGCCGCCAGACGTTCGCGGGTGCCGTGCGGTTCGAACAGGGCCGGGTCGATGCGCAGCGCCCCAAGCACCGGATCGCCGGAAGCATCCGGGAGCAAGACGTGCCAGGTGCCGAAGCGTGTGTCCCGTGACCAGCCGGACAGGGGCCGGCCGGCCACTGTGGTGGCTGTCGTCATGTCGATCCGTATCCGTTCTCGTCGGGCGGAGTTCAGCACGGCGGTGCGTCCAGGGAGGCCGTCTGGGGGCCGTTGGCGGCCGCCGGGTCGCTGCTGAGCGTGACGTCCCAGGTCCCCCGGCACGGGTGGTTGGAGAAGTCCGCCTCGAAGGTCAGGTCGTACCAGGTGCTCCCGGACAGGGGCTGGGACTGGGAGCCGTACGGGTCGGCGGGGGTGTCGACGTAGTAGTTCGCGGTGACGGTCAGCGGTCCGGTACCCGTCGTCTCGACGGTCACGGACGCGACGAGCGTGCCCGGTTTCTGCCCGCGCTGCCATGAGCCGATGGTGATGGTGATGTCGCCGGGCGTGGCCGCGCTGGGAGCCGCGGTGGTCGGGGTCCCGGCCGGTGCGGTCGTGTCCGTGGATGGTGTGGGCGAGGACGACGGGCTGGCCGAGGGGGTGGTGTCGGCCGTGGGCGGGAGGCTGCTCGGCGAAGTGGACGAGGAAGGGAACGGGGAGGTACTGGGTTTTGTGGGCGAGTTGAGTGGTGTGGGGGTCGAACTCGCCACCGTCGTCGACGTCTCGTGCGGGCGGCCCGTCGCATACGTCGCTCCGCCCGCGACGACCGCCAGCGCGGCCACCCCGCCGGTCGCCACCTTCCATCCGCCGCGCTTCAACCGGCCCAGCAGGGTGAGTGCGGTGGCCGAGCCGTCGAGCGTCGCGGTCGTGGTGAACGGGAACAACAGGGCGAGCAGCGCGGCGAGTTCGGCGAGCCGACGGCGGCCGCGCTCCTCCCAGCCCGCGCCGTATCCCTCGGTGGCGGCCCGTTCCAGGTCGGCGAGGAAGGCCTCGACGCCGGGCCGGTCCGCCGGGTCCTTCGCCAGGCCCGCGCGCAGCAGCCCCCGCACCGGTGCGGGCACGTCGTCCAGCGGGGCCGGTGCGCGCAGGTGCTGCAGGCGCAGGGCCATCAGGTCGTCGGCGGGGAACGGGCGCCGTCCGGTCAGGCACTCGAAGAACACCACGGAGGCCGCGTAGACGTCGGCGGCCGGGCCGGCCGGCTCGCCGTCCCACTGCTCGGGCGCCATGTAGGCGGGCGTGCCGGCGGCCTCGGTCTCCCGGCCGCTGCGCACCGCGATGCCGAAGTCGGCCAGCGCGCTGGTGCCGTCGGCGCGCACCAGGACGTTCTCCGGCTTGTAGTCGCGGTGCACCACCCCGGCGGTGTGGGCCGCGCCCAGCCCGAGCAGGGAGCCCTTGAGCAGGACGAGCGCGGCCTCGGGGCCGGTCGCCCCGTGCCGGCGCAGCAGGTGGCGCAGGCTGACGCCGTCCACCGCCTCCATCACGATCGCGGCACCGGCGCGTGCCTCGACGTACTCGTACAGCCGCACCACGCACGGGTGCCGCAGCTCACCGAGCAGCCGGGCCTCGGCCCGGAACCTGGCCAGGAACTCGCGGTCCGTGCGCAGACGTTCGCCCAGGTACTTGACCGCGACGGGCACGCCGGTCGCGGTGTGCCGGGCGAGGACGACCCGGCCTCCGGCTCCCTCGCCGAGCGTGCGGACGGTCTCGTAGCCGGGTACGGCCCAGCCGGCGTCGTCGGTCATGCCGTCCCCTCGACGGGCGCGGCGGTCCGGGTGCCCTGCGGTACGTCGTCCTCGGCGTCCGGCCGGCGGCGCACCCGGCGCAGCACCCAGCGCACGGGGGCGGCCCACACCGGGAAGGCGACCAGGGCGACGACGGCCGCCTCGATCACCGTGGTCCACGGCTCGGCCAGCCGGCCTTCCAGCAGGTCGCCGATCCGGGAGCGCCAGGCCAGCAGGGCGAGGGCGAGGAAGCCGTAGGTGCCCACGACGACCGCGAGGCCGTAGGCGGCCATGCCCGCCTGGCGGGGCCCCGGCCGGTTGCCCGCGCGCAGGTCGCGCCACAGGCCGGTACGGAAGTAGGCGCTCGCCTCCTCGCGCAGCCGGGGCACCCGCAGCGCGTCGGTCAGCGCCTGGTAACCGTCCAGCGGCATCAGCGGGTTGAAGTTGTAGAGGGTGTTCAGGTAGAGGCCGAAGGCCAGGTGGTAGAGGACGGCCGAGGCGGGTCCGGCGGGCAGCAGGGCCGCGCCCGTGGCGCACCAGCCGGCCAGCGCCGCCGTGGACAGCGGCCCGGACAGGGCCACGACGACCCGGGACCAGCGGGAGCCGAACCACATGTCGCTGGTGTCCACGAACGCGAACGGCATGCCCATCATCAGCAGGAACCCGCCGCGCCGGACCTTGCGCCCGTACGACTTCACGGCCAGCGCGTGCGTCAGTTCGTGCACGAGCAGCGCGGTGATGTACCCGGCGGCCAGCAGGACCGGGCCCCACACGCCCGCCCCGTCGAAGTCCAGCAGGTGGTGCCGGCCCTGGGCGGCGAAGAACGCGACCAGGCCGCCGGCCATCGACAGCCAGGCGAGCAGCACCCCGGTGCGGGTGAACAGCCGCCAGCCGAAGCCCTGGTAGAGCCGGGTCACCAGCCCGTCGAGGCCGGGAACGGACACCTCCAGCTTGAGCAGCGCCCGGTACACCGCGCGCGCCGCCCGGCGCCAGCCCTTCGGCCGCTCCTGCTCCGGCCGGCCGGGCAGACCACGCAGGAGGCCGGCGTCCGCGAACGCGGCCAGCGCGGACTCGATGCGGGGCAGGGCGAGTTCGCCGTAGCGCTCGGCGTAGGCGAACAGCAGGTCCCGTACGGTGTTCTCGCCGTCGACGGCGTGCCACAGGAAGACCTGGCGCTCGTCCAGTTCCAGATAGCGGCCGGTACGGGTGGAGCTGAGCACCCAGCGGGGTGCGCCGCGTTCGGTGGGGATCTGCTTGAGGGCCCAGCCGGAACGGCGGCGCGGGCGCGCGGTGAGCGGGCCGCCCGCCTCCGGGGCGTCCTCCTGTCCGGCGGTGGGCAGTTGGGTCAGCTGGGTGCCGACGACCATCGTGCGGGAGCCGATCCGGGCGTCGCGGGGCTGCTCGAACACCAGGCGTACGTCGCCCACGGACAACTCGGTGCCGTCGGCGAGCCGGGCCGCGCCGCCGTGCAGGTCGACGCCGGCGACGGCGGTGCCGTTGAAGGAGTCCAGATCCTCGATCCGGAAACCCTCGGCGGTGCGGACGACACGGGCGTGGCGGCGCGAGACGCTGCCGTCGGCCAGGACCACGTCGTTGTCCTCGCCGCGGCCCAGCGTGGTGACCGGGCCGGTCAGCGGGACGAGCAGCGTGGGGTCGTCGAGGCCGCGCAACTGGGGCGCGGCGTACGACGTCGGCGCGGCACCCCGGCGCGGGGTGCCGCAGTGCAGGCAGTACGGGAAGTCGCGTCGCACGTGGACGCGGCAGACATGGCAGAGCATGCGGTGGCTCAGCCCCCGCCGGAACCGCTGGCGAACGTTCCGCCGTCGAAGCCTGCGCCGCCTTCCGCGGCTGGGCCGGAGTCCGGCAGGTGCGTGGCGGCGTTTCCAAGGCCGGAGGCGGTCAGGCCGCCCTGGACGATGATGTGATCACCGCTGCCGCCCTCGCCCGAGGGCAGGCCGCCCTGGACGATGATGCGGTTACCACCGCCGGGCTCACCGACACCGCCGGGACGCCGACCGATGTTCTCCTGGCTGCTTCCGCCGTTTCCGTCGCCGCCACTGTCACCGCCGCCATGGCCACCACCGCCACTGGGACGGTTGGTGTTCTCCGGATCGCCACCGCCCTCACCGCCGCCGCCACCTTCACCACCGCCGCCATGGCCACCACCGCCACTGGGACGGTTGGTGTTCTCCGGATCGCCACCACCCTCACCACCGCCGCCGCCACCTTCACCACCGCCGCCATGGCCACCACCGCCACTGGGACGGTTGGTGTTCTCCGGATCGCCACCACCCTCACCACCGCCACCGCCGCTGTCACCGCCCTCACCACCACCATGGCCACCACCGCCACTAGGACGATTGGTGTTCTCCGGGTCACCACCACCCTCACCACCGCCGCCGCCGCTGTCACCGCCGCCATCGCCGCCGTCGCGGTCGTAGATGCCTCCGTGACCGAAGTGACCGGCGTCCCCGCCGCCTTCACCGCCTACACCGCCGAAGCCGCCGTCCCCACCGGCACCGCCGAAGCCGCCATGGCCACCGAGGTCGCCGAACCCACCGTCACCGACGCCGCCACCACCGAGGCCGCCGTCACCGAACCCACCATTCCCGAAGCCGCCATGGCCGAAGCCGCCGTCACCGAAGCCGCCGGTGCCCAGACCGCCGTCGCCGAAGCCACCGTCCGCGCCACCGAACCCACCGTCGCCGAAGCCGCCGGCGCCCGGACCCCCGTCACCGAAGCCGCCGTCGGCACCGCCGCCGAAGCCGCCGAAGCCTCCCTCGGCTCCGCCGAACCCGCCGTCACCCCCGGCGCCGAAGTCACCGAAGCCCCCTTCGGCACCCCCGCCGGCCTGCCCGCCGAGGTCCGCGCCAATCCCCTCGTTCCCGTGGTCGCCGAAGCCTCCGAAGTCACCGAAGTTGCCGAACTCGCCCGGCCCGCCTGCCAGTTCAGCGGGCGACCGGTCAAGCAGTGGGCCGCCGAGCAGGCTGTGGGGGCCGGTCGACGCCACGTCGACGCCGCCGACGCCCTCCTGACCCGCGGCGGGATCCGGCAGCTCCGACGAGTGGCCGGCGGAGGCCGGGCCACCGGCATCGTGATCGCCGGAGATCTGGTCCGCCGGGACGGCGTGGGTCGTGGAGACGTCGTGCGTGGCCCCGGAGACGTGATCGGTCGATACGGCGTGATCGGCCGGGACGTCGTGGTGTGCCAGCGCATGCGCCCCGCCGCCGAAGAACAGGGACGACTTGGACAGCCGGGGGTCGAGTGCGGCCGGTCCCCCGTCGGTTCCGGACTCGACGCGGAGGGAGCGGAGTTCGGTGACCTGCGCGGGCGACAGGTCGAGTCTTCGCGCCACCTCGTCGGTGTCGCCGTCGAGTTCGGCGCGGAAGGCCGGGTCCACGGCCAGGCGGGTCAGGGCAGCACGATAGGCGTCGTCGGTCATGGTTCGGTCTCCGTCGGTCTGCGGGCACTGATGCCGATCGCGGCGGAGCCGAGGATCCCCCCTGGCCGGCGGCAACTGCCATTTCCGGCCATCCCCGCCGATACCTGCTGGAGACGTTATAGAGCTCTGGCATGACCAGCGCAAGAGCAACAAGCAGGGCGGTAGGCGGGTCCCGGGCGTCCGGCCGGGCCACGCGCCCACCGATCAGAATTGGCCACCGACCCACCGGCATGCCGTCGAGATATCGAACGGAAGCGGAAGGCCGTCCACCTGTCAGACCTCCCGGTCTCCCCGCCGGAAGCGGGCAATCCACTCCGCCGTGGTGCGCAGGCCGCCGAAGGTGTAGAAGTGCACCTTCACCTCGCCGTGCCGTGCGGGGTCGTACCCCTGGGCGAGCGCGTGCAGGAAGCGGTCGGGGCCGGCCGTGCCCATGAGGTTGGTCAGCGAGAAGCCGTACTTGCGGGCGATGGAGGCGCTGGTGCCGACGCCGAAGCGGGTGGCGTAGGTCACCAGCCGGCGCACGCCGGCCGGGCCGGGGACGCCGATGCGGACGGGCAGGGCGACGCCCCGGGCGCGGACGTCCGCCACCCAGCCGAGCACCCGGTCGGCGTCGAAGCCGAACTGGGTGATGACGTCGCCCGCGATCCGCTGTGCCCCGAGCACGGCGCTCTTGTCGCCGAGCGCCGACCAGAGGGTGTGCTCGGTGATCGCCGGGTGGCCCTCCGGGTAGCCGCTGATGCCGACGTGCCGTACGCCGTGGCGTTCGAGCAGCCCGGTGCGGATGACGGCGAGGGCGTCCTCGTACGGGCCCTCGGGGCGGGCGGGGTCGCCGCCGACGACGAAGACGTTCTCGGCGGTGCCGTCCGCCGCCAGGCCGGCCAGGAACTCCTCCAGGTGCCGCCGGGAGGGCAGCCGGCGGGCGGAGATGTGCGGGACGGGGACGAAGCCGAGCCGTTTGACGGCGCGGGCGGCCGCCAGCCGCATGTCCGGGTCCTCGCCGGCGAGGAAGGTGACGTTGATCCGCGTGCCCCGGGGGATGCTGTCGCGCGCCTCCTCCAGCTTCGGCACATCCTTGCCGGTCATCTCCAGGGAGAAGTCGTCCAGCAGCGAGGTGCCCACCGCGGGCGGGACGGTGGCGGTGGGGTTCATCGTGCTCCTCGTACGGCTGCCGGCGACCGCGCACGCCCGTCATCGGCTACGTACGGCTTCGGTCCTTACCTGGGCCGATGATGCCACGCGCACCCGCGGGCAGAGCACCCGGGAGAGGGGCTGGGAAGTGTCTTCTGGCTCACGTCTCACGTCTCACGTCTCACGTCGGCGACGCGAGGCTCCACGCCGTCGTCCGTCCCTAGGCGTGCGTGCCCGGTGCCGTGGCAGGTGTGCCGTGGGGCGTCGGGCCGCCCGGTGCCCGTGGGAGGAGGGCCGCCGCGGCCAGGCCGCCCAGGCCGATCACCGCCGGCGTGATCATCGCGGCGGCGTACGCGCCCTTGCTGAGGCCGGCGACCAGGATGGTGCCGGCGATCGCCGTGCCGAAGGACGAGCCGAGGTTGGACACGCTGCGGGACAGGCCGGAGATCTCGCCCTGCTGTGCCTCCGGGAAGGCCGACTGGACCACGTTCACCGACGGGGTCGGCATCACGCCCAGGCCGAGCCCGATCAGGAGGAGCCCGGGGACGAAGGCCCAGGCCGTGGAGGTGCTGCCGACCGGGCCGACCAGCACCGCCACACCCGCGACGGAGCCCCTGAAGCCGGTCGTGATCAGCGTCCGCTGGGACCGCCGTCGCGCCAGGCCCTCGGCGGACAGCGACGACATGAGCAGGCCGAGCGTGGCCGCCGTGAAGACGACTCCGGTCTGGATGGCGTCGTAGCCGCGGACGACCTGGAGGTAGGCGGCCACCGTGAAGGACGTTCCCATGAGCAGCAGCCACTGCACGTTCTGGGTGACCAGCCCGAGGTTGGAGTGCGGTTGCGGAACAGGGAGAGCGAGAGCAGCGGCTCCCGGCCGGCCTGTTCCTTGGCCCGCTACGAGCGGAAGGACCAGCCGAGGACGAGGACGCCGAGGACGATCAGGGCGATCAGGGCGATCAGGGCGATCAGCAGCCAGATGTTGTTGTCCGCCGCCAGGATGCCCATGACGACCAGGACCAGGCCGGTCGCGGACAGGACCGCTCCGCCGGTGTCGAAGGAGCGGGTCGGGTCCGGGGGCAGGGGGTCCTCGATACCGCGGCTCAGCCAGACGATCACCGCGATGACCAGCGCCTGGAACACGAAGGCCGCGCGCCAGCTGATGCCGGTCGTGATGAGCCCGCCGATCAGCGGTCCCGCCGCGGCCCCGATGCCGCCCAGCGCCATGATGATCCCGAACGCCCGGGCGCGGGACGTCAGGTCGGGGTACAGCAGCGTGGTGAGGATGTAGACCGGCGGGATGAGCAGGGCGGTGCCGACTCCCTCGAGGATGGAGCGAAGCTGCAGATGAACTGGGCGAGGGCCGGCGCGGCCAGGACAAGCCGCTGCTCCGGCGGCGCCTTCGTCGGCTCTGTCCGGTCAGCCATCTCCGGTGCCCCCGCCCGTGGGTTCGAGCCTCGCCGCCGGACGGCGGTGTCCGCCGCGCTCACTGTCGAGGAGCGCGGCGGACACACTGGGCTAGTCGAAGCGGGGAGTGCACCCGTCGACGTTCCCGCCGGACGACACCAGGGCCGCTGTCTGGAGGTCGCCGTCCATGCCGTGGTCGGCGATGGGCGGACACCGGTCCATGAGTTCTCCTACGGCCGGGTGCTGCTGCGGGTTCGCCTGCGAACGGGTCGGTGCCCTAGGGGCTCATGGTGGTCTCTTCCCCCTGGACGACGCACAGGGCCCAGATGATGAACCCGGACATCGCGATCATCACGACCGACCAGACCGGGTAGTAGGGCAGGGACAGGAAGTTGGCGATGATGACCAGCCCGGCGATGCCCACGCCGGCGACGCGTGCCCAGGGTGCCGGCCGGACCAGGCCGAAGCTGACGACCACGGCGAGCGCGCCGAGGACCAGGTGGATCCAGCCCCAGCTGGTGAGGTCGAACTTGAAGACGTAGTTGGGCGTCGTGACGAAGACGTTGTCGTGGGCGATCGCCATGATGCCCCGGAACACACCGAGCAGTCCGGCGAGCAGGAGCATGACGCCCGCGAAGGCCGTCAGGCCGCCCGCCCACGCCTGCTTGGCGGTGCGCTGGCCTGCTGCACGTGTGGTGCGGCTGGGACGTGTGGGGTGTGTCGCGGCCATGCGGCTGCCTCGATTCGTTCTCGTGGGTGGTGCTCAGTGTCCGGACGTGGTGGGGGTGGAGCCGGGGCGCTGCGCCGGTCCGGCGCCGCTGAGAACCAGCTCCTTGGCCCTGCGGTACTCGTCCTCGGTGATGTCGCCGCGGGCCCGGATCTCGGAGAGCTTGGCCAGTTCGTCGACGCTGCTGGTCGGGGCGCCGCCCTTCGCGGTCTCCCGGACGTAGGAGTCGAAGGCCGCCTGCTGTGCGCGCGCCTGCGCGATCTCCCGCTTCCCCATGCCCTTGCCGCGGGCGATCACGTAGACGAGGACGCCCAGGAAGGGCACCACGACCACGAAGATCAGCCAGCCGGCCTTGGCCCAGCCGCCCATGTCGTCGTCACGGAAGACGTCGACGATGACCCGGAACAGCAGGATGAACCACAGGATCCACAGGAAGAACCACAGCATGGTCCAGAAGGCGCTCAGCAACGGATAGTCGTACGCGAGGTAGTTCGTCGCGCTCATGCTCTCTCCTCCGTCCGGGGCACCGGCCCGCAAGAGCTCCTGAAGCTCTCAGGCCGGTCTCTGCCGTTGTCAGCGTGCACACGGCGAGGCGGGATGGTCCTCACCCGAGGCGGGTGATCGTGGCGGGTGAGGACGGCGGGCGGGAGGCCCGGCCCGCTCACTCCGCCCGGTCCGAAGTGCCCTGCAGCACGCCGCTCCGGCGCAGCGCGGACCGCCACGAGAAGGCGACCCACGCCTCGGCCAGGCCCAGCAGCACGAGCCACAGGCCGAGCAGCCGGGTCAGCACCCGCGCCGACTCGGTGGGCAGGGCCAGCACCACGATCCCGGCGACGATGCCGAGCACCGCCGCGGCCAGCAGGGCGCCGCGGTGCGGGAGGTCCTTGGCCGAGATCGCGGTGTAGAGGGTCACGATGCCGGATGCCAGCCAGGCGAGCCCGACGATCAGCGACAGCGCGGTGATGGTCTGCAGCGGGTTGCGCAGAGCGAGCACGCCCGCCAGGACGAAGAGCACCGCGATCAGCACTCCGGCGAACCGTTCGCCGTGTTCCTCGCGGGCGAAGGCCATGACGAACCGGAACGCTCCGGCGAGCAGTAGGTAGAGGCCGATGAGAACGGCCAGGACGTGCAGCGTCTCGTCCGGCCAGACGAGGATCAGCACGCCTGGTACGAACGTCACGACGGCCGACCCCAGCATCCAGGTCCACGACCCGGCGAGCGCCGTCATGGCGTCGTTGGGGCCGGCGGTCGTCCCGTCGGACGGGTGCGGCGGTCCGGTCGGTACCGGACCACGCGACTCGGTCATGGCTCCTCCTCGCGCGATCGAACGGGTCGCCTCCGGACCGCCGGCGGGGGCGGCGTGCGCAACCCCTCACCGGAACAGGGTGCCGCGCGGGGCCGGTGTGCCGGGTCACCCACCACGGGTGATCCCTCCGCCGGGCCGCGGCGGTGGGGTGGGTGCACGGGCGGGCGGGCCGTTCGCGGTCCTGCCGCCCCCGCGGCAGCCGGATCCGGGAGCGGACGGCCGGTCGGCCGCCGGAACCGGAGAGTGGATCATGACCGCATCGAGCGCCTTCACCGGCTCCTCGTCACTGGCCGACCGAGCGGCCTACGGCCGCGACGCCCGTACCCGCGCCCCGCGTTCGGGCCACGACGTGTTCGAGCCCGCGCCGGACCGGCCCGACGTGATCGATGTGCTGGAGCGTCAGTCGGCCACCCGGGTGCCCGAGTTGGTGCCGATCCGCTACGGCCGCATGCTCGAATCCCCGTTCCGTTTCTACCGGGGCGCGGCCGCGGTGATGGCGACGGACCTCGGCCCGCTGCCCGACACCGGGCTCCAGGTGCAGCTGTGCGGAGACGCCCATCTGCTGAACTTCCGGCTGCTGGCCTCGCCGGAGCGCCATCTGGTCTTCGACATCAACGACTTCGACGAGACCTTTCCGGGGCCGTTCGAGTGGGACGTCAAGCGGCTGGCGGCCAGCTTCGTCATCGCGGCCCGCGCCAACGGCTTCCCGGCCAGACAGCAGGACGACGCGGTGCGCACGTGCGTGGGGGCCTACCGGGAGCGGATGCGGGAGTTCGCCGGCATGCGCACGCTGGACATCTGGTACGCCCAGGACGACGCCGACCAGTTGCGCGCGCTGCTGGCCTCCGCGATGGACAAGGAGGGCAGGCGCCGTACGGCCGAGGCGACCGCGCGCGCCCGTACCCGCACCTCGATGGAGGCCTTCGCCAAGCTCACCCGGCGCACGCCCGAGGGCCGGCGGATCACCCCGGACCCGCCGCTGATCATCCCGCTGCGGGATCTGCAGGACCCGGCCGCCCAGCAGAACGAGGACAAGGAGCTGCAGACGCTGCTGGAGGACTACGCGCGCACCCTGCCCTCGGACCGGCGGCACCTGCTGCGTCACTACCGGCTGGTGGACCTGGCCCGGAAGGTGGTGGGCGTCGGCAGCGTCGGCACCCGGTGCTGGATCCTGCTGCTGCTCGGCCGGGACGACGACGATCCCCTGCTGCTGCAGGCCAAGGAGGCGCAGGAGTCGGTGCTCGCGGCGCACACGGGCGGCGAGCGGTACGACAACCAGGGCCGCAGAGTGGTGACCGGGCAGCGGCTCATCCAGACCACCAGCGACATCTTCCTGGGCTGGACGCATGTGCTGGGCTTCGACGGACGCGGCCGGGACTTCTACGTGCGCCAGCTGCGCGACTGGAAGGGCATCGCCCGGCCGGACACCATGGACCCGCCCCTGCTGAACCTGTTCGGCCGGGTGTGCGGGGCCTCCCTGGCCCGGGCCCACGCCCGCTCCGGAGATCCCGTCGCCATCGCCGCGTACCTGGGCGGCAACGACCGCTTCGACCGTGCGCTGACCGGTTTCGCGCAGGCGTACGCGGACCAGAACGAGCGGGACTTCGCGGCCCTGGGCGAGGCGGCGCGTTCGGGCCGGATCAAGGCGGCGGTGCTGTGAGTGCCGCTGTCACTCCGGCAGTTGCCGCATCTCGACGACCCGCAGCCCCAGCGACTGGAAGCGGGTCAGCAGCCCGTAGAGGTGCGCCTCGTCGATGATGCGTCCGAACAGCACCGTCTGACCGGACATCTTCACATGGTCCAGTTCAGGGAAGGCCTTGGTCAGCGTCTCCGACATGAGTCCATCGACACGGATCTCGTAGCGCATGTGCCGTTCTCCCGCCGCGGGCCTGCTGCGGTCTTCTTGCGATGCTGCTCCGCGCGGCGGCGCCAGGCCTCACCCAGCACAGGTGATCCGGGGTCCGGGTTCAGTGCGTCAGGGCGATCTTGAACGAGATGATCACCAGGCCGAGCAGCAGATTGATCGCGGCGGTGACCGACACCAGCCCCCAGGAGGCTCCCGCCTGCCGTGCCCCGGCCGCGGACCAGCCCACCTGCCCGGCCACGGCCACCGCGACCGCCAGCCAGGCGGCACCCGCCAGGTCCAGGCCCAGCAGCGGGCTCACGGCGACGGCGAGGGCGGGCGGGACGGCAGCCTTGACGATCGGCCACTCCTCGCGGCACACCCGCAGGATCGTCGGGCGGTCCAGGGGCCGCTGCGCGAGGCGGGCGCCGAACAGCTGGGCATGGACGTGCCCGACCCAGAAGACGACGCCGGTGAGCACCAGCAGCACCACCAGTTGCAGCCGGGGAAACGGACCGAGGCTGCCGGCGCCGACCACCACGGACGTGGCGAGCATCGACCCGTAGACCGCGCCCGTGTAGTCGGCGTGGGCGCGGGGCCCGGCACGCCCTGCCCGTGCTGTGGTGTCGTCGGTCGAGGACATCGCCGTGGCCTTTCGTACTCACTCGGTGGTGTCGGCGACGCCGGTCGGGGCGCCACCCTTCGACGGCCGCGGGCGCCGGGCAGGTGCGGTCGGCAGGTGGGGCGTGACGAGGAGACTCGCGAGGGTGATCCCGCCAGTGGCGAAGATGGCCGCCTTCAGGCCGTCGAGCTGTGCCGCGGCGTACGACTCCGTGACGGTGTCGACCTCGGCCGGCGGCAGTCCGGCCTGCTCGGCCGCCGAGCGCACCTGGTCGGTCGGCACGAAGGTGACGCCCGCCTCCAGGGCGACACCGGTCTGCCGGCGCGCCTCGTCCGACAGCTGGGGGTTGTCCCGTACCTGCACCGTGAACGCGTGTGCCAGCGCGCCGATGAGGATCGACCCGATGAGTGCGGTGCCCAGCGCCGAGCCGAGGTTCTGCGCCGTGAACTGCAGGCCGCCGACCTCGCTGCGTTCCACCTCGCCCACGCTGGACTGGACGACGTTGCCCAGCTGCGAGGCGAGCAGTCCCATGCCGATGCCGAGCACCGCCATGGCCCCGGCGAACTGGGCGTCGTCGATGACCGGGTCGATGGTGGCCAGCAGCCACACGATGGCCGCCGCCAGCATCAGCAGGGCCAGCCGTACGACCCGGCGCGGCCCCACGATACGGCCGAGCCGGGCGGCGGTCAGGGAGGTGATGAGCATCGTGACGGACACCGGCAGCAGCCGCAGCCCCGTCTGGAAGGCGTCGAAGCCCTGCACCACCTGCAGATACAGCGGGATGGCGAAGAACAGGCCCAGCAGGATCAGGTTCTGGCTCAGCAGGGTCAGCAGACCGGATCGCAGGGGCGGCACGCCGAGCAGGGACAGGTGCGTCAACGGGTCGGCGCCGGTGGCCTGACGCCGGTGCTCCCAGTGCACGAAGAGGGCCAGCACGGCCACCCCGGCGGCGACGACGAACAGGGTGGGCGCGAAGCCGAGGACGGTGAAGGGCGGGTTGCGCGGCTTCACCCAGCCCCAGGTGCTGCTCTGCAGCACCCCGAGCACGCCAAGGCCCAGTCCGGCGGCCGAGAGCGCCGCGCCGATCCCGTCCAGCCGGGGCGGCTCTCCGGTCCGCGCGGACTCGCCGATCACCCGGTGGAAGCACAGGACGGCGACGACGACCACGACCTCGCCGGCGAAGACCAGCCGCCAGGTCAGATACGTCGTCACCCAGCCGCCCAGCAGCGGTCCGACGGCGATGCCGGCACCGGCCAGCCCGCCGATCACGCCGTAGGCCACCGCGCGGTCCCTGCCCCGGTAGGACTCGGCGACCAGGGCAGCCATGGCCGGCAGCACCATCGCGGCGCCGAGGCCCTCGATGACGGACCAGCCCAGCGCGAGGACCCACAGGGTGGGCGCCAGCGCGGTCAGAGCGGACCCGATGCCGTAGACGACCAGGCCGAGCAGGAACAGGCGACGGCGGCCGTGGATGTCGCCGAGCCTGCCCCCGATGATCATGAATGCGGCCATCACCAGCGCGTACAGCGTGATGACCGCCTGGATCGAGGTGACCTCGGTGTGGAAGTCCTCGACCAGTTGGCTGATGGACACGTTCATGACGGACGTGTCCAGGACCATCAGGAACTGGGCCGTCCCGAGAACGATCAGGGCTCGCCAATGTGCCACGCCGCCACCTCGGCTCACATCAGTCCGCGTTCACGGGCCCGCCGCACCGCCTCGCCGCGCCGGTTCACACCGAGCTTGCGGTAGACGCTCTTGAGGTGGGTCTTGACCGTGTTCACGGAGACGTACAGGTCGGCGGCGATCTCTTCCGTGGACATCAGCTGGCCGAGGCGCCGCAGCACTTCGAGCTCGCGTCCGCTCAGTTCCTCGACGACCAGCGGCGCCCGCTCCTCGGCCACGCGCGGAGCGGGGTCGCCGGGGGTGAGCCAGCCCGCGGCGAGGCTCTGCAGTGGCGGGGTGTCCAGCAGCTGCCGGATGCGCGGTCCGGCTTCCAGGAACGGGCGCCGCAGCCGCTCCCGCCGGGCCTCCAGCAGGGCCCGGGCGAGCAGCTTGCGGGCGGTGGCGACGTCCCCGGCGTCCTGCGCGGCACGGGCGCGCACCAGCGCGGCACAGACGCTCACCGCGGGGCCGGTACGGCTCCGGGTGCGCAGCTGTTCCACCAGGTCGAGGGCCGCGTCCCGGTTGCCCACGGCGAGCTGGGCCCACGCCAGCTCCGCCGCGTACGCGGGCTCGGTGCCGTAGGCCACCTCGTCCAGCACCTTCGCGGCGGTGTCCGGCCGGCCCTCGGCCAGATGGGCGGCGGAGGTGACCAGCGCCGTGTGGACCTCGGCCCACGGGGAGGTCACATCGGCCGGGATCGCGGGGTCGGCGGCCTCCGCGGCGGCCCGTGGGTCGCCGCGCGCCAGCAGCAGCCTGGCCGTGACGAGGGACCTGCCCGCCGCCGTCACCGGGTCGAGCGCTGCGGGGCCGGAGTCCGCCGCCTCCTCCAGGAGGGCCTCGGCCTGCGCGAGGTCGTCGCGGTCGACGGCCACCGCGGCCAGCACCAGCCGCCCGAGATCCGCGCCGGAGGGCCGGTCGAGACCGAACTGTTCGGTCTCGCCGAGCGCCGCCAGCGCCTTGCGTTCGGCCCGGCCGAGCCAGCCGTTCAGGTAGTCGATCAGCGCCAGGTGTCCGAGGGAGTCCTGGCGGGGCAGTGCGGTCGCGACGCCGCTGGGGCAGCCGACCACCTCGGACAGGGCGGCCCGGGCGTCGTCGAAGCTGCCGGCCCACAGCCGGGTCGAACCCAGATGGGTGAGCAGCAGGGCGGTGAGTTCGGGGTGCTTGTCCAGGAGGCGGGCCGGGACCTCGTGGCGCAGTTCCTCGGCCGTCGCCACGGCCTTCTCGGCCCGGGAGGGAGAGCCGGTCAGCCGGGCCGCCAGGGATTCCAGCAGCACGCAGCTCAGCCGGAGCGCGGGATCGGGCTCCTCCTCGGCGAGCTGTTCCTCGGCCTGGCGCAGATGGTTCAGGCCCCGTTCGAGATCGTGCTCGGCCAGGTCGCGGGCGGCCCGCACCACGTCCGGGGCCGCGCCCTCGGCCTCGGGCCCCATCCGCGCGAACAGCTCGCCGAGGTCGTCCGCGCGCAGGCCGGTGAAGAGCTGCCCGATCGCGAGGTCGTCGACGAGGGCGCCGGCGGTGAACTCCCAGTCGCCGGCGGCGGCGCCGTGCGCCAGCGCCTCCGGCAGGGACCCGGTGGCCCGCAGCCACTGCCCGGCCCGCCGGTGGAGTTCCGGCTCCAGGCCCGGATGGCGGGCCCGCAGATGGGCCCGGAGGATCTCGCCGAACAGCGGATGCAGCCGGTACCAGCCGTGCCCGACGTCCTCGACGAACGCGTTCTGCCGGTGCAGCCCGGCCAGGACCGGTTCGAGACCGCTGCGGCCCGTGAGCGCCTCCGCCAGCGCGGGGCAGAAGCGGTCCAGGACGCTGACGCGCAGCAGGAGGTCCTGGGTGCGGGCCGTCTGCCGTTTGAGCACCTCGGCGAGGAGGAAGTCGGCGACCGTGCTCCGGCCCGCCTCGAACTCCCTGAGGTAGGCCTCGGGATCCTCGCTCTCCTGGGCAGCCATGGCGCACAGGCGCAGTCCGGCGGCCCAGCCCCGGGTGCGCTCGACCAGCGCCCGGGTGGCCTCGGCCGGGAGCCGCAGGCCGTGCAGCTCCAGGAGGTCGGCCGCCTCGTCGGGGGTGAAGGCCAGCTCGGCGTCCCGGATCTCGGTCATGGCCGCGGCCGCCCGGTAGCGGTGCAGCGGCAGCAGCGGTTCGGTGCGGGTCACGAGGATCAGCCGCAGTCCGGGCCCGGCGTGGTGCAGGACGAACTCCAGCTGCTCGGCGATCTGGGGGGCGCTCTGGCGGTCGAACTCGTCGAGCACGAGGATCGCGGGCCGGTCATGGCCGCTGAGTTCGTCGGCCAGGCGTGCCAGCAGCTTGTGGTCCACGCGGCTCGCGTCCGCGGGACAGCCGATGTCGGCGGAGAGCGGTACGCCGGCGGCGCGCAGGGCGTGCAGTACGTAGGCCCAGAACATGCCGGCGCCCTGGTCCCCGGCCTCGTTGGTGAACCAGGCGACCGGCCGCCCGAGCCCGGCGGCCCAGTCCGCGACCAGCAGGGTCTTGCCGGCCCCGGCCGAGCCGTTGACCATCGTCAGCGGCGTGCCGAGGGCCCTGTCCAGGTGTTCGACCAGCCGCGGGCGGCGCAGGAAGGTGGCCGGTCTGGCCGGTGGGGCGAACCGCGTCTGCAGGAACGGCTCGCCCAGGGGATCGGCACACACGTCGGCCGGTCCCCCGGTGTTCTCTTTCCTCGTGGCCATCGGGTCACCACCACGGTCTGTGAGGCAGTGGACGGCGCTCCACTCGATCAGAATCTCAGCCTTCGCGCTCCCGCGCAGTTCACGCGGGTCCGGCAGCCCCCGCGCTTGCCGTCAGGGCTGGTCGGTGGGCGGTTGCGGCACCGCTCGGGCCGCGTCCTGCTCGGTGCGGCCGCCGGCCGCGAGCAGCGCGAGCACGGCCAGGACGGCGAGCAGGACGACGACCAGGAGCAGGATGGTGAGCACCGTCGGGTGGTTCCAGAGCGCGAAGACGAGCGCGATGACCAGCAGCGCGGCGAGGGTGAGGCCCTTGCGGTAGGCCAGCGTCCAGGTGCCGACGCGCCCGGCGTGGACGTGGTGGGCGGCCGCCCACCGGGCGGCGGAGTCCGCGGTGTTGTCGGAGGCGCCCCGGATGGCCACGGGCAGGCGGCCCGGCCCGACGAGGTAGGCGCCGAGGGCGATGACCACGCCCAGGACGACGGCCGTCCGCAGGCTGACCTTGAGAAAGCGGAGGAGGGTGTCGAAGACGGCCGCGGCGGCGGCCTTCGACTGCACCTCGGGCGGCAGGTGGTCCAGGTAGTAGCGGCGGGCGACGACCAGGGCGATGGCCACCACCAGGCAGGCGAAGGCGGCGCCGAGGGCGGTGCGGGCCAGGGCCCGGCGTCGGTGGCGGGCCAGGAAGACGCCCAGGGCGCCGAGCAGGACGACGAGGACGGGGAGCCAGTTCCCGACGACGTTGAGCAGGTGTGCGCCCTTACGGGCCTTGGCGAGCTCGTCGGAGTGGAAGAGCACCAGCTGCTTGTCCACGTCCGGGATCTTCTCGGCGGGCTTCAGGCCCGCGTCGACCAGCTCTTTCTTCACCTCTTCGACGGCCGTACCGACGTTCAGGGTGACCGTGCCGTCGCTGACCCCGACGGCACCGCGGCCCTCGCCGGTCAGGGCGTGCACGACGGCCTGGTGGGCGGCGCGGTTGGCGGTGCGCCAGGTCGTCGCGAAGAGGTCGCTGTCGACGACCCGGGTGGCGATCTTGGTCACCGCCTGGTTCACGGCGGAGTCGATCTGCGGCCCCAGGCCCTTGAGCGCGTCGGCGGCGCGGGGCGGCAGCCCCTGGGACTGGAGCCAGGTGGCGATGTCGGCGGCGACCTGCGGGCCGTCCACCCGGGCGCCCACGGCCTCGGTGATCCGGTGGACCGCCGCGTCCTGGACGGCGGGGTCCGTGGCCAGCGGCGCGACCGTGGACACGTACCGGTCGGTGTCGAGTGCGATGTCCTTCACCCAGACGGCGAGCAGGGCGACGGGGACGAGGATGCAGGTCAGCACGATCAGCACGGCCGAGGCGGTACCGCGCGCGGCACGCGCGGCCGCCCCGCCCCCGCTCCGGCGCGCCCCTGCTCCGCCGCCGGCCGTGGGCTCGTGGTCCGGGCTAGGGGGCTGCGGGGCGGGCGGCTCGGTCACGGTGCCTCCGGCGCGGTGGGGTGCCTGAACCCCCATTGCGTCAGCCGCACGGGCACCGCGCGCGCTGGGCAGGCCGAATGGAGGACGCCCGGACCTGTCCGACGCCGCGCGGCAGGCGGGAACAGTCGGACAGGTCCCTATGTCTCCTGGCTCCAGCGCGGAGGCGGGCTGCCCAGGCGCTTCGCCAGCGGGGGTTCCTGTGCGACGACGGCGCCCACGCTGAGGCTGATGGCGACCGCGACGGAGACCACGATCATCCAGGACAGCAGCAGGAACACCAGGCCGAGGGAGCCGTAGTCGGCCAGGGCCCGGTTGATGGCCTTCGGCATGTACAGCGGCGCGGTGCTCGTCAGGACGGTCAGGACGACCGCCGTGATGACGGCGCCGGGCAGCAGGGGCATCCAGGTGATCCGGCCGCCGAGCAGCAGATGCGGCGTCCACCACCACAGGCCCATCTGGGTCGCCAGGGTGAGGGGGATGCCCAGCCAGGCGCCCAGGCCGAACCCGTCGCGTATCGGGCCCTGCAGGATCATCGCCCCGAGCCACAGGAGGAGCCAGGCCAGCCAGCGCCAGGGGGCGACGCGGGTGCCCGCTCTGGGGATCTCCCAGGCGCGCTTGCAGAGCCGCTGCAGGGCCCGGCTGACGGCGGTGGCCGAGACCAGCACCATCAGCCCGCCGACGAGGCCGGTGGCCTGCCGGAGGTCCTCCGTGGTCGGCTGGAGCACCTTCTCCAGCTCGGTCTGAGCGTCACCATTCAGGCCCAGCACCGCGTGCACGGACCTGACCAGCTGCTGCCTCAGCCACGGCGGAGCGTAGGCCGCGACCACGAACAGCAGGGGGATGACGGTGAGGAAGCACTGCGCGGCCAGCCGGGTGGCGGAGTCGAAGATGTTCACGGACACCATGCGGTCCACGAGATGGGTGACGACCGGGAACCGGGTCTCCGCCTCTCGGTGCAGCGCCTTCGCCCGGGCCGCGAACTCGGTGCTGCGCCGCTTCCACCACCCCGGCCCGGGACGCCGCTTCCCCTGTCCCTTCAACACGCCTTTCCCTTCAACACGCCTTCCCTTCGACGCGCCTTTCCGTTCGATGCTCCTCTCCCTCCGGCGCTCCTCTCCCTCCGGCGCTCCTCTCCCTCCGACCAGAGTGGGGGCGGGGGCACCCGGCGGCACCCGGAGGCCGGGGCGGAGGGGGTTCGTGCGCGGATGTGCGAGGCTCTGGGGCGCGTGCTGCAATGGCCAGGAGGGCTGACGACCGCCGACGCGGGTGGGCTGCCACGGAGCCGCGGACGGCCCCCTCCCCTGTTCCCGAGGAGTGGCCATGAACGGCATCGAAGAAATGGGCCCGGTCGACTACCTGGTCATCGAGTTCCCCGGCAACCGTTTCACGGGCGAGGCGTTCCCCCTGCTGGTGGATCTGGTCGAGCGCGGCCTCGTCCGGATCATCGACCTCGCCTTCCTGCGCAAGGACACCGACGGCTCGGTCGTCGCACTGGAGTTGCAGGACCTCGGCGACGAGGTCGATCTGACCGTCTTCGAGGGCGCCTCGGCCGGCGTGCTGGACCAGAGCGACCTGGAGGAGGCCGGCAACGCGCTGGAGCCCGGCAACTCGGCCGCGGTGCTGGTGTACGAGAACGTGTGGGCCGCGCCCCTCGCCCGCGCGCTCAGGCGAAGCGGGGCCCAGCTCGTCGCGAGCGGCCGTATCCCGGTGCAGGCCCTGCTGGCGTCCCTGGACGCCACGGAGGAGACGACTCCCCCCGGCGGCTCCGCGGTCGCCTGAACGGCCGCGCCGACACCGTTCGCCCCAGCTACGGGACCGAACACCGGTCGCCTGAACGGCCGGACCGAATCATGGGAGATGACCGCACATGCCCGGACTGCTTCGGGGCGTCGCACGCACCGCCGTCGTCGCCGGAACCGCCACCGCCGTGTCCAACCGCGTCTCGCGACGGCAGGCGGGGCGATGGGCGCAGCAGGACTACGAACAGCAGCAGGCCTCTGCGCAACAGCAAGAGCCGGCGCCGCCCGCTCCTGTCGCTCCTCCCGCACCGCAGCCCGCCGCCCCCGACGAGATGACCCAACGGATCGATCAGCTCAAGCAGCTGGCCGACCTGAAGGCACAAGGGGTTCTGACGGAAGAGGAGTTCGAGAACCAGAAGCGCCGGCTCCTGGGTGGCTGACCTCGGTCGGCGTCAGGCGTAGACCCTCTCGACGAAGTCGTGGATCTGCCGGTCCGTCAGGTGCCTGGCCAGATCGGCCTCGCTGATGATGCCGACGAGCTTCTTCTCCTGGATCACCGGCAGCCGGCGTATCTGGTTCGTGGACATCTCGTCCAGCACCTGCTCCACGGTCGCGTTCGCGTCGATCCAGCGCGGCGTGCCCTGGGCCAGGTCTCCGCACGTCACCTTCGACGGATCGTGCCCCTTGGCCACGCACTTCACGACGATGTCACGGTCCGTGACGATGCCGCACAGTCGTTCGTTGGCGTCGCTGACGGGCAGCGCACCCACGTTCAGACGGGCCATCAGCTGCGCGGCCCGGTCGAGGGTCTCGGTCGCCGGGATCCACTGGGCCCCGGGATGCATGATCTCTGCGGCGGTGGTCATCGGTTCAACCTCCTGGAACACACGCCCGTACGGGTGAACAAGGGCGTCCTTCTTTCACCGTACGAGCATGTCCGCGTCCCCGCGCGATGTCCCGGACCGGCCGCGCCGCCCTACCGGTGCTCGGGGTTCTCGTAGTCACGGCGGCAACCCGCGTCCCAGGCGGTGCGCTGGTTGCCGTAGGCGGGGATGCCACCGAGATCCTTCAACGACCGGGCCAGATGCAGCAGGTTCCAGGTCATGAAGGTGGTGTTGCGGTTGGTGAAGTCGTTCTCCGGACCGCCCGAGCCGGGGTCGAGGTACGAGGGGCCGGGGCCCGCCTCGCCGATCCAACCGGCGTCCGCCTGGGGCGGGATGGTGTATCCCAGGTGCTGCAGGCTGTAGAGCACGTTCATGGCGCAGTGCTTGACGCCGTCCTCGTTGCCGGTGATCAGACAGCCGCCGACCTTTCCGTAGTAGGCGTACTGACCGGCGTCGTTGAGCAGGCTGGAGCAGGCGTAGAGGCGTTCGATCACCCGCTTCGTCACCGAGCTGTTGTCGCCGAGCCAGATGGGGCCGGCCAGCACGAGGATGTCCGCCGCCATGACCTGCCGGTACAGGTCCGGCCAGGCGTCGCTCGCCCAGCCGTGCTCCGTCATGTCGGGCCACACGCCGGTGGCGATGTCGTGGTCCACAGCCCGTACGACATCGACGTGCACGCCCTGCGCGCCCAGGATGGCGGTGCTCCGGTCGATCAGCCCCTGGGTGTTGCTGACCTCCGGCGAGCGCTTGAGGGTGCAGTTGATCACCATGGCCCGCAGGTCGTCGTAGCGGGCCGGCGGTGTGTCGGTGGCGGGCGACGAAGCGGTCATGCGGTCCTCCCGGAACCCTGGCGGCACGGTGTGCGACGGCGCGTTCACATCCGGCTCCAGCCTGCGGGACGACCGGGGCGGTCGCCACCACGGTTCCTCCGGATGCCCCAGGTGTACCGCGCGGCTACTGTCGAGAAGCCCCCCTCCCTCGTCTCCCGTCCTCCGTCCTCCAGAAGGCATCCCCGGAAGGAGTGTGGTCGGCTTGGCCCGGAACCGCCGTCTGATCCTCAGCTCGCCGTCCGAGGTCTGGAGCCTGCTCGCCGACGGCCATCGCTACGGGGAGTGGGTGACCGGAACCCAGCAGGTGCTCGCCGCGGACCCGCACTGGCCCGCCGTGGGCGCACGCCTGCAAGTCCGGGTCGGCGCCGGCCCGTTGACCCTCGACGACACCTGTGTCGTCCGCATCTGCGAGCCGCGGCACCGCCTGGAGCTGGAGGCGAAGGCGGATCCCTTCGGTGCGGCCCGCATCGCCATGAACCTGATCCCCTGGGGCGAGCACACGCTCTTCGTCCTCGACTGGCACCCGCTCCGCGGCCCCGGCACCCGGATGCACGGACTCCCCGTCGACTACGTCGTCAGAATCCGCAACGGCATGATGCTGACGAAGCTGGCCCGGATCGCGCTGCGCGAACACGGCGAACGCGCTGATGGGGACCTGCTGCACACGGGCAGCGGATGACGCCGACCCGGCAGGGGTGACACCCTGCGCACCCGCTGCGCTGTACGGGATGGCTCCTGTGTGGGGCCCGCGGTACCTCTTCCGCCCCTGACCTCCCGGCGGGGTATCGCACGCCGGGGCGGGCAGGCGCACTCCCCCTACGCCTGCCCGCCCCGTGCACCGGTCCTGTGGCGAGCGAAGCGGCGAGGGCCGCGCGGCGACGGCGTTCCGTCAGCCGAGTTCTCGGGTGAACACCTCGAAGGCCCGCTCGTCGAAGAGGACGAACCGCACCTCTTCCACGGCTGTCCGGGCGGCCCGCACCGTGTCGAGCGCGATCCGTGCCGCATCCTCCATCGGCCATCGGTACACACCGGTGGAGATCGCCGGGAACGCGACCGTACGGGCTCCCAGCTCGTCGGCCACGCGGAGGGACTCCCGGTAGCAGGAGGCGAGCAGGCCGGAGCGGTCCTCGGAGGCGGACCAGACGGGGCCCACCGTGTGGATGACCCAGCGGGCGTCCAGGTTGCCCGCCGTGGTGGCGACGGCCCGGCCCGTGGGCAGGCCCTTGCCGTAGTGGGAGGCCCGGAGTTTGCGGCACTCCTCCAGGATCGCGGGGCCGCCGCGGCGGTGGATCGCGCCGTCCACGCCTCCGCCGCCGAGCAGTGAGGAGTTGGCCGCGTTCACGATCGCGTCGGCGCTCTGCGCGGTGATGTCGCCCTGGGCCAGGGTGATGGTGGTCATGCCTGCCTCAGCCTTCTCCAGACGGCCTTCGCCGCGTTGTGCCCCGACATGCCGTGCACGCCGGGTCCCGGCGGGGTGGCCGAGGAGCAGATGAAGACGGCCGGATGGGGGGTGTGGTACGGAAACAGGGACAGTCTGGGGCGCAGCAGGAGCTGGAGTCCGGAGGCCGCGCCGCAGGCGATGTCGCCGCCGACGTAGTTGGCGTTGCGCGCGGCCATCTCGGCCGGGCCCGTGGTGGCGCGGGCGAGGATCCGGTCGCGGAAGCCGGGGGCGAACCGCTCCAGCTGGCGTTCCATGGCGTCCGTGAGGTCGCCGGTCCAGCCGTTGGGGACGTGGCCGTACGTCCAGAAGACGTGCTTGCCCTCGGGGGCGCGGGTGGGGTCGGCCACGCTGGGCTGCACAGTGATCATGAACGGCCGGTCGGGGGCGCGGCTCTCGCGGGACGCGGCGCGCAGGGCGGTGCCGATCTCGGCCTTGCTCGCGCCGATCTGCACGGTGCCGGCGACCCGGGCCTCGGGTGCGGTCCACGGGACCGGGCCGTCCAGCGCGTAGTCGATCTTGAAGACGCTGGGGCCGTAGCGGTAGTGGTCGTAGTAGCCGCCGAAGCCGGCGATGCGGGCGAGCGCGGCGGGCGAGGTGTCGAAGACGTACGCGCGGGCGGGCGGCAGGTCGTCCAGGCGCTTGACCTCGTAGTCGGTGTGCACGGCGCCGCCGAGGTCCTGGAAGTAGGCGGCGAGGGCGTCGGAGATCGCCTGGGAGCCGCCGCGGGCCACGGGCCAGCCGCGGGCGTGCGCGGCCAGCGCGAAGACCAGGCCGATGGCGCTGGTGGCGAGGCCGTTCAGCGGGGCCATGACGTGGGCGACGAGGCCGGAGAAGAGGGCCTTGAACCGCTCGTCGTGGAAGCGGCGCATCAGCACGGTGGAGGGCGGCAGCCCGGCCAGGCCGAAGCGGGCGAGGGTGACCGGGTCGCGCGGCAGCGCGGTCAGCGGCAGGGACATGAAGTCCCGGGCGAGCGTGTCCCACCTGGGCAGGAACGGCCTGACCAGCCTGCGGTAGGCACCCGCGTCGCGCGGGCCGAAGGAGGCGGCCGTCTCGGCGACGGAACGGGCCAGCACGGCCGCGGTGCCGTCCGGGAACGGGTGCGCCATGGGCAGGTCGGCGTGCAGCCACTGGAGGCCGTAGCGCTCCAGGGGCAGTGCGCGGAACGCGGGCGAGTTGATGCCGAGGGGGTGGGCGGCCGAGCACGGGTCGTGCCGGAAGCCGGGCAGGGTCAGCTCCTCGGTGCGGGCGCCGCCGCCGACGGTGGACCGTGCCTCGAACAGGGCGACGGAGAAGCCCCGGCGGGCCAGCTCCACGGCAGCGGTCAGTCCGTTCGGTCCCGCACCCACCACGACCGCATCGAGCATCGACGGCACCTTCGGACCCCTTCGTCAGCCGATGGCCACTCAGGTTCAGGATATGCCGGGGGACTGACACGCCCCGGGGCCGGGTGGCTCAGGCTCCGGTGCGCAGCAGGTCCACGATCCGGCGGGCGGTGCCGGCGTCCCGGGCGGCGGTGAACGGCAGCGCGTTGGCACCGGTCACACGGAACGGCTCGCCGGTGCGGGTGAGGTGGATGCCGCCCGCCTCCTCGACCAGGAGCAGGCCCGCCGCGTGGTCCCAGGCGGCCTCCCAGGAGAACGCCACGGCGTCCAACTCGCCCCGGGCTATGGCGAGATACTCCAGGCCCGCCGAGCCGCAGGGGCGCGGGGCGAGGCCGTCGGTCCACAGGGCGCGCAGCGCGTGCTTCTGCTCGTCGGTGGTGTAGTCGGGGTGGGAGGTGGCGACGGTGAGGTCACGGCCGGGTGCGGCCGGGCCCGCGAACAGCCGCTCGCCGTCGAGGAAGGCGCCCCGGCCGCGGACGGCCGTGGCGAGCTGGTCGCGCGCGGCGGCGTAGGTCCAGGAGGCCAGGACGGTGCCCCGGTGGGCCAGTGCGACCAGGGTGCAGAAGCCGTCGTCGCCGTGCACGAACTGCCGGGTGCCGTCGACCGGGTCGACGATCCAGACGGGCGCCTCGCCCTGGATCGCGTCGTACGTCGCCGGGTCGGCGTGCACCGCCTCCTCGCCGACCACCACCGAGCCGGGCAGCAGTGCCCCGAGGGCTTCGGTGAGTTGCTGCTCGGCGAGCCGGTCGGCGTCGGTCACCAGGTCGTGCGGTCCGCTCTTCTGGTCCACCTCGTGCTCGGCGAGGCGGCGGAAGCGGGGCAGGATCTCGGTGGCGGCGGCCTTGCGGACCGCTTCCTCGACGTCTGCCGAGCAGCGGGTGAGAAACTCGTCGATGGTTTCCGTGTCTTGGATCATGCCCCCATGAGAACACGCGCCACTGACAATCCCCGCCCGTCCGGTGGATGCCAGGTGGAATCGGGATGAAAAGCGGGTGCCGGACCTCCCGTCACCGGCCGACCGCGTATCCCTGCATCCCGCGCGGGTTCGCCGCGGCCGAGAGCACGCCGGTCTCCGGGTCCCGGGCCACCGCGCACAGGCGGCCCTCCGACCAGGCGGGGCCGACGGTGACGTCGTGGCCGCGCCGCCGCAGCTCCTCGATCACGTCCGGGTCCGTGCGGGACTCCACGGTCACGCTGCCGGGGCGGCGGCCGCGCGGGTAGAAGGAGCTGGGGAAGCTGTCGTTGTGCCAGTTCGGGGCGTCGATGGCGCCCTGCAGGTCGAGGCCGCCGCGGACCGGGGCGCGCAGGACGGCGGCGAGGAGGAAGTGCAGCTGCCACTGGTCCTGCTGGTCGCCGCCGGGCGTGCCGAACGCCAGCACCGGAACGCCGTCGCGCAGGGCCAGGGACGGGGTGAGGGTGGTGCGGGGGCGGCGGCCGGGGGTGAGGGAGTTCGGCAGCCCCTCCTCCAGCCAGGTCATCTGCAGCCGGGTGCCGAGCGGGAAGCCCAGCTCCGGCACGACCGGGTTGGACTGCAGCCAGCCGCCGCTGGGCGTGGCCGCGATCATGTTGCCCCAGCGGTCGACGACGTCCAGGTGGCAGGTGTCGCCCCGAGTGCTGCCGTCGGCGGCGACCCGGGGCTCGGCGACGGTCGGCTCGCCCACGCCCATCGGCTCGAAGCCGGTGTCCTGACCGGCCTCCACGCGCGCGCGTGCCTGTGCGGGAAGGCGCGGAGCGCGTCCGCCGGGGCTGCCGGGGCGCAGCTCGTACGACGCCTTGGCGCCGACCAGGGCCCGCCGCCCGGCGTTGTAGCCGTCCGAGAGCAGCTCGGCGAGCGGCACCTCGGCCGCGTCCCCGTACCAGGCCTCGCGGTCGGCCATGGCGAGCTTGCAGGCCTCGATCAGCAGGTGGACGTAGTCGGCCGAGCCGTAGGAGGGCAGCTCGGGCGGGAGCAGGGCGAGCTGCTGGAGGAGGACGGGGCCCTGGCTCCAGGGGCCGGCCTTGCACACGGACCAGCCGTTCCAGTCGTACGTCACCGGCGCCTCGTAGCTCGCCGACCAGCCGGCGAGGTCGGCCGCGGTGAGGGTGCCGGTGTGCCGTTCGCCGCTGGTGTCCAGGGTGGGCCGCCGGGACTGCCGTACCAGTGCCTCGGCGATGAAGCCGGAGCGCCACACCTCGCGCGCGGCGTCGATCCTAGCCTCGCGGTCGCCGGCCCCGGCGCTCTCGGCGAGCAGCCGCTTCCAGGTGGCGGCGAGCGCGGGATTGCGCAGCAGCTCCCCGGGCCGGGGCGCCCTGCCGCCCGGCAGGTACACCTCGGCCGAGGAGGTCCACTCGGTCTCGAACAGCTCCCGGACGCTCTCCACGGTCGCGCCGACGTTCTCCACGGGCGCGTGCCCGTGCTCGGCATACCCGATGGCGTACTTCAGGACGTCGTCGAGGGCCTTGGTGCCGTGGTCGCGCAGGAGCAGCAGCCAGGCGTCGAAGGCGCCGGGCACGGCGGCCGCGAGGGGTCCGGTACCGGGTACGAGATCCAGACCGAGCCCCCGGTAGTGCGCGACCGTCGCACCGGCCGGGGCCACGCCCTGCCCGCAGAGCACGCGCACCTCGCCGCCCGCCGGGGCGAGCAGGATCGGCACCTCGCCGGCGGGCCCGTTCAGGTGAGGTTCCACCACGTGCAGCACGAACGCTCCGGCCACGGCCGCGTCGAACGCGTTGCCGCCGTCCTCCAGGACCGCCATCGCCGACTGGGAGGCCAGCCAGTGGGTGGAGGACACCATGCCGAAGGTGCCCTGGAGGGTGGGCCGGGTGGTGAACTGCACGGGTCACCTCGCTGTTCGAGCAGGTCGGTCGGTCAGCAGGCTATCGAGCGGACCCGGTTCCGCTCCACGGAGGGATCTCCCCCTGGTCCGGACCCTGGTGGGCCGCAGGATCCGGTGTGCCCGGTGCCGGACGGCCTGCCCACGGGGACGGCGCGGGAAAGCCCGCGACGGGCGGGTACGGGGTGGCGAAGGCGGGCGGGGGGCCGGGCGGGAGGGGCGCGGGAGCAGGAGCGGTGCGGACCTGGGGGCGGCGGCGCAGCAGCCACACCACCGCTGCCGTGTACAGCGCGATGCCCGCGACGTCGAGGGGGACCAGCTGCCAGGTCGCGTCTGCCGCGGTCTCGTCGCTCTTGAGCCCGTCGACGGTGGCCGCCATGCCGGCGAAGGCGAAGAGGTTGTTGACCGTGTGCAGCACTATGGACGCCTCCAGACCGCCCGTCCGCCAGGTCAGCCAGCCCGCCGCCGCCCCGAACACCACGAGATCGGCGAACCCCCAGGGCGTGCCCCAGCCGTGGGCGGCTGCGAACAGGACGGCCTGGGGCAGGAGCGCGAACCAGGGCGAGCGCACGAAGCCGCCGACGGCCTGCGTCAGCCAGCCCCGGAAGACGTACTCCTCGGCGGCCGCCTGCAGCGGGACCAGGAAGACGAGCATGGCGAGGGCGGGCCCGAAGACCGTCCATCCCGCCCACCGGAACTCCTCGCCGCCGCCGCCGTCGGGCAGCAGGAGCATGCCGCCCGTCGACAGGGCGAGGATCGGCAGGGCCGTCAGCGCGCACAGGGCCAGCCAGCGCCATCTGAGTCGGCCGGTCACGGAGGAGAGCGTGCCCGCGGGGCGCTGTCCGATCCAGCGCACGGCCAGCAGCACGACGGGTATTCCAGCGGCGATGGCCAGCAGGTCCAGGGCGGTGCCCGGGACGGCGCCGAACTCCACGAATCCGTCGGGGTCCTTGGGGTATCCCCGCCGGGAGCCCCACTCGTCGGCGACGCCGTAGAGGACGGCCACGACGATCACGTAGACCACGGCCACGACCAGGGTCCCCACGAGCGGGCGCCACCAGCGGTGGCGCACCGAGAGCCGGGCGAGTCGGTGGTAGGGCAGGGGTTCGGGCACGGGGTCGGGCAGCGGTGGCATCGTCATGGCCCCACTCTCTCCGGCGGCGCCCGGCCCGGACATCGACCTGCCGCAGGAACGGTGCCTCTATCGCTGGGTGGGGACCGGTCTCGATCTCAGGGCCGGTGCCCGCCGTCCGGGCCGCGCTCTACGCTCGTCGGCGAGATGGAGACGATACGCAACTGGCTTCTGCCCCTGGTGCTGGCAGCCGTACAGGGTGCCCTGATGTGGCCCGGGTTGGGCCCGGACGAGACGCCCGGCGTGCCGGGCCTGATCGCCGTCGGCTGCGCCCTGCTCGTGGAGACGGCCGCGCTGGGCCGGCGTCGGCAGGCGCCCGTGCGGGCTCTGGCGGTGGCGTTGGGTGCCTACGTCCTGGGCATGGTCGCCTGGCCGGACGGCTACGTCGGCCTCGGCACGCTGGTCGCCCTGTACTCCGTCGCCGTCCGCTGTCCCCTGCCGGTGACGGTCCGGGCCGTCGCCGGGCTCGTGGGCGTCGAGTGGGTGATGTCCGCCGTACAGGACGGCTTCCGTGTCTCGTTCCTCATCCTGGCGCTTTCCCTGTCCGTGTACGCCCTGTGCGCGGGACTCGGCGAAGCGCGGCGCCAGTGGCTCGGCGGACGGCTCACCGCGGCCCACCGGCTGGCCGGGGCGGAGCACGCCCGTCGAACGGCGGGCGACCAGGAGCGCCGGCGACTCGCGCGCGAACTGCACGACGTGAGTGCCCATCACCTCACCTCGGTCGTCGTCACCGTGGACGCCGCGCGCAGGCTCCAGGACAGCCGGCCGGAACTGGCCCCCGAGGCACTGTCGTTCGCGGAACGCACCGGAACCGAGACCATGGCATCGCTGCAGCGGCTCGTCGGTCTCCTGCGCGACACCGACTGTCCGGGCCCGGCAGTCACGAGTGCCGAGATCGAGGAACTGGTCGCGGGATTCGGCCGTTTGGGCCGGCCCGTGGCCGCTCATGTCCCCGACGACCTGACCGGTCCCGCGGCCGAGGCGATCCACGGCATCGTCCGTGAGGCCCTCACCAACGCCGTGCGGCACGCCCCCGGCGCCGCCGCCCGTGTCCACGTCGGCCGGGCGGACGGCCTGCTGGAACTGACGGTGGAGAACGCGCCGCCGCGCACCCCGGCACCGCACGACACCGGCGGCCTCGGCGCGGGACGGGGCGTGGCCGGCATGCGGGAGCGGGCCGCAGCGGCCGGCGGCGAGCTGACCGCCGGTCCCGGCCCCGACGGCGGATGGCTGGTCCGCGCCACCTTGCCGGACGCCGGAGGGCCGCAGCAGCCGCCCGGGCCCGCTTGGCGGCGCCATGTCCTGCGGGAGCAGCGGCTCGCCGATCCCGCCCTCGCCCTCACCGCGATGATCCTGCCGGTCGTCATCTCTCTCGGGGCCACGGAGGACTGGCCGGAGCGGACCAGGCGCGCCTCGATGCCGGAGCTGATCGTCGTGACGGTGCTGCTGGTCCTGCACGCGCTGCCGCTGTTGTGGCGCAGACGTGCCCCTGTGGCCTGCCTCGTGGCCGTGCTGGCCACGGCCTGGCTGTGGCCCGTGGCCGTCGCGGCGGTGCCCCTGCCGTCACGTGTGTCGCAGTTCCTCGCCGGGGGCGCCCTCGTGGAGCTGCTCGCGGTGTACGCGCTCGCCGCCTATGGGCGGGGGCCCTCCACCGCCTGGCCGGCACTGATCGCGACGACCTTCGGCACGGCCTCCGTCATCACGGCCACGGCCGCTGCCGACGGCTCGCTCGAGGGCGACCCGGTCGACGGGCTCATCGGGGTGATGGTGATCGTCCTGTGCGTCCTGCTGGCCCCCCTCTTCGCCGCCGTGTGCGGTGCGGGCCTCGTCCTGCGACGCCGGCGCCTGCGCGTGCTGGCGCACGACGACTTCGCCTTCGCCAGTTCGATGTGGCATGCGCAGCAGGCCGCCGAGGCCGAACGGCACCGGCTGGCCCTCACGTTGCGCGAGGCCGTACTGCACCACACGGCGTCGCTGGTCGCCCTGGCCCGGCAGGGACGACTCGACGACGTGGCCACCACGGCCCGGGCCGCCCTCGCCGCCATGCGGGACATGCTGCACGGCCTCGGCGACGCCGGAGACGTCGCCGACCGCCTCGCTCCGTCCCCGACCGCCGCCGACCTCGAATCGCTGTGCCGCACCCTGCGCGCCGCGGGCCGCGACGTGCGGTTGCGGGGCCTGCCCGAGGCCGCGCGGGACCTTCCGCCGTCCGTGCACGTGTCGACGTACCGGATCGTCGAGGCGGCGCTCGGCGCGGGCGACCGTGGGCCGGCCCGGGTGACCCTCGGGCGGCGTCGCGGCACCGTGTCCATCACGGTGACGGGCGTACCGCTCGCCGTCGTCGTCCCGGTGGCCGAACGCCTGCGGGTGCAGGCCGCCGCGGGCGAGGGACACATCGTGCTCGAACCGACCGGTACTGTGCGGGTGTCGTTGCCGGCCGGACCCACTCCGGTCCCCGTCCAGGAGGTGTCCCCGTCGCCGTACGCGTGATCGTCGTCGACGACCAGGCCGTGGTCAGGGCGGGATTCGCCGCCATCGTGGACGCCGAACCCGACCTCACCGTCGTCGGCGAGGCGGGAGACGGGGCGGCGGCGGTGTCGCTGGCCGCCGCCGAGGCCCCCGACCTCGTCCTGATGGACATCCGGATGCCGGGCATGGACGGACTCACCGCCACCCGCCTGATCACCGCGCCCGAGAACGGGCCCCGGGTGCTGGTGCTCACCACCTTCGACCTCGACGAGTACGTGTACGAGGCCCTGCGCGCCGGAGCGTCCGGGTTCCTGCTGAAGGACGCCCGGCCCGAGGACCTGCTGACCGCGATCCGCATCGTCGCGGCGGGCGACGGCATCCTGGCGCCCGCCGTGACCGGCCGGCTCATCCACACCTTCGCCCAGGGCGCCCCGCGGGTCCCCGCGGCGACCGGCGCCCTCGGCCGACTCACCCCGAGGGAACGGGAAGTACTGCTGAAGATCGCCTCCGGCCTCACCAACGCCGAGATCGGAGCCGAACTCGGCGTGACCACCGGCACCGTGAAGACCCATGTGAACGCCCTGCTGTCCAAGCTGGGCCTGCGTGACCGGGTGCAGGCGACCATCCTCGCCTACGAGAGCGGGCTGATCCGTCCCCGCGCGAGCCGGGAGAGCTGACCCGGATCCGCCTCGCGCGGCCCACACCCAACTCGCCGACAAAAATGGACATACGGGATGTCGATCATGGGGCTCCGTCACCACGCGGGCACACAGCGAGTTGGCACTTCCGCCCCACAGGGAGTCGTGTGACACTGTCGTCGCAGTCCACCCTGCGGACCGCCCTCCGCGCCCCCTCCCCCACGAGAAGTGAGCCGTGCGTTCTCTTCCTCTGCCGCTCGCCCTCACCGCGCGTCTGACGCCGGTCGCCGTGCTGGCCTGCGCCGGCTGGGCGATGTCGTCGGGCCCGGCCACGCCGTCCGCCGACAGTCACCGGTCGGGCCAGGAGACGCCCACCCATTCGGCGTCCGCTCCGTCCTCCACCGCGGCGTCGAAGTCGTACGACACCGCGCCCACCCCCTGCACCAGCGTGCCCGTGGCGACCGTCAAGTCGCTGGTGCCCGGGGCCAAGACGGCGGGCAAGGAGATCCCCTCGACCGACACCTCGCTGCGCCGCACCTGCTCCTGGAACGCCCTGCAGGGCTACGACTACCGCTGGCTCGACGTCTCCTTCGAGGTCGCCGGGTCGGAGCAGGAGGCGAAGAAGGAGTACGAACAGCGCGTCGCCGAGAAGAGCGGCGGAGGGACGGTCCCGGGGCTCGGGGACACGGCGTACTCCATCGTGAACCTCACCACCGAGGACAAGCAGGAGACCCGCGAGGGCGTGGTGCTGGCCCGCGTCTCCAACGCGCTGGTGATCGTCACCTACAACGGCAGCGACTTCGAGTCGAAGAAGGCCCCGAGCACGGACGAGATCAACAAGGGGGCCATCAAGGCCGCGAAGAGCGCCGTGGCCGCCCTGCAGAGCGGCGGGTCCGGCTGACGGAGCCGGGCCGGCGCCCCTTCAGGACCGTACGAGCGGCCGTACCAGGTCGCGCACGTCCCGTTCGGTGACGGGCCCGGTGTGCACCTTCGCCATCCTGCCGCGGGTGTCGATGACGACCGTGAAGGGCACCCCCTGCGGCACCGAACCCCTGGGGAACGTCAGCACCTTGCGGCCGGAGGGGTCGCTGAAGCTGGGGTAGGTCAGGTGGTGGTCCTGCTGGAAGGACCGGCCGTTGACGGGCTCCGTGTCGGTGTTCAGCCCGAGCACCTGAACGCCCTCGGCGGCGAGGTGCTTCTGGGCCGCGTTGAGTTCGGGGGCCTCGGCCCGGCAGGGGCCGCACCAGGAGGCCCACGCGTTGAGCACCACGACCTTGCCGCGGTAGTCGGACAGACGCAGCGGCTTGCCGTCCAGGCTGTCGCCCGCGAGGTCGGGCGCGGCCGCACGCCGGCCGGCGGGAACGGGCCCGCTCTTCTCCTCGGAAGGGTCGGCGGTGGCCATGCCGGCATGGCAGGAGGCCAGCAGCAGGCAGGCTGCGGTCCACAGCAACGGTCGCGTCTTCACGAGGAAGGAGTATCTCAACCGCCCCATGCGTGACGGATCTTGGGGTGCGGTAGGTTCCGAGGCGACTGATCACCGGCTGGTGCCGGAACCACGACACACGGGGGCTGTAGTGAGGATGCGGTACGCGGTCGGGGCCGGGGCGCTGGCGGTCCTGGTGGCCGCGGGCGGCTGGGGATGGTGGGCCGGGCAGGGCAGTGGTGCGCGGTACGGGCTGCGCGCGGCCGAGCGGGCGTCCGGGCCGGCGTGTACGGGCCTGGCCGGGCGCTGGCCCGGGCGACTGGACGGTCACGACCGCGAAGGGGTGGGGGTGACCGGTGCCGAGGCCTGGGGCGGTGGCGCCGTCACGGCCCGGTGCGGGCTGGTCTCGCCCGGCCCGTCGCCCGACCCGTGCATGAGCGTGAACGGCGTGGACTGGCTGCTCGAACTGGCACGGTCCCGGCAGTCGGGGAAGAAGGTCCTCGTCTCCTACGGCCGCACCCCCGCCGTGGAGGTGACCATCTCGCCCGGCGTGCGGGCCATCGACGCGGTGCTGATCGACCTGTCCAAGGCCGTCGCCCCCATCACGCAGCGGTCGCACTGCCTGGATTCCCAGGGCCACTGACGCGCCCGGCGGCTCCCGGGCCGCCCACCGCTAGGACGCCGCCTCCCTGGGCTCCTCCGCGATCCCCCGGACGATGAATTCGACCCCGGGCCCGAGTTCGACCCGGTCGCCGTCGCGCAGGCGGACCCGGGAACCCGGCACCAGGACACGGTCGTTGACGCGGGTGCCGTTGGTTGCGCCCCACGGGACCTCGGTCAGCCAGGCCGCCCCGTCCGAGGCGTGGACGAGGGTCGCGTGCTGGGCCGAGACCGTGTCCTCGTCGACCAGCAGCTCGGACGCCTCGGGGGCCCAACTGCTGCTGCGCCCCAGCCGGATCTCCGAGCCGCGCGGCACGTCGAGGTGCCGGCCGCCGCCGCGGAAGACCAGCCGCACTGCGCCCCCCGGGATCCGGATCCTCGGCCGGCCCGAGCCGACCGGGGTGCGGCATCTCGGACACGCGGCCATGCCGACGGGGACGATCGCGTCGCATCGCCCGCACTTGGTACCGACGGGCGGCGGGGGTGGGGGTGGGGGTGGGGCGAACTGGTCGACGGAATCCCAATCGTCGTCATCCAAGTCAGATGCCTCCGTCACCGGCGTCTCCCTTCTTGAGCACGACCGTCGTGTCCACCCGTCCGCTCTCGCTCTCCCGCACGTCCGTCACCACGACCGTGGTGTCCGGCCCGAGGTCGGACGCCGCGAACAGCTCCCGGGCGAGCGGGTTGATGAGATGCGTCTCCAGCACCATGCCGATGCCACGGCCGCCGTTCCACTTGTCCCGGGTGCAGTGGTCCAGCAGCTCGCTGCGGGCGTTGTCCTCGATCTCCAGAGCCAGTCGGTGTCCCTGGGCCAGCTGGCGCTGGATGTTGCCGAACTGCAGATCGAAGATCTGCTTGGCGACCGCGTCGGAGATGAAGTCGAAGACGACGACGTTGCCGCCGATCCGGTTCATCAGCTCCGGCCGGCCTATGACGTTCTCGAAGTGCTTCTTCACGTTGTCCTTGACCGTTGCCTCCAACTCCTTGTAAGGCGTGCCCGGTTCGACGATCCACTTGCGTTCCTGGGTCTCCGGGTCCGTGCGCTGGACACCGAGGTTGGAGGTGAAGATGAGCACGCACTCGCTGAAGTAGGTGGTGACCCCCTGTCCGTCGGTGAGCCGGCCGTCCTCCAGCACCTGCAGGAACTTGTCGAGGATGCCCTTGTCGGCCTTCTCGATCTCGTCGAAGAGGATGACGCGGAAGGGGTTCTCCCGTACGGCGGAGGTCAGTTCGCCGCCCGCCTCGTAGCCGACGTAGCCTGGGGGCGCGCCGACGAGCCGGTCGGCGGAGTGGGCGGCCGAGAACTCGCTCATGTCGAAGCGGAGATACGCCTGGTCGCTGTCGAAGAGGACGGAGGCCACGGCCTTCGCCAGTTCCGTCTTGCCGGTTCCGGTCGGGCCGGCGAAGAACAGCACACCGCGCGGCCGGTGTCCCGGGCTGGTCGCCTGCGCCCCGGAGAGCCCCAGCGCGGCACGCTTGAGGATGTCCAGGGTCATCGCCACGGCCGCCTCCTGCCCCAGCACCCGGCGGGGGATGGACCGCTCGTTGTCGGGGTCCTCCCCGTCGAGGATGCGCTGACGTATCTCGCCCCGGCTCCAGGGGTTCTTCTCCACGCCCAGCCGGTAGATCCGTACGGCGTCGGGCATGGCGGCGAACGGCATGGCGCGGGAGCGGGCGAGCTTCACGCTCTCCTCCATGGCCTGCAGGCTCATGCCGGTGGCCGCCCGGGCGAAGGCGCCGACGTACCGCGCCGTCTCCTCCGCGTCCGCGCCGGCGGGCGAGGCCGAACCGCCGCCCGATCCCTTTCCGGCGTACCGCTCGTAGCGCTCGCGCAGGAGACGGGCCATCGTCGTGCGCTCGTCCGCGTCCGGCTCGGGCACGGCGACGGCTCGGATCCGCTCACTGCCGGAGATCAGCCATCCGGGTATGTCCCGCTCCCCCTCGGCGAGCCAGATCACCGGGTTGAACCGGCCCGGTTCGCTGGGGACGACGGGAGTGCCGGTCCAGGGTTCCAGGGGCTTGGCCTCCTGGGCGAGTTTGAGGCAGGCGAGAAAGAAGTCGCGTTCGTCCGGGGTCACCCGGGACGGGTCGGTGACGAGACGGGAGGCGTGGTCGATCACCAGCGCCACCCGCAGCGGCCGCAGCCGACGTCCGTCCCGCATCATCTCCTCGCGCTGCTCCGCCCACCCGGTGGTGATGTTCCGCAGCTGGTCCAGCACCGCCTGGCGTTGCGCCGCCGTCTGGCCGGGGAACTCGCGGGGCCCCTGCAGCAGTTCCTCGAGGGCGGTCTGTGTCTCGCCGTCAGCGACCGCCGCCACGCGGAAGCCGCCCACCTGGTCGCAGAGCACCAGCGCCTGGTAGCCGATCTCCCGCAGCGGGTTCCACAGCACGTCGAGCAGCGGGTAGAACCTGTCCCGGCCGCGCCGGCCCACCAGGTGCAGGTCACGGATGTTGCCGTGCAGGACGTACTGCGCGTGCACTCCGAGTGTTCCGATCAGCTCCTCCACGAAGGGCGGGAGCCGGTCTTCCTTGGACAGGTCCATCGTTCCTCCCCGTTGCACGCGGTTGCGGGCCGCGTGCGGGCATGGTGCTCAGTGGCGGTCTCAGCGGCGTTCGTCGCCGTCGACGGTCTTGTGTCGTGGAGGTTCCCAGCGCGTGTCCGCCGGGCTGCCGGTGTCCTGTTGGGGCAGCTCGCCGAGCGTCACGGCGCCCTCCCCCAGCACGCCCGACAGCGCTCCTTCGGTCCGTACCTCGAACTCGAGGCCCAGTCCCAGTCCCTGGGTGATCTGCTGGAACTCGGCGAGCCGCTCGTGGGTCTCCGCGCAGCGGACGTCGTCGAGGGCGCGCTGCTCGGGGGTCCGCTCCCCCGGGTCGCCGTGGTACATGGTCGCCACGCTCAGCTCGCCGTCGACCAGGGTCGCCCTGAGCCAGTGATCGGGCTCCCAGCCGTCCGGCGTCCAGTCGAGGCGAATCTCCTGCCCCTCGGGCCGACCGGCCTCGGTGTGCCCGCCGAACCTCCTGGCCAGTTCCTCGACGGCGCCGGCGCACTGCTCCCTGACGTAGAGGGCCTCCAGTGCGCAGCGGCGCTCGTCCACGGCGCGTTCGACCAGGTCTCGTTCGTCCTTGCTCAGCTGGACGCCGTCCTCCAGGGTTCGCCGGAGCAGTTCCACGGCCTCCGGTGCCGGGGCGAGGTCCTCGGCGCCCTTCGGGGTCTCGTAGACGAGGAAGTCGTAGTGCAGCGCGGCGCGTTCCTGGGCCTCCCGGGTCAGGCGCGCGTCCTTGTTGGCGTCGCGGACGTACTTGCGCGCCTCGTTGAGGTGGATGCGCGCCCGGCGGGGGTCGTCGGCCGCGCGGCGCACGGCGTGCCGGACGGCCCCCGCGGCGAGTTCGGCGGCCTCCGAGACGGCGTGCGGGTCCAGCTCTCCGAGGATCTCCGCCCCGGTCCGGCGGACCTCCTCCACGTCCAGGCCGGGTTGGGGGCGCGGGCCGGGGGCCGTCCGGGACGTCGGTCGTCCCTCGGCCTCGGCGGTGCGCTCCGTGGAGAACCGCCGCAGTGCCCGCTGCCGGCTCTCGCGCAGGGCGCGCTGAAAGGCGTCGTCCTCCTCGTCCAGCCGCAGTTCCGCGCTGAGCCGCTGCTGCTCCCACGCCGCGTGCCGTTCCTCCGCCCGGCGCACGGCCTCCTCGCTGCGGGCCAGTTCCTGCCGCAGGTCGCACAGTCGCTCGCCGACGGGCTCCAGCGGCGGTGGCAGGTCGGGGCGCGGCGGGGCTCCGGCCGGGCCGCCCGCGGCCGTGGCCCGGGCCACCCGCGCCAGCAGGGCGCGCCTGCGGGCGTTGATCCGGACGACGGCGTACGCGGCGGCCTGCCACTGCTCGGCGGCCGTCGCGGCCAGCTCCTGTTGCCGCTCCAGGCAGCGCTGCTCCTCCGCGGCCCGCACCGCCGCAGCGGCGAGGACACGGGTGGTGAGCAGGGCGGCCCGGCCGGCGAGCAGGACGCCGCTGAGTGAGCCGAGGACCTGCAGCGCCGCGTCGGCGGCCTGATGCACCGCGTGCCCGGCCGCGTCGGCGACGTGGGAGGAGACGTGGGCGACCGGGTCGTGCAGGTGGAGCATGCCGGTGTGCGGCACCGCCTGGGGGTCGATGGGCGGCGGGGGCGGCGGGAAGGTCACGGCGGGTGCCACCGCAGTCACCGTCGGGAAGGCGAGACCCGAACTCATGCCTGTCCTCCTGTGCTTTCGGACTTCGTCTCGGCTGTCGTCGCGGACTGCGGGCGGCCCGCTCGCCGTGTCCGGTGCTCACGGAGCCTGCGCCACCGGTCCAGGAATCGGTGCGGGCTCCACCGGTACCACCGGTCGCCCGCCCGCCGCCTGCGGCGCTCATGGCGCCCGTGCCACCACCAGACCAGAAGACGACGCAGGCTCCACTCGGGCCGGGGGTCGTGCGGCAGTTGACCGGCCCGCAGCCTCCGGCGCTCATGACGTCCGTGCCACCACCACGCCAGAAGACGGGGCAGGTTCCACCAAGGCGGCCGCCGACCCGCCCGCAGCCTCCGGCGCTCATGACGTCCGCGCCACCAGGCCAGGAGGCGGCGCAGGCTCCACTCGGTCTCGGGGTCGCGCGGGTGCCGCAGACGCCACCAGGCCCGGCAGCGGCGCACGCTCCACACGGCGACGGCGACGGCCGAGGCGAGCGGCCACACCCAGGGTGCGTGGGTGATCGCGTAGAAGCCCAGGAAGCCGGCGAGCATGAGCAGCGCCGCTGTGATGAAGAGGCCGGCCCGGGTGCGTGCCAGCCGGCCGGGGCGCTCCGCGTTGCGGATCAGGAGGCCTGCCAACGACCTTTCCGGGTGGTAGAACGGCGGGCCGATGTACACCGCGGTCCACAGCTCCACCCCGAAGACGAACGCGGCCGCGGGCAGCGCCTCGAGCCAGGCCGTCACCACGGCATCCTGGGAGGCGCGGCCCAGCACGTCGGCGAGGCCGATGACGAAGGTCCACGGGGCCGTGACGACCGTCGCGCCGAGCAGGGCCCAGCCCAGGGTGGGCAGGCGGTCCATCCGCCGCAGTACGTCGCGGAGCCCGTCCTGGTCCGCCGCGAAGATCCGCGCGCTCTCCTCGACGACGCGCCGCTGCCTCAGCTCTTGCGCCGCGGTCTCCGCGTGGCCGCAGAGGAGGTGGGCGGCGAGCAGGCGCAGGTCGTCCTGCTGGGCGTCGAGCAGCGCGTCGAACCAGGGAACGCGTTCCAGGAACTGTGCCCGCCTGCGCAGCACCGCGTCGGTGAGCCGGCTCCTGGTGCGTTCCGGTTCGCGCGCCAGCTGCAGGAGCCAGGCGTCCACCGCCACGGTCTGCCGCAGGGCCGCCCGGGCTCCGCGGACCCGGCCGATCTCGTGGCCGCGCAGCAGCTCCCGGACGGTGGGCTCCCACCGGGCGCGCAGGGTGCGCCACGCGCGGCCGGTCTCGTCCAGTCCGCTGCCGCCCGGCCGCTGGGCAAGTCCGGTCAGGACGGCGGGCTGGTCCGCCAGGTGCCGGATCAGGGCGACGGCGTCGGCGTTCCCGTCCCTGGCCCCCTGGCACAGCAGGCGCATGCTCCGTACGTCCAGGTCCGCTCCGTGCCAGGAGACGTCGAGGAGGGGACCGAGCCAGTTCAGGAGCTGTACCAGACCGGCGGCGGACGGCGGTTGCGCCAGTTCGTCCAGCAGGGCCTTGAGCCGGCGCAGCTCCTCGGGGCTGCGGTCGCCGGTGGTCTCGAACTGGCGCAGCCAGACGACGAGTCGGGCCCGGTCGTCGTCGGCGGCCAGCATGCGTGCCGCGGAGACGTGGTTCTGGTCCAGATGGAGGGCGAGAGCGTCGGTCCCGGTGAACTCCTGGCCCATGAACGGGAAGGGCTGGATCACGGGGCGCGTCGTGTCGGCGCCGAAGATCCGCTCGTCGGTGCGCGGGGCGACGTCGGGGTCCTTGCCGTCCAGCCAGTCCCGCACCTTCTCGGCGTCCCAGCGATTCTCGGGCGCCCGGGTGAGCAGGCCCTCGCAGAGCCGGCGGGTCCCTCGGTGCTTGATGCCGCCGAGGTCGGGGTCGTGCGTGGCGATCTCCCGCAGGACCTCCTCGTCGCGGCGGAAGTCGATGGGGTGCTTGCCGAGGGCGAGTTGGGCGATCACCATGCCGAGCGACCACCAGTCGCCGGCCTCGGAGACGGTCTGCCGCAGCAGCCCCGCCTCCGGCGCGAGGTAGAGGGGCTTGCCACGCCAGTCGGTGCGGGGCTCCTCGGCCTCGTCGGGCCGGTGGACGGCGGCGCCGAAGTCGATGAGGACGAGGTCGGCCGTGTCGGCGCGGCGGGTCTGCACCATGATGTTGTCGGGGGTGATGTCCCGGTGCACGACGCCCCGTTCATGGAGGGCGGTGACGGCGTCGTACAGCTGGCTCACCATGTTCTTCACGCCCTCGGGGCCTAACCCGCGGGGGTGGTCGGCGTGGTACCTCTCCAGGGTCTCCTCGCCGTGCGACCAGTACAGGTGCCAGGGGTGTCCGTGCGCCTCGCCGGTCTCCAGGAGCCGTTCCAGGTGGGGAGCGGACTGCTCAGCGAGTTCCCTCAACTCCTGCTCGATGTCGGGCCCGGGGGCGTGCAGCCGGTGGTACCACTTGAGTACCAGGGGTATCTCGGCCGCTCCGTGACGGGCCGTTTGGTCGCGCACCCTCAGCACCACGGCCTCGGCGGGCCGCCGTGCGCCGGACAGCACGGCGACGAGCGGGAACCTGTCCGCCAGTTCAGGCGGCACGTCGGAGAGGACTGGACGTGTCTCCACGGCCCGGGCATTGGTGAACCCGCCGTCATCGGGATCGACGACTCGGGTGGGCGGCGTGCTCATCGACTTCCGACCTTCCAGGAAACGCGCTGGGTACGCCACAGGGACACGGCGCGGAACGAATCGGCCCGATGCGCAAGTCGCGGGACGATGAAGATATCCGAAATCCCTTCGTGCGACGGGGAGTTTCCCGGATCTTCAGCGATTAACCCGCCGGGACTACGATGCGTATCATGCACCCGTTGCCCTCGCACGAAAGTCTCGTAGACGAACTTCGGGAACTGCGGCGTCGCGGTCTGCCCGGGCTGCGCCACTGCCCCAGGGACTCGCTGCGCGAGGCGGCCGTCGCGGCCGGTCTGTGCAGCGGGGAACAGGACGAACAGAGCGGCATCGAGGACCTGCTGGGCGCGGCGGTGCGCCGGCTGGCCGGTGGGCACCCCGTGCGGGACGACGACTCCTGCGATCCGCTGGCCCGCGCGGCCGCCCACACCTTCGGCATCTTCCCCTCCCGCCGCGGGGTCCCCGGCACCGACCGGAGGAAGGCCGCGGCGGGAGTCTACGGGGTGACGACCGAGCGCTTCCGCAAGAGCCAGGAGCGCGACGTCATCGCCGAACTCGCGGCGGCGGTCCTGGTCGTGGCCCGGGAGGCGTGCGTACGGGAGACGGCCGGCCCGCGGACAGGTGACTCCTGGGCGAGCGGCCGACCCGAGCTGGTGACCCTGCCGCCGACGACACCCCCGGTGCACGCCGCACCTGCCGCCGCCGGTGTCCCGCCCCAGCGCCCCGCTCACCCGGGCGCCCGGCCGGGAGCCGCCGCACCGGCGGGCCGGATCACCGTCCGGGTGTGCCCGATCGAGCTGGTGCGGGACGTGGACATCCTCGTCTCCTCGGAGAACACGTTTCTGGAGATGTCCAAGACCTTCCGCTCCACGGTGTCCGGATCCCTGCGGCGGGCCGCCGCGCTGCGGGACGCCTCGGGCGAGATCGTGGACGACGTCCTCGCCCGCGAACTGGGGGCGTGGCTGCGGACGCACGGCAGGTCGGGCGTGCCCGTGCGGCCGGGCACGGTCGTCGCCACGTCCTCCGGCGCGCTGGCCGCGCAGGGGGTACGGCGTATCCACCACGCGGCGATCGCGGCCCCGGTCGGCGACGGTGAGCGCTACCACGTGACACCCGCCGTGCTGGCCGAGGCGGTGCGGGCGTCCTTCGAACTGGCGCGCCACGAGGCCGACTTCCTGTCACTGCCGATGTCCTCGATCTGCTTTCCGCTGATGGGCACCGGCCGGGGCGGCCTGTCCGTCGAGACCGCGGCCCGCGCACTGCTCGGCGCGATCAGGCAGGAGCTGCGCCGGGACCCGTCCTGGTCGGTGCTGGTGGTCACGCCCGAGGAGAGCCACGCCCGTATGCTCATGGCCGCCAGCTCCGCTCGGTGAAGGCCACCCCGGCCTGTCTGAGCAGGCGCTCCATCTCGGCGAGTTCCCCGCGCAGCGGCACTCCGTAGAGCCGCAGCTCCCGGTCCTCGCCGGCGCCGATCTGCAGGCGCGGTCCGGCCGACTCCTGTGCCAGGTAGGGGGCGTAGCGGGCGGCGCCGCGCGGTGTCAGGGCGACGATCCGCTGGTTGGCCGAGCCGCGCCAGACCAGCGGGGTGGGCTCCGCGACCCGGAACCGGCCGGTGATCACGGCGTCCGCGCCGACGAGGGCCCGGCGCCGCTGCGGCGTCAACTCCTCGTGCTCGTACCCCGTGTACACGAGCAGGTCGGTGGAGCGGGGCCCGGCGCTCCCCTCGTGCCGCCGGGCCTCGTCCCTCAGCCGTGCCGCGCCGGCCAGGAGTTCCGCGAGCGCCGCCGCCTGCTGCAGGGGCTCGCCGCCGCTGACCGTGAGGCCGTCCGCCCCGTCGGCGAGGGCCTGTTGCCACAGCGCGAGCACCTCGGAGACTGTGGTGACCGTCCCGGCCTCCGGGTCCCAGGTGTGCCGGGACATGCACCCGGCGCAGGCCAGCGAGCAGCCCTGCAACCAGATGCCGAGCCGCCTTCCCGGGCCCAGCGTTTCCAACGGGTAGTGGGTCCCGTCGAGGCGTATTTCCACGGCATCTCCTCTTCGCACCGGCTTGGAGTATCCAGCGCGGCGATGTGCGCCCGCAATTGCCGGAAGGCGCTCATCCGGCTGTCCGCCGGGCGAGATCCGGTTGTTTTCCGGAACTCCCGAAGAGAGTGATCGATTTCCTTGAAATCCGCATCCCTCCGGGGGTTTTGCTCCGCTACTCTCTCCCCCATCGCGGCGCCTTCCCACCCGGACCGCGCGCGAGGAATGGGGGACCTTCGAAATGATCAGCAAAAGTCGAATAGGTGTCCGGGTCCGACGACTGAGAGCCGGGTACCTGTCTTCGGTACGCGCCCGGTTCCATGGCCGTCGGGACGCGGACGGTCTGCGGGAATTACTGGCGGACGCGTTCGCCGGAAGCGCGCCTTCCGACGACAGTCTGCCGCCCTACGTCCTGGGGCTTCGCGCACAGGTTCGGCACAGCACCGCACGGCTGCGGTCCCGCACGCTGGCACGGCACCGCGCGCTGCATGTCCGCATCCAGAGCGAGTCGGTGCGGGTGGTGACCCGGTACACCGAGCCCGTGGATCCGGCTCCGGCCGCGCTCGCCCGGTTCGGAGAGTGCGTCGGGGAGTGGCGCACGGCCGCCGCCGTCTGCCGTCAGCAGGCCCAGCAACTCGCCGATGAGGCAAACCAGTTGCTCGCCTGCTACTGGGACGCCGCCTGGGCCCGTGCCCGGAAGGACGACCAGGTCAGCGGGCGGCGGCCCACGGGCTGGCTGCCCGGGGAGATCGCCCTGGACGGCACCTGGGCCCGCCTCGACGACGGGCTGCTGAGCGACCGCTGGTACGTCCCGGACGCGCCGGGGCGCGACGCCGACCCGTCGGCGGTCGCACAGGCGTTGCACATCCTCGACCACCAGTCCGCGCGCGGCCGTTCGGGCCCGGCGCGGCACGGCGATGCCTCGAACGGCGTCCGCAGGTGATCACCGCTCATCGTCTTCCAGGAAGGCCAAGGACCATCATCGTGCAGCACTCGGCCCGGACCGGTCGTCGGTCCACCGTCCGCGCCGCCCGCCGGCTCACCGTCCTCGTCCCGCTGGTGTGCGCGCTCGGCGCTCTCGTGTCCTGCAGCAAGCAGGAGGAAGCCCTCACCACCCCCTGCGGGCTGGTCGTCGACGGTTCGGGGTCGGCCGCCGCGGTGAAGGAGGGATTCGACTCGGAGGCCAAGCTGAAGGACAGCCTCATCGGGTTCCTCACCGACCAGAAGTGCGGAACCCTCGACTTCGCCCCCATCACCCGTTCCTCGCGCAGCTCGTCCTGCCGGCAGGACGAGGTGGACCTCGACCCGCCGCACGACGCGACCACCGACCAGAAGGTCCAGCGTGCCAACGCCCAGACGGCCGCGGCCGTCGCGGCCCTCGCCGAGCTCAAGTGCGCGCGCACGCAGAACGGTTCGGACGTGTGGGGGGCGCTGACCCGCATCGGGGAGTCCGTCCCCACCGACGGCCCGGCGCCGAAGCTGCTCGTGGTGAGCGACTTCGACCAGGCCGACCCGGAGTTCCATCTGTCGCGGCAGGACATCTCCACCAAGTCCGCGCGCAACAAGGTCATCGACTCGCTCGTGAACAAGCGCGGCCTGCCCGGCCTCAAGGGGATGGACGTCTTCCCGGTCGGGCTCGGCATGCAGTACAAGGCGAAGCCCAGCGAGGCCGACGACTTCGAGTCCTTCTGGACCGAGGCACTCGAGGGGAGGGCCAAGGCACATGTCGACAACAAGTACAAGCGCTGACGAGCCGCAACCGCGCCGGCGGCGGATCGCCCGCTATCTGCCGTTCACGGGCCGGACCACACAGCCGGGCACCGGGACCCGGCCCGGGCCCGCCGCCACCGGCGCGCGCACCAGCCGGCTGCCCCTGGTCATCGACGACCGGGGGGAACGCGGACTCCTGAAGGACGCCAAGAAGAGGGGCCGGCTGGACGCCCGGCGCAGGACGCTGGACCCGTGGGTGCTGAACAGCGGCGACCGGGTGCCGTACTTCGCGGAACTGGCGTCCGTGCGGGACGCCGTCGTCCACCGGATCGAGGAGGAGCTGAACCTCCAGGAGGAGGCGGCACGCCTCCTGGACGCCCAGTCGGGCTCCGACGTGACCGCCGGGGAGGCCGAGACCAGGATCCTGGTCGAGCGCCTGCGCGAGACCCAGCAGGAGATCGAGACGGCCCGCCGCCAGCTCGATCTGCTGGCGGTCCGTTCGGCCCGCTGGCTCCGCTTCCGGGACAGTCTGCGCGAGCGGGTGGAGGAGCGCTGGCTCCGGGCCCGTTTCCCGGAGGCGGCCGAGCCACGGACCGCCGGCTCCCGGAGCGCGGCGGAACCCGGCATCCGGGAGGACGAACCGGAGCAGACCGCGGCCGGCCAGGACGCGGCGGCGGATCCGGGCGGCGACGACTGGCAGTCGGTGTCCACGACCGGCGCCGCTCCGGACGGCAGCGCGTCCGCGGCGATAGGGGAGGTGTACCGTGCCGCGCGCGCCGAGACCCGCGACAGCGCGTCGGCCCACGGCTGGGAGGGGCTGCAGACCCGCCCCGGTCTGCCCCGGTGGATGACCTGGGCCCTGCTCGGCGTCATCATGGCCGTCGAGGTGCCGATCTACTGGGTCGCGTACCAGCCCTTCCACGGGGTCGGCAGCACGGGCGGGGACTTCATGTCCGGCGGGCTGGCGGTCTCGTCCGCCGTCATCATGCTGATCCTGCCGCACCTGTCGGGGCTCATGCTGCGGTGGCGCGCGGCGACGGGATCGCCGCGCCGCGGGTGGATACCGGCGGTGTCGCTGCTCGGCGTGTGGGGCGGCCTGACCTGGGCGCTGGGCCTGCTCCGCGCCAAGTTCGTGACCCAGCACGACAGTCCGGGCCCCGCCAAGGCGGCCGGCGGCTTCCGCGGGATCGGCGGTTCCGCCGGCGACACCACGACGCTGGTGGACCGGCTGCACCTGTCGACCCAGACGGTGACCTGGCTGTTCTGTGCGCTGCTCCTGCTCTCGGGCGGTGTCGGATTCATGCTCGGCCTGTTCCGGGAACACCCCTTCCTCGACGCCTTCCGCACGGCGGTGGAGCGGCGTACGGGGCTGCTGCGGCGGCACGAGGAGAGCATCGCCGCCACCGAGCGGGCCCGGGCCGCCCAGGAGACGGCCGAGGACCGGCGGCAGGCCCGCTTGGAGGCCGCGAACGAGCGGATGGCCTCGGCCCGCAAGTTGTACGAGGCCGCCGCCGCCAGGTATCTGGGCGAGGTCATGACGGCGTCGAAGGATCCCGCCGTGACCGAGTCGGCGATGCGCCTGTCGCGGAACTGGCCACTGCTGCCGCCGTCGGTCCGCCGCGAACCGGCCCGGGACCGCTGAACGGCCGGTGGACGCCGGACCGGTGCGCCGGTCACGCAAAGGCCCCGACCCGCTGATGTGGGTCGGGGCCTTTGCGTTCCGTCACCTGCGGTCGCGGTGTCCGCTCACTCCTCCAGTCACTCCTCCGGCACGGAGATGACCGCGTGCAGCGGTGCCAGCAGCCGGTTGACCTCGCGCACGTCGTCCGTCGACGCCAGCCGGAGGCACTCCTGCGGGCTGGGGTCGAGCGGGCCGGCCGGGCAGCGGTCCTGGAACAGCTGGAGCGCCGGGCGGGGCCTGCAGCGCCTGGACGTCCACCACAGGCCCTGCACATCGCTGCTGCGTTCACGGATCACCCGTACCCAGTAGCGGGTACCCGCGTACTCGTCGGTGTCGATCAGCCAGCCGTCCTGCCAGACGGCGGCCAGCCCCTCGGCGGTCGTGAGGTCCACCAGGGTGAGGTCGGCCGTGGTGCGGACCGCCGAGAGGACGTACCGGGACGCCTGCGCCCACGGAATCTGCCGCACCCCGCTGCCGTCGCTGAACTCGACCGACCTCAGAAGCACTTCGGACAGCGCGGTGACGGGGTCGAGGGCCGCGTAGAGGTAGGGGTACGGATCCTTCTCGGTGGGATCGAAGCGGCTGCCCTTGAAGAACTCGTGCGCGACGCTCGGGTTGAACTCGCCGGCCGCGTACTGCTCCTCATGGCACCGCCAGACGAGGGTGCTCGCCGGCACCACCGTGACCAACGGCTTCATCACGGCGCCCCTGGGCGGAAGTTGACCCACCATCAGAGCGCCCCCACGAGTTCGGCGGCGGCGCGTTCCAGCTCCTCGTCGGGCAGGACGCCCAGCAGGTCCGCGGGGACGCCACCCAGCCACCGGTTGCCGCCCAGCCACCAGTCGGCGGCCCCCCACGGGTCCCGGTCCGCCCGGAGGAGTTCGTTGATCCGGCGGACGACGGGCAGCGGTTCGCCCGTGCCGGCCCTGAACTGAAAGCGTGGATAGCGGATTCCGCGGTCCGGATCGCGGAGTCGGATCAGACCGGCAGGTGTGTCCGCACCGCCGTGCAGCGCGGCGTGCTCGTCCTCGGTCAGCGCCGGTGCGGCGAGGAGCCGCCGGCGGGCCGCCCGCAGCAGTTCACCGGGGTCGGGCGGCGGGGTGCCGAGCACGTCGATCACCGCGTCGATCGTGGTGAGGCTGGGCAGTTCGTGGGTGCCGGAGGCGTAGCGGTGGCCGCCGAGCGCCTCGGACACCGCGTGGTCGGGCGGCAGCGCGGACAACGTCCGCCTCAGCCGGCGTACGGCGCGTGCGACACCCGGCGGGTTCCCGGCAGCGGCCTCCTCCTTCATCTCCCGCAAGGTGCGGGAGAGCAGATGCAGGTCGTCGTCGTCGAGCCCGGTGATGACGGTGGTCCAGTGACTCTCCAGGAGCCTGAGCAGCTCCTCCGACGTCATACGCGCTCTCCTTCCTGGGGCCGGGCGGAACGCGCCGCCGGTGCGGGGTTGCCGTGGTGGACGAAGGCCGCCCAGGTGTCGGGCCGGTCCCGGAAGTCCTCCGTGAGGCGGCGGGCGGAGATGCCCTTCAGGCCGCGCACGGTCGGCCGCTCGCCGGGCGCGGTGAGCATCCAGCGCTGGGCGGCGCGCAGCGCGTCCGGCGGGGCGAGTCCCTGGGCGAGCGCGTCGTGCAGGACGAGCATGAGCACCTCGGACTGCTTGTCGTCGACCTTCCAGCGGGAGCCGACGGCGTCGGCGGCGAGCCGGTGCACCATGACCGAGGTGACGGTCAGTGCCTCGTCGTGATCGCGGGTGGTGAGGTCCGTCTCGCAGCCGCCGCACACGACGAGCGGCCCGGCCGACCGGAAGGCGTCGCCCTCGGCGGGCGTCTCCAGCAGGGTGCTCAGCGTGAGGGCCCCACCGGAGGCGGCCTCGGCCGGCGCGGCCAGCTGGAGGGCCGACCGGGTCGGGTCAGGACCCGCGAGCCCGTGACAGGCGATGTGCACCAGGGAGGCGGGGACGGCGGCCCGGCCGCCCAGCAGGGCCAGCACCGTCTCCGGGGTGGCGGGGGCGTCGTCGGGGCGGTGGATCACAGCCCGCGGGTAGTAGACCTCGGCCAGCGTCTCGATCTCGTCCTCGGCCCACTCCAGGTCGTCCGTCCCGTGGAACACCAGGGCCGGCCGGTCGGCGGGGTCCATGCGCCGGCGGGCCGCGGCGCGCAGGAACTCCCGGCCGGACGCGGCGTGCGTGAGGACGGCGACCTCGCAGGCCCGCACGGCGCGCGGCGCGTCGTACGAGGCGGGCGGGCGCAGGACGGCCGCCTGCCAGGGCACGACCCCGAGTTCACCGCAGGGCACCAGGACCAGCCGTACGGCCTGGCAGCCGACGGCATCGGCGGAGGCGCCGAGGAAGCCGGCCTCGCCGAGGGCGCGGTCCCAGACCCCGAGGTGGTCCAGTGCGGGGCCGAGCACGTCGCCGGCCCACTCGCACATCCGGTCCAGGGCGCCGAGCCAGCGCCGCTCGGCGCGCCGGGTGTCCCTCGGGTTGACGGTGTCGGGGCTGTCGAGGGCGGCGGCCTCCAGGCGCTGCCGGTGCGCACCGGCCTCCAGGTACTCCGCCACGGGCGCGCGGCCGGCGGAGGCGAGGCCGGGCAGGGGCAGTGCCTCGACGGGGCCGTCGCGGGTGACGACCAGGACGGCCCCGTCCGGGCCGTCGACGCCGGGGACCAGGTAGAGCAGCGCGTCCGCTCCCGTCTCCCCCAGCCCGGCGCGCAGGTCGCCAACGGAGGCGAACACCGGCTGTACGTCGGCGTCGCCCTGCCCGCGCAGCACGTCCAGGGAGCGGCGCCGCAGGTCACCGGGGAGATCGGGGGCGCCCGCGCCCGCTTCGGCCAGCACCTCCAGCGGGGAGCGGTCCCGCAGGTCACCGGGGAGGCCGGTGCCCGTGCCCGCCGCGGCCGACAGCTCCAGCAGGGAGCGGTCGTCGGTCCGGTCCCACGCGCGGTCGGCCGCGGCGGCGCTGCGCCAGCGCTCGGCCAGTCGGGTCTCGCCGAGGGCCGTCAGGCGGTCGGCGACGCCCGACGAGACGGCCGCCGCGCCGAGCACCAGGGAACGGCCCGCCTCCAGACACGCGATCGCTTCCTCGGCGAGCCCGGCTCGCACCGCCCAGAAGGCCGCGCTGCGGCCCCGGTCGGCTGCCGCGCGCGCGATGCGCAGGCCACGGCGGACGCCCTGCTGGAGCAGTACGTCGTCGGCGGCGAGCCTGAGGGAGGTATGGGCAAGGCCGACGGCGGCACGCAGCTCGTCGGCGTCGGGCGTGTCCGCCCGGAGGGTGGCGCGCTTGGCCCGGAGCACGGCCTGGTCCCAGGTGAGGCGGGCGCCGCTGGGCGTGCCGTCGGGCAGTTCCGCCAGGGCCTGTTCCAGCTCCGCGATCGCCTCGTCCAGCGGCTCGGGGTCTCCGGTGAGCATGTGCAGGGTGTCCAGGGCGATGGCGATGCCGCCACGCGACCTGGGCCGCCAGTCGGGGGTGAATCCGGGGCTCTCCAGGGCCTTCCTGGTGCGCCGCACGCCCTCGGCGATACGGCTGGGGTCCGACTCGGCGATCGCCGTCAGGGTGATCAGCGGGGCCCAGGTGCCGTCGAGGACGCCGCGCAGGGCGGGCATCTCCACCGAAGTCTCCACGGCCCGCTGGAGGTGGTGTGCGGCCGCGCGCAGGTGGTCCGTCCTGTCGTGCGCCGACGGAGCGAGCACGACGCGGCCCAGATAGGCGCTGCCGAGCACGAAGCCGAGCAGGGCGCCGGTCCATTCCTCGGCGCCGTCGTAGGTCTCGTCCAGCTCCACTTCGCACAGGGCGTCGATGACGTCCTCCACCGCCCCGTCGTCGCCGCTGTCCAGGGCGGACATCAGCTTCTCGTTCAGCCGGATGGTCTCCCCGCACAGGCGCAGCGAGGCGGCGGTGCGGCTCGCGGGGTCGTCGTCCCACTGCTGCGCTTCGAGCAGGGCCCGGGCCATGTCCTCGTCCTGAAGGCTGCCACCGGTGAGGGCGGCCGCGAGAAGCAGTCCGGGTACCACTGTGCGGAGCCATTCGGCGTGCACGCGGCTGTCGAGTTCCCCCTTGGCATGAGCCTCGTGCATGAGCCGGAACGCTTCCCGGAACCCCTCCAAGTCCCCGGTGCGGGCGGCGAGGGTGGCATGGAAGAGGGCGGCGACCATCCTGGACGGCAGGGGGGTGCTGCCGTCCTCCCCCTGCGTGGGATCCCCCTCTCCGGACAGTTCGGCGAGCAGCCTGGGCAGTTCGTGCGGCGCGACGGTTCCGGGTGACATCACCTCCGCCAGGGCGAGGAGTTGGGTTCGGACGTGCTGGGTTTCCCGAGCTTCGTCGGGGTCGTCGAACGGCGCGACGCCGGTTGCCCCCGTCTCCGGGAGCGCCGCGAGGCCGTCCTCGAGCATGGAGTTCATCACCGGCATCAGGACGCGCAGCGGCGGCGGCAGCGCCCTGCCCGACATGGTGGCGAGGAGGTGCCGGACCCCTCTGACGACCGCGTCCGTCTCGCCCTTCAGCAGCGCATCGGTCAACGCGCCCAGACCCTGCAGATTGTCACGCTCTTCGGGTGTCATGCGCTCCTGGTGACGTTCGAGCAGCAGCCGCACGAGCAGACCGGTGTCCTCCACCATGCCCGAACCGCCGTGTGCGAGGGGGGTTCCGACCGCGAGCATGGACATCAGCTGGTCGATGGTCCAGTGGCTCTCGGCTCCGGGCGAGGCCTCGCGGTTCAGCCGCACCAGTCGCGAGCCGAGCACCAACACGAGGTCCCGGCGCGCGGCCTCCCGGTCCTCGTCGCCGAGCAGGGCCGACGTACGGGCCCCGTCCAGGATTCGCACCGCGCGCTCCCGGTCGGCAGGGGCGCACTCCAGGGCGAACCTCAGGGCGAGGCACCTCCCGAGACGTGCCTCCACCACCGCGGCCGTCGCCTCACACCCCTGTTGCTGCGTCAACTCGGCGTGAACCGACTCCAGTTCCTCGACCATCCCATCGAGCCCCGGCCCTCGCGTCCCCTCGTACTCGTCCGGGTCGAGCGGGACGGAGATCCCGGCCGTGCGCCCGAGCACGTCGGCGGCGCGGTCGGCAGCTGGTACGTCCCCGGCATCACTCATGCGTCATCCCCTCCGCCGTCATGGTGCCCGTTCCCCCCGGTCCGGCGGCCGGTTGTCGCGCGCCTCCTCGGCATCCTGCCGGACAACGCCCGGTTCCCGGACGGATTCCGCCCGATCCATGGGGTGTTGAGGGTCGACGGGAGTCCCGGGTGGGCGTGTTCGGGGCGTGATCGGCTCCGGCCGTGGCGCCGGACAAGGGAAGTCGCCATGCTGGGTGCCCGGGAAGAATCCGGGAAGGAGAGGATGCGGTGACGGACTCCGCACCGGCGCCGGGCGCCCTCGAACCGTACGTGGAGACGACTCGGGACGACTACGCGGCGAGCTACACGACCGGCCTGCGGGTCGAGGCCGCGGACGACGGGGTGGCGGTGCTGCACGGCCGATGTCCGCGCTGCGGCTGCACGTTCACCTACACGCACACCGACCGGGTCTTCCGCTCCCTGCGCCGGACGCCCCGGCCGACGCACGTCCCGGTGCTCTGCGAGTGCCAGGCCGAACACCCTGGGCGTCCGCCCGAGGAGAAGGGGTGCGGCGCCTACTGGAACGTCCTCATGGGGCGCACATGACGCCGGGATGGCAGGTACGGCCGGGTCCTCCCGCGACCCCCGCCGACCGGCAGGCGGGGCGGCTGACCAGGCAGCTGCTCGCCGGTGAGCTGGCCCGTGCCCGGGAGGCGGCGCTCGCCTGGCGCAACGGGCTCGCGGCCCTCTTCGTCGGACTGCTCAGTTTCGGCCTGATCAAGGGCCGCACCGACGTGGGGAAACTGGCCTCCCCGTACGACGCCCTGGTGGGCGGCGCGCTCCTGCTGTGCCTGGTGTTCGGCACGCTCGGCGCGCTGCTGCTGCTCCGGGCGGCGCACGGGGCACCCACCGGTGTCCGGCTGCCCACCGGCGTACCCGCGGCGGCCGCCGCGCTGCACCTGGGCGACCACATGGAGACCCGCCGCACGGTACGGGCCCTCACCCGTGGGGTCCTACTCACGATCGCCTGCGGGGCGATGCTCGTCACGGGGGTGGCCCTGACCTGGTACGGCCCCGAGAAGGACGGCCCCCGGATCCTGGTGCGCACTCCCTCCGGAGAGGTGTGCGGCGAGCCGGTGCGCACGGACGCCGGACGCCTGCTCGTGAAGACGGACACCGGCGAGGTCACGGTGCAACTCGCCCAGGCCGAGGCCGTGGCTGCGGTCGACACCTGTCCCGGGGGCGCGTCCTCCGAGTGACCGCGGGCACCGGAGCGGGCAGGGGCAGAGCGGAACGACCTGCAGCGGGGCGGGCCTCCTCCCGGTGGCAGGCCCCGCCGCCGACGGCGCCCGGCAATCCGGCCACCCGTCGAACCACCACTGTCGGACCGCGGCCACCGGGCGACCGGGGGTCAGTCGGACCATGCGCCGGTCAGAGCAGGCACCCGGACGGGCCGTCGGCGGCAACGCCTCACTCAAGCGACTCCGCCGCGTCCTCCCTCCACCGATCAGCAGCGCCAGCGAAACGGGCCGCAGCGGGGGCGGACCGCCTCCCGGTAGCAGGCCCCGCCGCCGACGGCGCCCGACAGACCGGCCGCCCATCGAACCGACCGCGGCCGAACTGGCCACCGGACGAACGGAGGTCGGTCAGACCGGGCGCCGGTCGACCGGGCGCCCGGAGGGGCCGTCGGCGGCAGCGCCTCGCTCAACCGACCGCTGCCGCGTCCTCCCTCCACCGATCAGCAGCGCCAGCGGAACGAGCCGCAGCGGGGGCGGCCCCCGGTGGCAGGCCCCGCCGCCGACGGCGCCCGGCAGACCGGCCACCCGTCGAACCGGGCACGGCCGGACCGGCCGCCGGAGGAACGGGGGTCGGCCGGACCATGCACCGGTCAGACCAGGCACCCGGACGGGCCGTCGGCGGCCACGCCTCGCTCAGGCAGCCTCCGCCGCGTGCTCCCTCCGACTGGTCAGCGCGTCAGCGGAACTGGCCCCAGCAGGGCGGGCCGCGGCAGGACGGGTTGCTTCCCGGTGGTAAGCCCCACCGCCAACAGCACCCGGCAGACCGGCCACCGGCCGGACCGGCCCCGCTCGCACCGGCCGCCGTCGGACCACCCACCGGCCGAACGGCGCGTCGGTCAGACAGGGCGCCGGAGCGGGCCCTCGCTCAAGCGGTTTCTGCCGGCTCCGGCGTCCCCGGCGTCTCCTCCCTCCGCCCGGTCAGCAGTGTCAGCGCCACGTACAGCACCAGCGAGGTGCCGAGGCCCACCGCCCAGCCGTAGTCGGCGAGGGACTTGAGTGCCGGGATGGGGCGGCCGTCGATCAGGGGGTGGAAGTCCGCGCCGCCGATCGCGAGGACGCCGCCGGTCACGAAGGCGACCACCGCCCGCCAGTTCCAGCCGCCGGCGTACCAGTAGCGGCCGCCCGCGCGGTACAGGTCGGCGAGGGCGAGGCGGGTGCGGCGCAGGATCCAGTAGTCGGCGACGAGGATGCCGGCGACCGTGCCGAGCAGGCCGCCGACCAGGCCGAGCCAGGTGAAGATGTAGCCCTGCGGGTCGGAGTACAGCTTCCACGGGAAGATCAGCACGGCGAGGACCGAGGTGATCAGGGCGCCGGTGCGGAAACTGATCCTGCGGGGCGCGACGTTGGAGAAGTCGAAGGCCGGGGAGACCAGGTTGGCCGCGATGTTCACGGAGAGGGTCGCCACCAGCACGGTGACCAGGGCGTAGATCAGACCGACCACGTTGTCCGTCTTGGCGGCGAGCTGGACCGGGTCCCAGACCGGCTGGCCGTAGACCGCCTGCGAGCCGGACGTGACGAGCACGGAGAGGAAGGCGAAGAGGGTCATCGTGGTCGGCAGACCGAGGGCCTGCCCCCAGGTCTGGGCCTTCTGGCTCTTGCCGTAGCGGGTGAAGTCAGGGATGTTCAGCGACAGAGTGGACCAGAAGCCGATCATTCCCATCAACGAGGGCCAGAACAGCTTCCAGAACTCGCCGCCCCAGCCCAGCTTGGAGGGCTGGTCGAACAGCGGGCCGACGCCGCCGGCCTTGCTGCTCATCCACCACAGCATCACGAACGCGCCGACGAGCACGAAGGGCGCGGCCCAGTTCTCGAAGCGGCGGATGGTCTCCATGCCCCGGTAGATGATGGCGACCTGGATCACCCAGAAGATCGCGAACGACAGCCACATGGTCCAGGCGTAGCCGCCGATGTGCGAGGCGTTCGCCCAGCTGTCGCCGATCAGCTTGCCGGCCAGGAAGTAGATGGCCTCGCCGCCGATCCAGGTCTGGATGCCGAACCAGCCGCAGGCCACCAACGCCCGTACGACGGCGGGCAGGTTGGCGCCGCGCACGCCGAAGGAGGCGCGGGCGAAGACCGGGAAGGGGATGCCGTACTTGGGTCCCGCGTGCCCGGTGAGCAGCATGGGGACGAGGACGATCAGGTTGGCGAGGGCGATGGTAAAGACGGCCTGCTTCCAGTCCATGCCCACCGCGATCAGCCCGGACGCGAGGGTCCAGGAGGCCGTGTTGTGGGCCATGCCGACCCACAGCGCGGAGAAGTTGTACGTCGTCCAGGTGCGCTTCGCCACGGGGACCGGGAGCAGGTCAGCGTTGGCGTAGGGGCCGCTGGGCTGCGGCGAACCAGGGGCGATCTCCACCCGGCCGTCGGCGCGGGTGACTTGAGCGGTCGGCGGTATGGCCGTGGGAGCGGTGTCGGTCATGAGCAGGCCAATCGAACAGAGGGGTGGGACGGGGATAGGCCGTGCGGGTGGCTCCGAGGGGGGTGCGCCCCGACCTCTGGCGAGGGGAAAGCGCCCTGGCCCCCTCCCCGGGACGGCGGGAAGGGGGAGATCAAAAGGTGGATCAACCGGTGTGCTGCGGTCAGGCGTTGACGGCCGGGATCACCGTCGTGCCGTAGGCGTCGATGGTGGCTTCCTGGGCGTCGTGCATGTCGTACACCGCGAACTGGTCGACGCCCAGTTCGCGCAGTGCGGTGAGTTTCTCGATGTGCTTCTCGGCGGGCCCGATGATGCAGAACCGGTCGACGATCTCGTCGGGCACGAACTCGGTGTCGGGGTTGTCGCTGCGCCCGTGGTGGGAGTAGTCGTACCCCTCGCGGGCCTTGATGTAGTCGGTGAGTTCGTCGGGGACCTGGCCGGAGTGCTCGCCGTACTTGGCGACCAGGTCGGCCACGTGGTTGCCGACCATGCCGCCGAACCACCGGCACTGGCCCCGCGCGTGGGCGAGCGCCTCGGGCGAGTCGTCCGCGGTGACGTACGCCGGGGCGGCCACGCAGATCGTCACCTCGGACGGATCACGGCCGGCGGCGACGGCCGCGTCCTTCACGGCCTTCACCATGTACTCGGTCAGGTACAGGTCGGACAGCTGGAGGATGAACCCGTCGGCCTCCTCGCCGGTCATCTTGAGCGCCTTGGGTCCGTACGCGGCCATCCACACGGGGAGTTCGGCGCCCGGCTTGATCCACGGGAACCTGACGACGGTACCGCCGAGGTCGGCCTCGTCGCCCCGGCCCAGGGCCCGGATGACCTTCATGGCCTCGCTGATTCGGGCCAGGGTGTTGGGCTTGCGGCCGGCGACGCGCATCGCGGAGTCACCGCGGCCGATGCCGCAGACCGTGCGGTTGCCGAACATGTCGTTGAGGGTGGCGAAGGTGGAGGCGGTGACCTCCCAGGTGCGGGTTCCCGGGTTGGTGACCATCGGGCCGACCGTCAGCTTCGAGGTGTTGGAGAGGATCTGGCTGTAGATGACGAACGGCTCCTGCCAGAGCACGGCGGAGTCGAAGGTCCACCCGTACGTGAAGCCGTTGCGCTCGGCCCGCTGCATCAGGCTGATGACGCGGGAGGCCGGCGGGTCGGTCTGCAGGACGAGTCCGAAGTCCATGGTGCGCCACTCCTAGGTGAGGTACTGACAGGTGGAGCGCGGGGTGTAGACACCGTGTCCGGCGTGTCCGGTGTACTCCCGCTCGGTGATGACGGGTTCGCCGCGCGAGAGAACGGTCTCGACCCGGCCGGTCGTCCGCCTGCCCTCGTACGCCGAGTAGTCGACGTTCATGTGGTGCGTCTGTGCGGACATGACCTGCTCGGCGTGCGGGTCGTAGATGACGACGTCGGCGTCGGCGCCCGGGGCGATGGTGCCCTTCTTCGGGTACATGCCGAACATACGGGCCGGGGTGGCACAGGCGATCTCGATCCAGCGGCGGCGGGAGATGTGCCCGTCGACGACGGCCTGGTGCAGCAGGTCGATGCGGTTCTCGACGCCGGGCAGACCGTTGGGGATCTTGGAGAAGTCGCCGCGGCCCAGCTCCTTCTGGCCCACGAAGCAGAAGGGGCAGTGGTCGGTGGAGACCACCTGGAGGTCGTTGGTACGCAGGCCCTGCCAGAGCTTGGCCTGGTGCTCCCTGGGCCGCAGGGGCGTGCTGCAGACGTACTTGGCGCCCTCGAAGTCGGGCTCGGCGAGGTTGTCGGTGGACAGGAACAGATACTGCGGGCAGGTCTCGCCGAAGACGTGTCGCCCCTCGTCCCGGGCCCGCGCCAGCTCGGCGACCGCCTCCATGGCCGAGACGTGCACGACGTACAGGGGCGCCCCGGCGACCTGTGCGAGCCGGATGGCGCGGTGGGTGGCCTCGGCCTCCAGGAGGGCCTTGCGCACCTCTCCGTGGTACCGCGGGTCGGTCTCGCCTCGCGCCAGCGCCTGTTCGACGAGGACGTCGATCGCGATGCCGTTCTCGGCGTGCATCATGATCAGGCCGCCGTTGTCGGCGGAGCGCTGCATGGCGCGCAGGATCTGGCCGTCGTCGGAGTAGAAGACGCCCGGGTAGGCCATGAACTGCTTGAAGCTGGTCACGCCCTCCTCGACCAGAAGATCCATCTCCTTGAGCGTCTCGTCGTTCACATCGGAGACGATCATGTGGAAGGCGTAGTCGATCGCGCAGTTGCCCTCGGCCTTGGCGTGCCAGGTGTCCAGGCCCTCGCGCAGGGTGCGGCCGACGCTCTGCACCGCGAAGTCGACGATCGTGGTGGTCCCGCCCCAGGCCGCGGCGCGGGTGCCGGTCTCGAAGGTGTCGGAGGCGAAGGTGCCGCCGAACGGCAGCTCCATGTGGGTGTGGGCGTCGACGCCGCCCGGGATGACGTACTTCCCGGTGGCGTCGATGGCCCGCTCGGCGGTGAACGCCTCGGCGGCGGGGGTGCCGGAGGCGGCGAGGGCGGCGATGCGGCCGTCCTCGATCAGCACGTCGGCGTGAATCTCGTCGGACGCGGTGATGACGAGACCACCGCGGATGACGGTACGGCTGCTCATGGTCCCTCTCCTGCCAGGGTGGACTGTGGGGTCAGGGTGCGGTCAGCGGCGTGTACGCCCCCGGGGCCCGGTCGCGGTAGAACTGCCAGCGGTCGCGGACCTCGCGGAGCTTGGCCAGGTCCAGGTCGCGTACGACGAGTTCGGTCTCCTTGTCGCTCGCCACCTCGCCGACGAACTGGGCCTCCGGGTCCACGAAGTAGGTCGTGCCGTAGAAGTCGTTGTCGCCCAGGTCCTCCACGCCGACCCGGTTGATCGCGCCCACGAAGTACTCGTTGGCGACGGCCGCCGCCGGCTGCTCCAGCTGCCACAGGTAGCGGGACAGTCCGCGCGAGGTGGCCGACGGGTTGAAGACGATCTCGGCACCGCCGAGACCGAGCGCCCGCCAGCCCTCCGGGAAGTGGCGGTCGTAGCAGATGTACACGCCGATCCTGCCGACGGCCGTGTCGAAGACGGGCCAGCCGCTGTTGCCGGGGCGGAAGTAGAACTTCTCCCAGAATCCCTGGACTTGGGGGATGTGGGTCTTGCGGTACTTGCCCAGGTAGGAGCCGTCCGCGTCGATCACGGCCGCGGTGTTGTACAGGACCCCCGGCTGCTCCTCCTCGTACATCGGCAGGACGAGGACGAGGCCCAGCTCCTTCGCGAGCGCCTGGAAGCGCTTGACGGTGGGGCCGTTCGGGATCTGCTCGGCGTACTCGTAGAACGCCTTGTCCTGGACCTGGCAGAAGTAGGGGCCGTAGAACAGCTCCTGGAAGCACAGCACCTGGGCGCCCTGCGCGGCCGCGTCGCGGGCCGCCTGCTCGTGGACCTGGATCATGGATTCCTTGTCGCCGGTCCAGGCCGTCTGGAACAGGGCGGCACGGATCACTCGGCTCATCGGGACCTCCGGTAGCTCGGTGTCCGGTGAGCCTAGAAAGCCGCGAGGGAGCCTTTGAGTGGCAGCGTGTCACGTCTGCGGGCGGTCGGCGTGCCACCGTGTCACGCGTCTGCGAGCCCATGTTTCACCGCCGTTTTCCCAGGTCGTAGCATGTTTCACCCCTGTTGCGCGTCGTGCGCGAGGAGCGCGATGTGCACGGAGGCCGCCTGCTCGAAGTCGTCGAGGTCGACGCCCAGCCGGGTCTGTATCGCCTCCAGGCGCCGGTAGAGGGCGGGCCGCGAGACGTGGTGGAGCTGGGCGGTACGGGACTTGTTGCGCCCGGTCGCCAGGTAGGTGCGCAGCACGTTCAGCAGCTCCTGGTCGGCCCCGCACAGCAGTCCGTCCAGCTCGCGCTCGGCGAAGGACTGCACCTGCGGGTCGTCCCTGAGCAGCCGGATCAGGCCGCGCAGATGGACGTCGCGCAGGCGTACGACGGCCGGCAGGTCGAGGGCGGCCGCCGAGTCGGCCACGGCGTCGGCGACATGCTGGGCCTCGCGCAGCCCGGCCGGCACGTCGTCCCAGTCGGTGCGCGGATCGGCGGCGGCGACCACCGTGTTCGGCAGGCCGGTCTCGGTCCGCAGCCGGGCCGCGAAGTGCGCGGTGAGCGCGTCGGCCTGCTGGTCGCGGGCGAGGCTGAGGAGTACGGCGGTGGCGCCGTCGGCCAGTTCGGCGACCAGCCCGGACAGGCCCAACACCCGCAGCATCCGCTCCAGTTGGTCCGGCTCCCCGGCCGGGACGACGAGGGGCACGAAGGTCCGCCGGTTCACCGGCAGCCCGGCCGCCCGCGCCCGGGGCAGCAGTTGCCTGGCCGGTACGACTCCGGAGACGAGGTCGGTCACCAGGCTCTGCGCGGACTGCTCCTCCCAGGTGTGGGCGGAGCCACCGCCGAGCATGCGGTGCAGCACCAGGGCCTCGGCGGCCCGGTCGGCGAGCAGCCGCCCGGTGGCCGTGTCGCCCCGGTAGCCGCACAGCAGCAGCCGGCCCCAGCGCTCCCCGCGGCCGCCCAGTTCGGCGTGGATCCAGCCGTCGCCCACACTGCCGCCGGCCTGCCGGGCGATCCGCTCCCAGTCGCGCAGCACGTCGTCCACGGCGGGCCGCTCCCCCGCCGTGGCGAGGACACGGTGGGCGAGGTTGGTGACGACGACCGGGCAGCCGCTGTGCTGGGCGACCTCGTCGAGCAGCCGCTGCAGCGGAGCGCCCGCGGTGATCAGCCCGGTGAGGGCGGTCCGTACGGTCTCCGACAGGCTCACGGCGGCGAACTTCCGACGTACCAGCCGGGACTGGACCTCCTCCGTCAACTCGGCGAAGGGGAAGGGCCGGTGCAGGACGACCATGGGCAGCCCGCACCGCTCGGCGGCCCGGCGCATCACCTCGGGCGGCGCGGGGAAGGCCCGGCCGAGCCCGAGTACGACGGCCGCGGCCTCCGCCCGGTGCAGGGACTGGATGTACTCGACCTGCTTGGCCTCGTCACCGGCGAGCAGCACACCGGTGGTGAGCACCATCTCGCCGCCGCTGAGCATCACTCCGACGTCGGCGGCCTCGGCGACGTGCACCCAGCGCACGGGCCGGTCGAGCTGCCCGGCTCCGGCCACCACCTCGGGCTCCCCGGCCTGCACCCGCTCCAGGGTGAGCACCTGGCGGACGGAGAGGGCGGGTTCGAAGCCGGTGTGCGAGGTCACCGAGGTGGTGGTCATGGCGGTACACCCGTTCTCTAGTGCGTGCTCCTCAGCGCGCGTTCGAGGATCGCCGCGCCCTCCTCGGCCTCCGCGACGGTCAGGGACAGCGGTGGGGCGATGCGCAGGGCGCTGGTGTTGTGGCCGCCGCCCTTGCCGATCAGCAGGCCGCCCTCGCGGGCCGCCTCCAGGACGGCGGAGGCCGCCTGCGGATCGGCCTCGTCCGTGCCCGGCTTGACCAGTTCGACGCCGATCATGAGTCCGCGCCCGCGCACCTCCCGCACGCCCGGCAGCTGGGCGGCGACGGCCCGCAGCCGCTCGATGAGCAGTCCGCCGACGCGCCGGGCGTTGCCCTGGAGGTCGTGTTCGACGAGGTAGGTGAGGTTGGCGAGGCCGGCCGCCATGGTGATCTGGGTGCCGCCGAACGTCGAGATGCTGTTGGCGTCCAGGCAGTTCATGATCTCGGCGCGAGCGATCACCCCGCCGATGGACGCGCCGTTGCCGATGCCCTTGGCGAAGGTGACCATGTCCGGCGGGCCGCTCTGGGCGTGCGCCTGCCAGCCCCAGAAGTGGTCGCCGGTACGGCCCCAGCCGGTCTGCACCTCGTCGGCGATCCACAGGATCCCCTGTTCGTTCAGCACCTCGCGGAAGGCCGCGTACAGCCCGTCCGGCGGGGAGGTGAAGCCGCCGACGCCCTGGATGGGCTCGGCGATCAGCGCGGCCGGCGGGCGGGTGTGCCCGAGGATGTCCTTCAGGTCCTCCACGCACGCGTCGATGAACCCGCGGTCGTCCAGCTCGGCGAACGGGCCCCGGGTGCGGACGCCGCCGTGGACGTACAGGGTCTGCAGCGGGGACAGCGAGGTCGGGGACCAGCCGCGGTTGCCGGTGATGCCGACCGCGCTGAAGGAGCGGCCGTGGTAGCTGTTGCGCATGGCCAGGACGGTGTTGCTGCGCCGGTAGGTCGTGGCGAGCAGCAGGGCGGTGTCGTTGGCCTCGGTCCCGGAGGTGGTGAAGAAGACGCGGGCGTCCGGGATGCCGCTCAACTGGGCGATGCGTTCGGCCAGTTCGACCATCGGCCGGTTGAGGTAGAGGGTCGAGGAGTGGAGGATCCGGCCGGCCTGCTCGCTGACCGCCTTGGTCACCTCGGGCAGCGCGTGCGCGGTCATGGTGGTGAGGATGCCGCCGAAGAAGTCCAGGTACTTGTTGCCGGCGGAGTCCCAGACATGGCGGCCCTCGCCGTGCGTGAGTTCCAGCGGCTCGTCGTAGTAGAGGGCCAGCCAGTCGGGCAGGACATTCCGGTGGCGGGAGTAGAGGTCGTTCACGGCTGCACCAGCCCTTCGTAGGCGTCGGGACGGCGGTCGCGGTAGAAGGCCCACTGCTGCCGCACTTCGTCGATGAGGTCGAAGTCCAGGTCCCGGACGACGAGTTCCTCGTCCTTGTCACTGGCGACGTCGCCGACGAACTGGCCGCGCGGGTCGACGAAGTACGACGTCCCGTAGAAGTCGTTGTCCCCGTACTCCTCCTGCCCCACCCGGTTGATGGCGGCGACGAAGTACTCGTTGGCGACGGCCGCGGCGGGCTGTTCCAGCTGCCACAGATGCGCGGACAGACCTCGGTGCGTGGCGGACGGGTTGTAGACCAACTGTGCGCCGTTCAGCCCCAGTTGCCGCCAGCCCTCCGGGAAGTGACGGTCGTAGCAGATGTAGACGCCCACCTTGCCGACGGCCGTCTCGAAGACCGGCCATCCCAGGTTGCCGGGTTTGAAGTAGTACTTCTCCCAGAAGCCCTTGACCTGGGGGATGTGGTGCTTGCGGTACTTGCCGAGGTAGGTGCCGTCGGCGTCGATCACGGCCGCGGTGTTGTAGTAGAAGCCGGACTGCTCGACCTCGAAGACGGGGACGACGACCACCATGCCGGTCTCGCGGGCCAGCTCCCGCATCCGCCGCACGGTGGGCCCGTCGGGCACCGGCTCGGCCCAGCGGTAGTGCTCCGGCTCCTGGACCTGACAGAAGTAGGGGGCGTTGAAGACTTCCTGGAACCCGATGATCTTCGCGCCCTGACGGGCCGCCTCGCGGGCGTGCTCCTCGTGTTTCGCCACCATGGACTCGGTGTCGCCGGTCCAGGTGGCCTGAACCAGTGCGGCACGTACGACGTTGGCCATGAGCTGCTCCTTCGACGCGACGTCCGAGCCTCTACGCCCGTAGAAACGGCCCGTAGAGGGTCGAAAGTAAGCCTCGATGAAGTCCTTGCCAAGACCATCGTCGTTAACCCGCTGAGTCGATCACGTTTCGCACTCCTTAGGGTGAGCAGAAGGACGCTCAGGCGGTGAATCCGGCGACCCTCAGGGCGTGCACCAGGTCCCAGTGGCGCTCCTCCGAGACACCTCGGGCGGCCTCCAGCAGGAGCGGGACCAGGCGGCTCGGGTCGGCTCCGGCGCTGCGGGCGGCCTCCTCCGGCGTCCGGACGCTCACGTAGGCGTCCAGCAGGGCCCGTACCTCGCGGCCACGCCCCTCCGCGTCCAGCCCCAGCACGGCGGCGCCTATCTCCTCGGCCGGCCTGGCCACGCCCTGCCGCAGCATCTGCTGCCCGTCCGCGACCCGCCCGGCCGCCTCCAGCGCGTCGGCGGCGGCGACCAGCCGCTCGGCGGGCAGTGAGGCGGCCTCCCACAGCAGCGTGGCCCAGTCGGCACCGAGCCCGGCACGCTGCAGCCGGTCCGCGAGCAGCGGGAACCGAGCGGCGGGCCACCGCGCGATCTCGACCAACAGCACGTGCGCCTCACCGGTACGCCCCTCGCGCCGCAGCCGCACCAACTCCTCCACGACCCCTGCGACGGCCGCCCCCGCCTCGGCATCCACCACCACCTCCACGGGCGCCTCAACCGCCTCACCCCCCTCCGCAGCCCCGGCAAACCGCGCCCCACGCGGGGTACGCCGCCCGACGGCCACCTCGGGTACGGCAGCAACAGGAGCCTGCGGCACGACGACCGGGGCGCCCTCGTCCTCAACCATCCCAGCGAACCGGGCACTACCGCGGCGCCGTTTACGGGGCTTGGCGGGGGTGGGCGCCTCAGGGGCGGGCACAGGGGTTACCTCGTGGGCGGGGGCTGCGGTGGGATGCGCGGCGGGCGGAGGAACTGCCGGGTCGGCGACGGCCCCTGCCGGGCGCGCCACCGGGCCGGCGTCCGCCCGGGTGGGCCAAGGGGCCGGATCCATCGACGGACCCCCCTGACCAACCACAGGGTCGGCGTACGACATCGCGGGCGGCGAGGCCGGACCCGGCGCGGACTCCGCCTGACCAACCACAGGGCCGGCATCCGACGCGACGGGCCAGGAGGACGGACCCATCACGGACCCGACCTGACGGGCCACAGGGCCGGCGTCCGGCGCGGCGGGCCGTGCGGCCGGATCCACCGCAGACTCCGCCCGACCAACCACAGAGCCAGCACCCGACGCGGCAGGCCAAGAGGAAGGACCCATCACGGACCCGGCCTGACGGGCCACAGGGCCGGCGTCCGGCGCGGCGGGCCGTGGGGCGTGGTCGGCGACCGGCCCGGCGAACCAGGAGTCCTGACCGTCACCGGCAGACGCGGCGAACCGTCCGTCGTGGCCGGCGGCCCGGGCATCGTGTGAGGGGAACGGGGCCGACCCGGCTCCACGCCAGGCGGCGCCAGGAGCTCCCGCCCCTCCGGGCGCGGCAGCCCCGCCGCCCCCGACTGCCGCGGCTCCGCCGAAGCCCTCCGCACCGGACGTACGAGACCCGCCACCTGCCCCGGCCCCGCCGTAGCCGTCAGCGCCGGGCGCAAGCGGCCCACCATCGCCACCCGCCCGCGCAGGACCGCCAAAGCCACCACGCGACGCCCGCAACGCACCACCGTCACCTACCGCCCCGCCACCGCCAAAACCCTCCGCACCAGACGCCCGCGCCCCACCGACACCACCCACAGCCCCGCCACCACGCAAGCCCTCCGCACGCGGAAAATCCTCCGCACGCGCCCCTCGCGACCCACCGCCCCCATCCGCCCCCACGGCGCCGCCGAAGGCCCCGACAGCAGCCCCATGGTGCTCCGGCGTCACCGATGCGCCGTCAGGGCCCGGCGCTCCCCCCTCGCCCCCACCCCGGGCTTCCGACCCGTCCAGGAGCGGTACTTCCACCGCCCTGCGGTCCAGGTTCGCCATCCTGGCCTGGAGTTCGGCGCAGCGGGCGGTGGCTCGTTCGTGGTCGTCGTGGGCCCAGGCGAGGTCCAGGCGGAGGGTGTCGGCCTCCTCGCGGGAGGGTGCCTCGGTGAGGAGGCGGTTCAGTTCGGCCTGGCGTTCCGCGGCGTACCGCTGTTCGCGGAGCATCACATCGAGCCGGTCGCGCAGGGCGTCCCGGGCGCCGGGCCGGGCGTCGTACGCCGAGACGGCGGCGGCGTGCAGGACGCGGGCGCGTTCCCGCTCGGCCGCGGCCGCGGCGGGGCCGAACGCCGCGTGGAGGTCCTGCAGCAGCGCCTCGACCACGTCCCACGGCGGCACCTCATGCCCGTCGAGGCAGGCCTGCATGCCCTCGGGGTCACGTTGCCAGAAGACCCCGCACCACCCGCCGCCCTGATCCAGGCGCCCCAGGAGGCCGTCCAGGTAGTTCGCGAACTCCCGCACCCGACCGGGGAGTTGATCCACAGCCATGCCCGACTCCCGCCCGACTGCCAGCACTCCGGCCGCCAGGCAACACCAGCTGTGTTACGGGCTTGCTACGCAGAGTTTTCCGGGAGTGTGCGGGCGGCTCATTGCGCGATCTTGACTCTTGCGCGGACCGGCGCACCGCTGGCGTGTTTCAGACACCCACCAGCACGCACTGCGCCACCAGGTCATCCATGGACAGCCCGAGCACCCGGGCCAGCGCGGCCACCGTGAAGAAGGCCGGGGTCGGCGCCCGCCCGGTCTCGATCTTGCGGAGCGTCTCGGCCGAGACGCCCGCCTCCGCCGCGATCTCGGCCATGCTCCGCCCGCCGCGCGCCTCGCGCAGCAACTGCCCGAGTCGTTCGCCGCGTTCACGCTCTTCGGGAGTGAGGGGGGTGCGCACCATGGCACCCATTCTAATACCGCCCCCCTGCCGCGCCCATACCGCCATCCCCATTCAAATACCGGTATAGTAATTGGCATGGTGGAACTGAAGACGGACACGTCCCTTGACGCGATGCACGCCGCAGGCCGGGTCGTCGCACGAGCCCTGACCGCTGTACGAAAGGCCGCCGCCGTCGGCGTCTCCCTGCTGGAGCTGGACGAGGTGGCGCGGGAGGTGCTGCGCGAGGCCGGGGCCTCCTCCCCTTTCCTCGGCTACCGCCCCTCCTTCGCCCCGACCCCCTTCCCGGCGGTGATCTGCGCCTCGGTCAACGACGCGATCGTGCACGGCATCCCCACCCGCTACCGCCTCCGTGACGGCGACCTGGTCTCCATCGACTGCGGCGCCCACCTGGACGGCTGGGCCGGCGACTCGGCGATCAGCTTCACGGTCGGCCGTCCCCGCCCGGCGGACCTGCGCCTCGTCGACACCGCCGAGCGCGCCCTGGCGGCCGGCATCGCGGCAGCCGTCGTCGGCAACCGCATCGGCGACATCGCCCACGCCGTCGGCCGGGTCTGCCGCACGGCGGGCTACGGCATCCCCGCCGGCTTCGGCGGTCACGGCGTAGGCCGCCACATGCACGAGGACCCGGAGGTCCCGAACGAGGGCCGCGCGGGCCGGGGACTTCCGTTGCGTCATGGCATGGTCCTGGCGATCGAGCCGATGCTGATCGGCGGCGGCAAGGACGCCTACTACGAAGCGAGCGACGGATGGACCCTGCGCACGAGCGACGGCTCCCGCGCAGCCCACGCCGAGCACACCGTGGCGATCACGGAAACGGGACCTCGCGTCCTTACCGCAAGGGAAACCCCCTAGGGGCGCGGGATCCTGTCGATCTGCGGCTCCGCCGCGATGCCGTCGGAGACCATCCGTGCCAAGGTGTTATGAACGGACACCAAAGGAACGGAACGCCATGACCAACGGCTACCCTCCCGACCCCTTCGGTGATTTCCTGGGCCGCTTCCTCGGCAGCACCCCCGGCGGACCCGAGCGCCCCCGCCACATCGACATCGGCCGCCTGCTCAGCCAGCCGGCCCGGGAGATGGTGAGAGGGGCCGCCCAGTACGCCGCCGAGCACGGCAGCCGGGACCTGGACACGCAGCATCTGCTGCGCGCGGCCCTGGCCACCGAGCCCACCCGGTCCCTGCTCAGCAGGGCCGGTGCGGACCCCGACTCGCTCGCTACGGAGATCGACGACCGCGCGGGCCCCGTCCAGCACCCCCCGGGCGAGACACCCCCGCCGACGTCGCTCTCGCTCACCCCGGCCGTCAAGCGGGCCCTGCTCGACGCGCACGAGCTGGCGCGGTCGACCGGTGCCGGGTACATCGGCCCGGAGCACGTGCTGAGCGCGCTGGCCGCGAACCCGGACTCGGCGGCCGGGCACATCCTGCACGCGTCCCGTTTCTCGCCGGCCGCCCTGCCGCCCGAGGCCCCTGAGGCCACCCAGACGCGCACGGAGCGCCAGCGTCCCACGTCCACGCCGACGCTCGACAAGTACGGCCGCGATCTGACCGAGCTGGCCCGGGAGGGGCGTGTCGACCCGGTCATCGGCCGCGACGAGGAGATCGAGCAGACCATCGAGGTGCTGTCCCGGCGCGGGAAGAACAACCCGGTGCTGATCGGCGACGCGGGTGTCGGCAAGACGGCCATCGTGGAGGGGCTCGCGGAGCGGATCGCGGACGGGGACGTGCCGGACATCCTGGCCGGGCGGCGGGTGGTCGCCCTGGACCTGACCGGGGTCGTCGCGGGCACCCGCTACCGGGGCGACTTCGAGGAACGTCTGAACAACATCGTGGAGGAGATCCGCACCCACTCCGACCAGCTGATCGTCTTCATCGACGAGCTGCACACGGTCGTCGGCGCCGGTGCGGGCGGCGAGGGCGGTGCGATGGACGCGGGCAACATCCTCAAGCCCGCGCTCGCCCGCGGCGAGTTGCACATCGTGGGCGCGACGACCCTGGAGGAGTTCCGCCGGATCGAGAAGGACGCGGCGCTGGCCCGCCGCTTCCAGCCGGTCCTGGTGCCCGAGCCGACCGCCGAGGACACGATCGAGATCCTGCGCGGCCTGCGCGACCGGTACGAGGCCCACCACCAGGTCCGGTACACCGACGAGGCGCTGGTGGCCGCCGTGGAGCTGTCGGACCGCTATCTCACCGACCGGCGCCTGCCCGACAAGGCGATCGACCTGATCGACCAGGCCGGCGCCCGGGTGCGCCTCGGCGCCCGGACGAAGGGCACCGACGTGCGCACGATGGAGCGCGAGGTGGAGCAGCTCGTCTGCGACAAGGACCAGGCGGTCGCCGACGAGCAGTACGAGCAGGCCACCCAGCTGCGGGACAAGATCGGCGCGCTGAAGCAGCGGATCTCCGAGGCCAGTGGCGGGGACGAGGCCGACGAGGGGCAGAACCTGGAGGTGACCGCGGAGGCCATCGCCGAGGTGGTGTCCCGGCAGACCGGCATCCCGGTGAGCCGGCTGACCCAGGAGGAGAAGGAGCGGCTGCTGGGTCTGGAGGGGCATCTGCACCAGCGGGTGGTCGGCCAGGAGGAGGCGGTGAGCGTGGTCGCCGAGGCCGTACTGCGCTCCCGCGCCGGGCTCGCGAGCCCGGACCGGCCGATCGGCAGCTTCCTGTTCCTCGGCCCGACCGGCGTCGGCAAGACCGAGCTGGCCCGCGCGCTCGCCGAGGCCCTGTTCGGCAGCGAGGACCGCATGGTCCGCCTCGACATGAGCGAGTACCAGGAGCGGCACACCGTCTCCCGGCTGGTGGGCGCTCCGCCCGGGTACGTGGGCCACGAGGAGGCCGGCCAGCTCACCGAAGTGGTGCGCAGGTACCCGTACTCGCTGCTCCTGCTCGACGAGGTGGAGAAGGCCCACCCGGACGTCTTCAACATCCTGCTGCAGGTCCTGGACGACGGGCGGCTGACCGACTCGCAGGGCCGCACGGTCGACTTCACCAACACGGTCATCGTGATGACCAGCAACCTCGGCTCCGACGTGATCACCCGGCGCGGTGCCGGGATCGGCTTCGGGCCGGGTGGCGCGCAGGCCGACGAGGAGGCGCGGCGCGAGCAGATCCTGCGCCCGCTGCGCGAGCACTTCCGGCCGGAGTTCCTGAACCGGATCGACGAGATCGTCGTGTTCCGGCAGCTGACGAGCGAGCAGCTGCGGCAGATCACCGACCTGCTGCTGGAGCGCACCCGCCGGCTGCTGGACGGCCAGAGCGTCGCGGTCGAGTTCACGGACGCGGCCGTCGACTGGATCGCCGAGCGCGGCTACCAGCCCGAGTACGGCGCGCGCCCACTGCGCCGCACCATCCAGCGCGAGGTCGACAACCAGCTGTCCCGGCTGCTGCTGGACGGCACGATCGCCCCGGGCAGTCGGGTCACGGTGGACGTCAGGGACGGACGGCTGGACTTCCGTGCACAGCAGGCGCAGCCGTCCGCTCCCGAGGTGTGAGGGTCACGGGTGTGCGGGTCACGGCGCCGCCGGATGGACCACCATCGCCGAGCCGCCGCCGCGGCGTACCTTCTCGGCGGCGGCCAGCCACCTGCCGTCCGGCAGCCGCTGGACGCCGGTGGCAGCGCCGATCTCCGGGTTCAGCTTGAAGCTGTGCCCGATGGCCTCCAGCCGAGTCCTCAAGTCGCTGTTGTACAGGCCTGGTTCGAGTTCGGTCTGGGCCGCGTTGCGCTGGCTGGCGCGCGGGGCGGCGATCGCGTCGACCAGCGGCAGATGCCGGTCGAGGAACTCGGTCAGGGTCTGCAGCACAGTGGTGATGATGGTCGCGCCGCCGGGCGAGCCGAGCGCCACCACCGGCCGGCCGTGCCGGTCGAGGACGATGGTCGGTGAGATGGAGGAGCGCGGCCGCTTGCCGGGGCCGGGCAGGTTCGGGTCGTGCACGGCCGGGTTGGCCGGGGCGAAGGAGAAGTCGGTCAGCTCGTTGTTGAGCAGGAAGCCCCGGCCGGGCACGGTGATGCCGCTGCCGCCGGTCTGCTCGATGGTGAGCGTGTAGGCGACGACGTTGCCCCACTTGTCGGCCGCGGTCAGGTGGGTGGTGTTCTCGCCCTCGTACGTCGTCGGGGCCGCCGTACCGCCGGTGCCGCAGGCGGCGGGGTGACGCGGGTCGCCGGGTGCGAGCGGACTGCTGAGGACCGCGTCGTCCCTGATCAGGCAGGCGCGCGAGTCCGCGTACCGCTGCGAGAGCAGGTCCTTGGTCGGTACGTCCTCGAAGGCGGGGTCGCCGACCCAGCGGCCGCGGTCGGCGAAGGCGATGCGGCTCGCCTCGATGTAGTGGTGCAGGTACTGCACCTCGCCGGCCTTCGAGAGGTCGGTCTTCTCCAGGATGTTGAGCGCCTCGCCGACGGTGGTGCCGCCGGAGGAGGAGGGCGCGATGGAGTACACGTTCAGACCGCGATACGAGGTCCTGGTGGGCTTCTGGAGCTTGGCGTCGTAGGCGGCCAGGTCCTTCTCCTCCAGCTTGCCGGGGCGGGCGTTCCAGCCCGAACCCGGGTCCACCGGCGGCTTGTTCACCGTGTCGACGATGTCGTCGCCCAGGTCGCCCTGGTAGATCGCGCCGACGCCCTTCCTGGCCAGTTCCTGGTAAGTGCGGGCCAGATCGGGGTTCTTGAAGGTGGAGCCGACGACCGGGAGCTGTCCGTCCGGCAGGAACAGCCGGGCGGTGTCGGGGAAGTAGCGGAACCGGGTCTCGTTGGACGCGGTCTGCGCGCGGAAGGTGTCGTCGACGGTGAAGCCGTCGCGGGCGATCCGCTCGGCGGGCTTGAGGACCGTACCGAGGCTTCTGCTGCCCCACTGGTCCAGCGCCGTCTGCCAGGTGGCGGGCGTGCCCGGGGTGCCGACGCTCAGGCCGCTGCTGACGGCGTCGGCGAAGGCGAGCGGCTTGCCGTTCTCCGTGAACAGGTCGGCGTCGGCGCTCAGCGGCGCGGTCTCGCGGCCGTCGATGGTGTGCACCGTACGGGACTTGGCGTCGTAGTAGACGAAGTAGCCGCCTCCGCCGATGCCGGCCGAGTAGGGCTCGGTGACGCCGAGCGCGGCCGCGGTGGCGACGGCCGCGTCGACCGCGTTGCCGCCCTTCCTGAGCACCTCGATGCCGGCGGCCGAGGCGTCCGCGTCGACGCTGGCCACGGCTCCGCCGTAGCCGACGGCCACCGGAACCTTCGTGGGCGTCTCTCCCGCCCCGGCGGGCGGGGCCGCCGCTCCCACCGACACCATGGCGGCCGAGACCGCCATCACCGCCAGTTTCCGCGCGCCAGGGCGACCCATCCGTACCTCCCGTCGGGACCGTCCGCGCAGCGTAACGAGATTGCCGTAAGGCCAACAGTACGCCTCGGCCGCACGCCCCACGACCGTCACAGTTCGAACGCCGGTACGTAGTCGTTGCCCGGGCCCGCTACCATGCGCGGCCATGAACGACGACGTGCGCAATATCGTCCTGGGCCTCATAGCGGCCGGCATCAGTGCCGCGCTGGGGTGGCTGGCCCGCACCTACCTGTGGCAGCGCAAGCTGCGGCGCAAGCAGGAGTTCTTCGGGCTGCCCGAGAACTCGGAGTCGCTGCTCGTCGTCAACCGCGACCCGGCCACCTCGGAGCCGGCCGTGCACCGCTTCGACGTCTTCGCGCTCCTGGAGCTGTCCGCCCTGATCAAGGACTGCGGGGCGCACCTGCAGATGGTGACGCAGGACGCGACCCAGCAGGGGTTCGGCGAGCGCACCGAGTTCTGCGTGGGCGGCCCCGCGTCGAACCGGCGGATGCTGGCCCACATGGCGGCGATGCTCCCGGGCATCCGCGTGAACATCGATCCCGAACCCGGCCCGGACCGTGGTGCCTTCCAGATCGGCGGCGAGCGGTACCGCCTGGAGCCGGGCGTGTCCGAGTACGTCCTGCTCGCCCGGCTCAGCGCCGGAGAGAACACCCGGCCGGTGTTCCTGTTCTGCGGACAGCGGGCCATCACCAACCAGGCCGCGACCCGCTATCTCGCCCGCAACCACGAGCGGTTGCACCGCAAGCACGGCAACAGCACCTTCGTCCTGCTGCTGAAGGTGGTCAACTCCCAGGCGTACGGGCCCGATCTGGTCGAGCTGGTCGCGGACGTGACACGGGCGGCGCAGGCGCCTCTGCCGGCGGCGGAAACCGTGCGTACGTCGCACCGGGCCTCTTGACGCTCAACAAACTTTACCGGCACGTAACTTACCGACGGGTTACTTACGGTAAGGTCCGCCGGTTACCGTCGGGTCACTTTGCACTGACACGAGTGAGGAGTGACCCATGGGACATGGTCGCACCACCTGGCGTACCTCCGCCGTAGGAGTCGTCTCCGCGGCGCTGATCGCGGGGACCGTCGTCGGCCTGGCTCCGGCCGCCCAGGCCGCCTCGTCCGTCCGCTTCGTGGACATCACGGGCGACGGCGGCACCGTACTGAAGGCGAACGTCGTCACGCCCGCGGGCGCCGACGGCTCGCACAGCTACCCGCTCATCGTGCTGCCCACGAGCTGGGGCCTGCCGCAGGTGGAGTATCTCGCCCAGGCGCAGAAGCTCGCCGACTCCGGCTACGTGGTGCTCACGTACAACGTGCGCGGGTTCTGGCAGTCCGGCGGCGAGATAGAAGTGGCGGGTCCGCCGGACATAGCGGACGCCTCCAAGGTCATCGACTGGGCGCTCGCCAACACCCCCGCCGACCCGCGGCACATCGGCATGGCGGGCGTCTCCTACGGCGCCGGCATCAGCCTGCTGGCCGCCGCCCACGACAAGCGCATCAAGGCCGTCGCCGCGCTCAGCGGCTGGGCCGACCTGATCGACTCGATCTACTCGGGCCGCACCCAGCACGTCCAGGCGGGCGCCCTGCTCGACGGTGCGGGCATCATCACCGGCCGCGAGAGCCCCGAACTCCGGGAGATCTTCGACAACTTCTACGCCTCCAACCTGACCAAGGAACAGGAGATGGTCGACTGGGGGCGCAAGCGTTCCGCCGCGACCTACGTCGACCAGCTGAACAAGAACGGCGCCGCGGTCCTGATGGCCAACGCCTGGGGCGACACGATCTTCCCGGCCAACTCGTACGCCGACTTCTACGAGAAGCTGACCGTCCCGAAGCGGCTGGAGATGCGCCCCGGCGACCACGCGACCGCCGAGCTGACCGGCCTGTTCGGGCTGCCCAACGACGTGTGGACGGACACCGGGCGCTGGTTCGACCACTACCTCAAGGGCGCCGACAACGGCATCGACCGCGAGCAGCCCGTCCAGCTCAAGTCCCGTAGCGCGGGGGGATACGAGGGCTACCCGGACTGGAAGTCGGTCGGCGCGACCCGCACCAAGCTCGCGCTCGCGGGCTCCACCACCATCCACGCCAACATCGACTCGGGCGCGGACGGCGGGATCGTCTTCCTCTCCAGCATCCTGGACCAGGTCGCCCAACTGCCGCCCGTCGCCTCGATCCCGCTGCTGCCGCGCCGCTGGGCGGCCGTGTGGCAGTCGGAGCGGTACGGCACGGCCCAGCAGGTGCGGGGCACGGCCACGCTGCACACCACGCTCACCCCGACCAAGGAGAGCGGCACCCTCATCGCCTACCTGTACGACGTGGGTCCGCTCGGCTTCGGCAAGCTGGTCACCAACGCGCCCTACACCTGGCACGGTCGGACGCCCGGCGAGCCGTTCGACGTGAACCTGGACCTGTTCTCCACCGCCTACGACGTACCCGCCGGGCACCGCCTCGCGCTGGTCGTCGACACCGTCGACCCGCTCTACATCGAGCACAACCCGTCCGGCGCGCAGCTGACCTTCTCCTCGCCGCCGGACGACCCGTCATACGTGTCCGTCCCCGTGCGCGAGCAGTGATCATCGGCTGCCGCCGGACGAGCCTGGCCCTTGTATCCCGGTGCGGTTCGGCGAGATCACCATCACCACAGGGATGAACGGCTCATCGTAGTCGAGGTCTGCGATCCAGGCGTAGTCGGCGTCAGGCCTCGGCGATCTCCCCGTACAGCTGGGACAGTTCGGGGACGCCGGTCGCGGCCCAGGCCCGGCCGGCGTCCACGACCTCGACCTCGCGGCCGGAGGCGAGCCGCAGCACGGGCTCGCCGTCGGACCTGATCTCCCAGCCGGCCCCGGGCACGGTGCGCACGACGACCGTGCCCAGGTACAGCCCCGCGTCGTTGCCCAGCCAGGGCAGCGTCTCCGCGTCGTCGCGCCAGCGCGGGACCAGTTGGTCCAGCGCCTCCAGGGAGGCCGGGGTGTCGTCGAGGCGGACGCCCGCCTCGTCCGCCTGGGAGCGGAGCAGTTCACATTCGGACAGGAGCGCGGCGATCGCCTCGGGGTCGGCCGGCAGCACCGCGCCACCGTTCTTGTGGTGCCTGGGGCCCAGGAACGGAATGTTCATGGACCCAGCCTGGCATCACACGTCCAGGTCGACCACCACCGGCGCGTGGTCGGACGCGCCCTTGCCCTTGCGCTCCTCGCGGTCGACGTAGGAGTCCTTGACGGCTTTCGCGAACGGCTCGTTGCCGTACACCAGGTCGATGCGCATGCCGCGGTTCTTGGGGAAGCAGAGCTGGCGGTAGTCCCAGTACGTGTACGGGCGGTCGTACTTCAGGGGGCGCGGGACCACGTCCGACAGGCCCGCCTCCTGGAGGGAGACCAGGGCGGCGCGCTCGGCGGGGGTCACGTGGGTGGAACCCTCGAAGGCGGCCACGTCGTAGACGTCGTCGTCGGTGGGCGCCACGTTGTAGTCGCCCATGACCGCGAACGGACGGCTGCCGGAGGCGTCACCGGCGACGGCGGCCTTCAGGGCCTCGAACCACTGGAGTTTGTAGGCGTAGTGCGGGTGGTCCGCCTCGCGGCCGTTGGGCACGTACACCGACCAGACGCGGACCGCGCCGCAGGTCGCCGAGATGGCGCGCGGCTCGGTCACGCCCTCGTAGCCGGGGTCGCCGGGCAGGCCCTTGACGACGTCCTCCAGGCCGACGCGGGAGAGCACCGCCACGCCGTTCCACCGGCCGGTCGCGTGGACCGCCGCCTCGTAGCCCAGCTCGCGCAGCTGGTCGAACGGGAACTGCTCCTCGGCGATCTTGGCTTCCTGGAGGCAGAGCACGTCGGTGCCGCTGCTCTCCAGCCAGGCGAGCAGCCTCGGGAGGCGGGCGGTGATCGAGTTCACGTTCCAGGTGGCGATGCGCATGTCTCACAACCTACCCGGCGGGTGTGACAGCGCGCCTCAGACGTCCGCCGACGCCCCCGGAGTGAGCCGCTGGTGGTCCGTGCCGCCCAGGGCGCCGATCTGACGGTCGTAGATCGGACGGGCGAGGTCGGTCAGCAGGGCGTCGTGGATGTCGTAGGCGCGCTGCGGCTTCACCTCGCGGACGTAGTCGATCACCTCGGAGATCTTGTTCCAGGGCGCCTGCACCGGGAGCATCAGCGTCTCGACGGGCAGGTCGGGGACGGTGAGGGCGTCGCCGGGGTGAAAGACCCGCCCACCGTCGATCAGGTAGCCGACGTTGGTGATGCGCGGGATGTCCGGGTGGATCACCGCGTGCAGCTCGCCGTGGACCTGCACGTCGAAGCCCGCGGCGGTGAACGTGTCGCCGTGGCCGACGGTGTGCACCCGGCCCGGGAAGGCCGCCGCGATCTGCTCGGCCACGGACTTCAGGGTCCAGATCCCGGCGGCCGGGTTCGCCTCCAGGGCGGCCCGCAGCCGGCCCTCGTCGAAGTGGTCCGGGTGCTCGTGCGTGACCAGGATCGCGTCCGCGCCGGCCGCCGCGTCCTGCTCGCTGAACCCGCCGGGATCGATCACGAGCGTCCGCCCGTCCTTCTCCAGGCGGACACAGGCGTGGGACTTCTTGGTGAGCTTCATGTCTCCCCATCCTGCCGTCTGCGGCGGCCCGGGGCTCACTCGGCGGGGGTGGTCTCCTCGCGGATGACCTGCTGGGCCACCCGGAACGCGCTGTTCGCCGCCGGGACACCGCAGTACACGGCCGCCTGCAGCAGCACTTCCCTGATCTCGTCCGGGGTGAGGCCGTTGCGCAGGGCGGCGCGGGTGTGGAAGGCCAGCTCCTCCAGGTGGCCGCCGGCGACCAGCGCGGTGAGCGTGACGCAGCTGCGGGTGCGGCGGTCCAGGCCGGGCCGGTCCCAGATCTCGCCCCAGGCGTAGCGGGTGATGAACTCCTGGAAGCCCCCGGAGAACTCGTCGGCCTGGGACAGCGCCCGGTCCACGTGCGCGTCGCCGAGCACCTCCCGGCGGACCTTCAGCCCGGCCTCGTACCGGTCGGGCAGATCGAGCGGCTGCGGCGGTGCGACGGCGGGGGCGATCTCGGCGACCGGCACGACCTGGGGCGCCGCCGTCAGCGCCGGGTTGACGGGGACGGCCGGGAGGGCCGTCTGAGCGGTGTCGAAGGGCTGCAGCCAGGCGGTGGAAAAGTGCCGGACCAGCAGGTCGGTGACGGCGGCGGGCTGCTCCACCGGCACCAGGTGGGAGGCGCCGGGCACGACCGCGAGCCGGGCGTCCGGTATCCCCGCGACCAGGGTACGGGCCTCGGCCGGTCCGGTTACCTGGTCCTCGGAACCGACCAGCACCAGGGTCGGCGCGCCGACCCGGCCCAGCTCGGCCCGGACGTCGAACCCGGCGAGGGCCTCGCAGGCGGTGATGTAGCAGCCCGGGTCCGTGGTGCGCACCATCTGTACGGCCCACTCGGTGATCGCGGGCTGCGCGGCGGCGAACCCGCCGGTGAACCAGCGGTCGGGCGAGGTCCGGGCGATCGGGTCGAGCCCGTTGGTCCTAACGACCACCCCGCGCTGGCGGAACTCGTCGGGGGTGCCGAACCGGGGTGAGACGGCGACCAGTGCGAGCGAGGCGAGGCGCTCGGGGTGGCGCAGGGCCAGCTCGATGCCGATCGCACCGCCCAGCGCACAGCCCGCGTAGCCGAAGCGCTGCACACCGAGCGCGTCCAGGGTCACCAGCAGGCGGGCCGCCAGCTCACCGACGGAGCCGACCGGGTGGGCGGGGGCGCCGCCGTGGCCCGGCAGGTCGAACCGGAAGACCCGCCACTGCTTCGTCAGCTCGGGGATCTGGCGGTCCCACATGTGCCATGTGGTACCCAGTGAGGGACCCAGGATCAGGACCGGGGCGTCTTCTGGCCCGTCAAAGCGGTATTGCAGGGTGTTCGGTGGTGTCTCGCTCACGCCCCAGACCCTCTCACGTCTCACACTGCCCCTATGGCGGGGGTTGTGGCTGCACAGGTCTGACCAGGTGGAAGACCTCTCGTGCCGCGTAGCGCTTGAGGCTGCGGACTATCTCGCGCCGGGTCTTGCCCTCCTTGTTGCGGCGTTCGTAGTACTCCTGGGTACGTGGGTCGACGCGCAGGCGGGTCTGCACGATCCGGTGCAGGGCCGCGTTCGCCTGCCGGTCGCCGCCGCGGTTGAGGCGACGGTACTTGCGACTGCCCGAGGAACGCTCGACGGGGCTGACTCCGCACAGCGCCGCGAACGACGCCTCACTGCCCAGGCGTTCCGGGTTGTCCCCGATCGTGATCAGCAAAGTGACGGCGGCGTCCGGACCGATGCCCACCACCTCGAGCAGCTGCGGAGCGTGGCGCTCCACCAGCCGGGTCAGGCGGCCTTCCAGCTCCTGGACCTCTTCGCTGAGCCGCTTGATGCGCCGGGCAAGGAGCCCCAGGGTCACGTGGGTGGCGTGGAGCACCGCCCCTTCGCCGGCCTTGTGGTTCGGGCTGTCGTCGACGAGCCCGGCGCAGGTGCGGAAGAGTTCTGCGTTGCCCAGCCCGGCGAGTTCCTCCCTCAGCTGCGGATCGGCACGGCCGGTCAGGTCCTGTGCTGTGCCGGTCCACCCCACCACCGTGCCCCGATCGTCGAGCACGGCCGCGGCCAGACCGTCGAAGGCGGGCGGCCAGCCGCCGGGGCCGGAGACGCTCGTCGCACCTCGAAAGGCGCCTGCCGGGTCGGCGTTTTCAACATCCGATGGGTCCATGTCTCTGGCTTTCATTTCGAGGTTCCGCGACTACGGCAGATGGGGATCCTGTGGCGGCTGTCGGCGCTCAGCGGGCACCTGTTGGGGATGGCAGGTCCTGTTCGGCCCAGACGACCTTGCCGTCTGTTACGGAGCGGAAACCGCACCTGCGCGACAGCCGACCGACCAGATGAAGGCCGCGGCCGTGCTCGTCGAGATTGCCGGGATGGCGGGAGCGTGGCCGACCGGTGTTGGTGTCGGAGACTTCGCAGGTAAGCACCCGGTGCTGAATGAGCCGTAGGCGGATCGGGCCGTCGCCGTGGCGGATCGCATTGGTGACCAGTTCACTGACGAGCGACTCCACGGCCGTCACCAGCGGCTCCAGACCCCATTCACGGAGTTGACGGGCGGCCAGACGCCGGGCCGTCGGGACGGTGACGAGTTCGTTCGGCAGATCCCAGGACGCGACCTGGGCGGGTGGCAGGGCGCGCGTCCGCGCAAGGAGCAGAGTGACGTCGTCGGCCGGTGCCTGCGCCGACAAGGTCTCCATCGCCCGCGAGCACAGGTCCTCCAGGGCGGCACCGGGCTGTGCCAGGGCGGCGCCCAGACGCCGCAGGCCGACGTCGATGTCCTCGCCGCGGGACTCCACCAGGCCGTCGGAGTAGAGGGCGAGCACGCTTCCTTCGGGCAGTTCCAGTTCCACGGACTCGAAAGGCACCAGGCCGAGACCGAGGCCCAGCGGGGCTCCGGCCGGCAGGTCGGGGACGGTGACTCCGCCCTGTGCGTCGACGACCAGGGGCGGCGGATGCCCGTCGCGTGCCAGCGTGCACCGTCGGGAGACCGGGTCGTAGACGGCGTACAGGCAGGTGGCACCGACGACCGCGGGAACCCGGTCGGTGTCGTCGGCGTCCTCGTCGTTCAGTCGCCGGACCGTGTCGTCGAGGTGCGCCAGCAGTTCGTCCGGGGGCAGGTCGAGGTCCGCGAGCGTGCGCACGGCGGTGCGCAACCTGCCCATGGTCGCCGCAGCGTTGATGCCGTGTCCCACCACATCGCCGACGACCAGCGCTACCCGTGCGCCGGACAGCTCGACCACATCGAACCAGTCGCCCCCCACACCGTGGTCCATGTCGGCGGGCACATAGCGCGAGGCGACCTCGAGGGCAGCACCGCCCTGCACCCGGTGAGGGAGCAGGTCGCGTTGCAGCGTGAGAGCGGCGGTGCGCTCGCGCGCGTACTGGAGCGCGTTGTCCAAACAGAGCGCGGCCCTGGTGACCAGCTCCTCGGCGAGGAGCAGGTCGTCCTCCTGGAACGGCGTCTGTTCCGTGGAACGGCCGAACAGCGCCAGTCCCAGCACGCAGCGCCGGGCACGGATGGGTACGACCATCAAGGAGTGGACGCCGCTGTCGCGTACCTTCTGCGCACGCGTCGGATCGTGGTCGACCCAGGGGCCGGCATGAGTGTCCAGCACCGGTTCCAGGTGAGATCTGCCCGTGCGCAGGACGGCGGCGAACGACGAGGTCGGGGGGACGTGGATCACCTCTTCACGCACCGCTGGCATCTCCAGGACACCCTGGTCGACGGAGGCCACCCCGGCACGGCGCAACACAGGGCGGCGTCCGCTCGTCGTGCCGATCCGTGCGGCGGGCTCGAGTCCGAACGGAACCGACTCCACCAGGTCGACGACGGCGTGGTCGGCCAGCAGGGGCACGGTGAGCTCTGCCAGTTCCTGGGCGGTCTGCATCACGTCGAGGGAGCTGCCGATGTGCGTGCTGGCCTCGCTGAGGATGGCGAGGCGCTCGCGCGCCCGCTTGTTTCCGGTGACGTCCACGGTCATGGAGCACACGCCCAGCGGCGTGCCGTCCGCGCCCTGGAGACAGAAGAAGGAGGCGGAGAACGCGTGCTCGCGGGGGCGGTCCGCAGGCGGCCACGCACGGTACTCGTGCACCGTCGTCGTGCCGCTCTGCAGCACCTGTCGCATCACCACCTTGAGCGCTTCGGCCTCGACGGCGGGCAGTGAGTCCTTCAGACCGCGCCCGAAGCGTCGGTGACGAGGCACGCCGTCGTGCCGCTCCATGGCGTCGTTCACCCAGACACAGCGCAGCTGCGCGTCATAAACGACGATGCCGATCGGGGCTCGGGCAAGGAGCGACTCCCGCACCGGTCCCCCGGTCGCCCCCGAGGACAGAGATCCTGTGTCCGTCACGGACACCAGCCACCGGGTGCCGGCGTCCTGCCCCCGCAGCAGCGAGACCCGCAGCGTCATCCTGAGCGTGTGGCCGTCGCGGTGGCGTATCGCGACAGTGCCGGACCAGCCGCCCCGCGCACGGCACTGCTCGGAGAACGCCGAAGCCCTCCGTGCGTCCTCGGGAGGCGGCAGCACGTGTACGGCGGACCGGCCCACGACCTCCCCGGCCATATAGCCGACGAGCTGCTGGGCGGCGTGCGTCCACCCCACGACGATGCCCTCGGCATCGATCATCGCTATCGCGGCGTCGGGCACCTCAGGGAGGCTCACCGGCTCGGCGAGGAGGGTGTGGTCAATGTTGGTCATTCGCGGTCCATCCCATCGGTGCGGAAGTAGGAGCGTCGGCCTGTGGCCCGGCGACCCTGTGTGCAGCGGTGGTGAACGACGATGTCCCGGTGACCGGCACACGGTGCGGCATGTGTCATATCAGAGCAAATTGCCCATTCCTGATGAAATCATCAGACGTAATGGCTTGGACGTCAAGACCTTCACAGGTGATCGAAAATTCAGACGCGTGGGCTCCAGCTCACGGCTCTACAAGTGAACGGACGGGCGGCGGGTTCCGCGGAGCATGCACGGCGGGTGGGAGCGGCTCCCCGAGGCTCAGACCACCCGTCGGATGGCAGCCCACCCTGGCGGTCGCCCGGCAGACTGGGCGCCGGGACGATGCCGGGGAACCCATACCCGTAGTGCCCGAGGGCTGATGCGGCACCGCACGGGAGTCGGCAGGCTGACGGCTTCGCCGTCCAGCCCGGCGGGGAGGGCCGGGACGTCGGCGTAGACGACGACGTCGTCAGGCGTGGCGAGACGGGTGAGGCCGTGCGGTTGCCCGCTGCGCAGCCTCGTGGCCGTCTCGGCGGGCGTCTCCGCCCTGACGGCCAGCACTCCCAGGAGACCGAAGTCGAGGTGCGCCCTCCTGCCGGGCCCGGCCGGGTCATCCACTTGGTAGGGGTTGTTGCTCACCAGCACGGCATCCGGCCCGTCCACGGTGAGCAGCCCGGTACGGACCACCAGCTCCGGGCCCTCGTGGCGGGCCAGGAATTCCGGAAGGATGCGCACGGCCGTGCCAAGCTTGTCGTCCCGATAAGCCGGGTCCTGCACCAAGGCGGCATAAGCACCGAACGAGACGTTGTTCACGAACACCCGCTCGCCCGCGTACCCCAGATCCACGCGCAGCTCGACGCCGTCCGTGAGGGCCTCCAGCGCGGCCGAGGGATCCTCACGGTCCAGGCCGAGATCCATGGCGAAGTGGTTGCGGGTACCCGCCGGAACGACCACGAAGGGCAGGTTGCTCTCCGCTGCCACCTCTGCGACAAGCGCCTGTGTACCGTCTCCGCCTGCCACGCCCAGCAGATCCGCACCGTCGTCCACCGCACGTCTGGCGACCGTCGCCAGATCCTGGAGCCGGAAATGATCGATCAGGAACACCTGGGCTCCGAGCGTGCGGGCGCGTTCCGCGATCCGGAACCGGCTCGCCTTCCCTCCCCCCGAACGCGGATTCACGATCACACAGGGCCGCCGTGCGCCGGTCGTCGGCCGCGGCGCGTTCTCGGTCACGGCGCGTACCCTGAAGCCGCGTGCATCAGCCGAGCGCGCCTCACTGACGACAGCAGGTTTGCCGCGATCACGCCCGCAGCTGACTGCTCCGTCCCCCACCGGACCGGCGGTCCGGCTATTGCGTCTGCGGCCACCGCCACCATGACACTCCTTCGACGGTTACGGCCTATGGCATCAGCTTGCAGCTCGGCCTGGGGATCCGCACCTGGGATGCGGCGGTGCCCATAACGCCTTGACCACCGCCGAGCCGACGTCGTCTCCTTCACGGCGTACGGATGAGAGTCCGGCCGGGGCCTTCTCCAACGCCAGCCGAACGAGGCGAGAACGCCCGGGACGTGACGGACACGGCAGCCTCGGGGGCAATCCGTTGGGGACGGCCGAAGCATCCATCACCACGGCCCGAAGAGGGCTCCTCGTTTTCCCGTGACCGGGGCTGGGCACTCGGTGCCCATGGCGACGCATCCGGTTCCGGTGCGAACCATCCTCGCCACCATCGGCCTGGTGCTCGCCACCTACGTCGTACTTGAGCTGGTGGTCCAGGCTCGCCGGGTCCTGATCTGGGCGGTCATCGCCTTGTTCCTGGCCGTCTCCCTTCATCCGGCGGTCGAAGCCCTGCAGCGACGGCTGCCGCGATGCCGACGGTCGGTGGCCGCCCTGCTGGTCTTCCTGGCCGCGGCCGCGGCCGTCGGCGCGGTGGTCGCCCTGTTCGTCATCCCCCTGGCCCAGGAGGGAAGCCGGTTCGCCGGTCGTCTGCCCGTCATGATCAGGGACGCCCAGGCCGGCCGCGGACCAGTCGGCAACCTGTTGGAGCGGACGCACGCTCTGCAGTATCTCCAGCAGCATCAGGCGCAGATCCGCGCGTTCGCCACCGGACTGAGCACGCCCGCCATGAGGTTCCTTCGCAGCGCCGCGAGCACCACGGCAGGCGTCGTCACGATTTTCGTGCTGGCCTATGTGATGGTGCTGGAGGGTCCCAGGGCCATAGACCGGTCCCTGGCCCTCGTGGACGAGGCGCCCGCGGCCCGCATACGCCGCGTCGGAGCCGCTTGCGCTCGCACCGTCAACGGCTATCTGACCGGGAACTTGCTGATCAGCGTCATCTGCGGGCTTCTGACCTACGTCGTGCTGCTGGTTTCCGGAGTGCCGTTCGCCGGGCTGCTGGCCCTCTTCGTCGCCGTGACCGACCTCATTCCCCTGGTGGGAGCCACCATAGGAGCTGTCGTCGCCTCCGGAGTGGCGTTCGTCCACTCCCTGCCGGCCGGCATCGCGGCCGTCATCTTCTTCATCGTCTACCAGCAGGCCGAAAACCATGTCCTGCAACCGGTCATCCTGTCTCGGACGGTGAGACTCAACCCCCTCACCGTGCTGCTGGCCACCCTGATCGCCGCCGAAGTCGCCGGGATCCTCGGTGCCCTGCTGGCGATTCCCGTCACCGGCATCATCCAGGTCGTCCTCGGTGACATCTGGGCTCACCGCGGCGGTCGGCCACTGAGGCTGCCGACACGGACAGACAACAGCCCCGAGAAGGCCGACCGTTCCGACGCCCCCGAATAACGGCCTCACGGGATCCGGCAGCCCAAGCGCAACGAGGAGTTCGCTCAGGTCGACGAGGCTTCTCCGCTTCCCCGGCTCGGGCGGAACGTGAGTGCGGCCCTGATGAATGTGCCGATGCCCCAGATCGCCCCGCCGAGTTGGGCGCGCCGCACGACGCCGGCTTCGTCATCGTGACCGCGCCCACTTCGATGCCCGCGAAGGAGCGCTCGCCGGCCGACGGCCCGGGCAGGTGGCGTAATGTCGCCGCTCGCCGGCGCCCGGTCGGTCCGGCTCCGCCGCTCAGTGCTGGGCGTGCGGGCGTGCGTGGAACAGGGGGCGCCGCTGGGGGGCCGTGCCGGCAGCCAGACGACCGATCTCGACGCGTGTCCTGATGGCGCGGACCACTTCGGTCAGGCCCAGAACTATGGCCATGACGCCCACTACCAGCGTGAGTGTCGCAATGGAGGCGAACGGCATGACGATCATCACGATGCCGGCCATGGTGCCGATGATGCCGAAGGCCACGTGCCAGCCGCGCGCCGGCATGGTCTGATCGGAAGCCGCCGCGACCGTCTCCAAGGTGCCCCGAAGCAGCCAGCTGAAGCCGATCCACAGGGCGAGCAGGAAGACCGACTCGAGGGGGCCCCGGAAGCAGATCAGTCCCAACAGGACGGAGGCCGCGCCGGTGATGAAGTGCAGTACGCGAAGATGCCGGGGGACGTGGGTGCCGAAGGCGGCGGCGAGTTGGAAGGCACCGGTGGCCAACAGGTAGACGCCGAAGAGCACGCCGACGACGCGCAGCGTCTCGCCCGGCCAGACCAGCGCGATGACGCCCAGGGCGATGGTGGCGAGGCCCATGGTGAGCAGGATCTGCCAGCCCACGTTCGCCAGGGCGGCGATACCTACGGCCGCAGGACCCTCGTGTGGCTCGGTGCCACGTGGCGGAACGGAACCGGGGGAATCGGAAGGAGATGTCATGGCACCTACCTCCTTCTGTGAGCAGCGTGGTCACGTCACTACATGTCCATCGTCACCCGATCAGCCTCATGCCGCTCGGTGGGGAGGGCGAGGGTCCGTGGCGCATGAGGTAGTCCGAGCAAGCCCCTTCGTCCTGCGGAAGCCGGGGCCGTTTTCGCCGGACCCCGCGGATGACGGCGGCCAGACACAGTCGCGGTGTCCGTTCGCGTTGAAGACCGCATTCACCCGTGGGGGGCGATGACGGCACGTCCTTGAATCCTGCCGTCGTGCAGGAGCTGGTAAGCCTCGTTCGCGCGTTGCAGGGGGAAGTGCTCGACCAGCACCTCGATCTTCTCCTGCTGGGCGAGCGTGATCACATCCATCAGTTCGGTGAGGGAGCCCCAGTAGGGCGAGGCGACCGAGCACTCGTGCGGCGGGCTGGAGAAGTCGACGGGAAGGGTTCCGCCACCGAGGCCGACAATGGTCAGGTGCCCGAGCACCCTGGCCACCCGGGCAGCCATCCGCAGTGTCGCGTCCATGCCCACCATGTCCAGCACGAGCTGGGCGCCCTGCTGCGCCGTCATATCCCTGATGCGCGCGATCGCCTCGTCGCCCGAGAGCAGAGCCTCCTCGGCACCCAAGCGCTGGGCGGTCTCCAGCTTTCCGGCGTCGGTGTCCACAGCAACGACGGTGGTCGCCGCGCTGAGCGCGCGCAGAATCTGGATGGTCATCTGGCCCAGACCGCCGGCCCCGATCACGACCGCGGTCGAGCCCGGTCCCAGCAGGTGCAGCGACCGCTTCACAGCGTGATAGCCGGTCAGTCCGGCGTCGCTGAGCGGGGCGGCCTGGCGGGGATCGAGGGCGCCGAGCGGAATCAGGTAGCGCGCCGCCGGGACCAACAAATACTCGGCCATGCCGCCGTCGTGACCGCCTCTCAGACCCGGGCCCTCACCACCGAGGTTCTGGCAGTAGTTTTCCCTGCCCTCACGGCAGTTGGCGCACCCTCCGCAGCCCCAGGCGCCGTAGACGATCACAGGGTCCCCGGGCGCGAAGCCAGTGACGCCCGGTCCCAGCTGCTCCACCCACCCGGCGTTCTCGTGGCCGAGTGTGAAGGGAAGGTTCGTGAAGCCGGGCAGCGGTCCGGGTGCCTGCATGATGTGCAGATCTGAGTGACAGGCACCGGCACCCGCGACCTTCACCAGGACCTGGCCCGCGCCGGGCCCGGGTACCGGCACCTCGCGCAGCTCTGGCGGTTGCCGCCAGCCGACGAGTTGAAAAGCCCGCATGGCGATCCTTTACGCGATGCTGGTCAGTCGCGGATGCCGTCGATGTCGACCAGGACGTGACGCGGACCGCGGAAAATCTGGTTGTGACGGTACGGCGGCGGGTCCTCGACCAGCCGGGGGTTCCGCACCCGGCGGACGAACTCGCCGACCGCAAGCTGGACCTCGAGTCGCGCGAGCGGGGCGCCGAAGCAGAAGTGGATGCCCTGGCTGAATCCGAGGTGCTGGTTGTCGCGGCGCTCGAGGTCGAGAACGTCGGGGTCGGTGAACCGTTCCGGGTCGCGGTTGGCCGAGCCGTACGCCAGGAAGATCGGCGCTCCCTTCGGGATGGTGGTGCCGGCGATGTCGATGTCTTCCAGGGCGGATCGGGTGTGCCAGAACTGCACCGACGACTCGAAGCGCAGCAGCTCCTCCACCGCGGGCACGATCAGTTCGGGCCGGTGGCGCAGCCTTTCGAGCGCGTCGGGGTGGCGCAACAGGGTGAGCACGCTGTGGGCGATGAGGTTGACCGTGGTCTCGTGTCCCGCGAAGATCAGGAGCAGGGCGTTGCTCGCGAGCACGCCCTGGGACATCCGTTCCTCCGGACCGTCCTCGTTCACCAGCGCCGAGAGCATGCCCGGGCCGGGCTGCCGGGCGTACCGGTCGAGCAGATCCGCTGCGAACTGCCCGAACTCCTGCACGGCCTGCCGCCCCCCGGCCAGCCGGCTCTGCATCTCTTCGGAGGCGGCCTCGGGGCCGAAGTCCAAAGCGTCCAGGGCCGTTTCGATCCAGCGGTGGAAGCGTGACTCGTCCTCCAGTGGCACGCCCAGCACCTTGCAGATCACCGTCACCGGCAGGGGGTAGGCGTAGTCGTCGACGGCGTCGATCCGGGTCTTGCCCCGCATGTCGTCCAGGAGCCCGGCCACGATGCGATGGATCTCGGGTTCAAGGTCGGAGATCAGGTGAGGGGAATGGGGAGGGCCGACGAAATGCGGCGTCATCATCCGGCGATCTCGATCGTGCTCGGGTGGATCCTGGGTGATGATGTTCGGCTCCAAAGAGATGACCGCCTCCGTGATCGGCTCGGTCTCCGCCTCCACCGCTCCCTCGGCCGGGGCCGCGGCCGGGACGGGGCACTTGCCTGGATCCGAGCTGACCCGGGGGTCGTGGAGCAGCGCGACGATCTCCCGGTAGGTGCTGACGACATAGGTGCCGTCCGGCTGCCGCGCCACCGGTGTCTTGCGCAGTTCCTCGTAGAAGGGGTACGGGTTGGCGCGGTTGGCATACCGGAGGGCCTGCTGCCAGGGGGTTTCCTCGACCACGAGGCTCCCCTCCTTCTTCCTGTCGATGCTGTCCGCCTACAGGCTTGGCCCGGCGGGCGTGTCAGTGACGCCGCGGACGGAACTCGGCCGTCCGCTCGCTCGGGGCGTGTCCGGTCAGGACGACGTCGGGGACAGCCGTCGGGACCCTCGGGTCAGGGAACTCGGCCGGCACCGGCTTCATGTCGGGCGGCTGGTCCCAGCCCGGCGGCGGAGGCGGGAACGGACCGGATCGCTCGATCAGCTTCCCGTAGTGCTCCAGCCACTTGCCGTGATCGAAGGTGACGGCCGCGACGATGCGGCCCCGGTGACCGTAGGCCGCAGCGAAACGGCGCTCCTCGACGGACCCTTGAGTGAAGACGATCTCGTCACCGAAAGGCGGCACGCCGACGGACTTGATGTTCACGCCGAACTGACCGGACCAGAAGCCGGGCAGCAGCAGATGCGGACGATAGTGGGGCTCCAGGTTCACCATGTTGTGCGCCGCGACCTCCGCACCGAATACAGCGTTGTCCCAGTGCTCCATCGCCAGGAACTGGTACTCGTACAGCACATGCGGCGCACGCGCCACGTCCCCTGCCACGTAGATGCTGTCGGTGACCACACCGTTGATGTCGAAGGCCCGACCACCGGCGTCGCACCCGACGCCCCAGAAACCGGCCGCCAGCCCCGAGCCCTCCAGCCACTCCACGTTCCGGATCGACCCCAGCGAAGCCACCACCACATCGGCGTCGACGGTGGTTCCGTCGGACAGATGCGCACGCCGCACGTGCCCACCGGAGTCGCCCTCCAGTGACGACACGCCCAGCCCGCAGCGCAGGTCCACGCCGTGATCACGCTGCATCTGCGCCGCGATCTCCCCGATCACCCCGCCCAGCGCCCCGACCAGCGGCGCCGAACCCCGCTCGACGACGGTCACCGGGATGCCGAGCTCCCGGCAGACAGAGGCCACTTCCGAGCCGATGAACCCGGCGCCGATGACCAACACTCGCGACGGCGGCTCGGCCAGCGCCTTCTGCAACTGCTCCGCATCATCACGCGAACGAATCGTGTGGACCCCGTGCAGTGCGGCCTCGGCCGGGTTCGGCCACTGCCGCGCGCGGGTGCCCGTGGCGATCAGCAACCGGTCGTACGGCACCTGCTCCCCGTCGGCCAGGCGCACCTGCTTGGTGACCCGGTCCAGCCCGACGGCGGCCACCCCGAGCCGCCAGTCCGCATCCACTTCTCGCATGCGGGGCAGCTTCGTGTGGTCGGCCGGCACCCAGCCCTTGAGTACCTGCTTGGACAGCGGCGGACGGTCGTAGGGCTCGTACGGCTCGTCCCCGATGATGGTCAGGGAACCGGTGAAGCCTTCCTCGCGCAGCGTCTCCGCGGCCCGCAGCCCGGCCAGGGAAGCGCCCACGATGACGATCCGGCCGCTGGCCCGGAACTCGCGCACCAGCTCTGCAACCGTTGCCCGCAGAGTCATGGCGTCTCGTCCCGCTTCGCGCCGTCCAAGCGGTCGATCACGATCGCCTGCACCGGGCATGCCGCAGCCGCTCGCTCGACCTGCAGGCGCCGCTCGTCATCGGGGTTCGGCTCATAGGTGAGCGCCTCCTGGCCGTTCAACCTGAAGACCTCGTGCGCCAGATACACGCATTGCGCGTATCCCTGGCACCGATTCAGGTCCACGACGATCCGCATGGGCAGACTCCTTCCGCTCCGACTCCGCCCCACGGCGACCATCGACCCGGTCATGCAGCCTCGGTCATGAAGCCACGGGCCGGTTTCTCAAGCCTCCCGGCAGGGCGACGGGGCCGGATGCCCCATCCGTCGCCCCGGCCAGGCCACCGAATGAGCAGGTTCGGTCCTGTTCGCTGCGCCGCTTCCTTCACGGTGACGCTTGTCGGCTGTGAGCGTGGGCGTAACCAGACGGGGGCGCTGCATCGACGGTGTCGGCATCAGGGGGTGCCCCGGTCATCACGCCCCAAAAAAATACTCGTCCCGCCTTCTGACGATCGCAAATCCGCCGCTGCGGCGTACTGGATGCATCCGTGACTTCGAGACCTCACTCCGCGGGCTACGGCGATCTCCGGGCCGGTGAAGCCACCGATCACCAAGTCCCGCTCCGACCGCCGTCCCGCCCGTCCGGCCAACCCGACCGCGTCCTGGCGCGTGCGCCGGGTGGACACACACTGCCGCGGCCAAAGCAAGGAAGGCCAGCGTGCAGAGGGGGCCGGCGACAGGCAGCTCGCGCTGAAGAGCGACATCTGGTGGCGCTTGTGCCAGCCGGTCAACGGTTACCTTCGTCACTTCGACATTTCCATACGACGTATGGTAACAATGAAAGCGTGCTTCCATACGACGTATGGAACTGCCCGCTCGGACCACACCGGGCGTCATACATCGCCTGGCAGAACCGCCGTTGGCGCAGATCACCCCCTCGGGAAGGAAAGATCATGAACAAGCTCGCGAAGCGCATCGCCCTCACTGTCTCCTCCGTCGCGGTCGCCGGTGCCGCCGTTCTCGGTGCCGGTGGCACTGCTTCGGCCGCGCCCCTTGCGTCCGCGCACGCCCAGCACCCGACCGACAGGGCCGTGGCCGCTGACTACAGATGGGACCACGGTGTCGGCTACCTGCTCGAGCGGGGCTATTCCTGCGACGAGACCCGCGGCTGGCACCAGGACCGCCACGGCACCGATTCGACCCGGCACGACTGCGACGGTCTCTACTACCGCGATGGTCACTTCTACCGCTGGAACGGCGTGGGACACGGCTGGACGTCCGACAGGTACTACCGCCACGACGGGAACCGCTGCGAGCACGACGGCGGGGGCAGGCACCGCCACGACCTGAGCCGCGACGACCGGTGAGACGGGTCTCGGCCATGGGCGCAAGCAGTTCTCCTCGGCCCTGCCCCTGCCGGCGGCGGGGATCCCGCTGGCGGTCGGGGGGTGACGTCCCCGACTGCCGGCCGAGTGAGTGCAGCGCCACTCATCATGCGGTGCGCCAGCGCCGTCCGGTGCCCGCGCCCTGCTGTACCGCCTCCGCCCGCGCCGTCTCTTCGCCACAGGCCCATGTGAGGCACCGCCGAGCCATACCCGGGAGCGGAAGCCGATGAAGAAGTCCTTGAAGGTCGTAGAACGGCGAGTGGCCGTGCAGCTGGTCGTCTCGCACGTCTACTCGTTGCCCCTCTGCGTACGTCTGCGCTACGAGCCCGCTGATCCCTATGTCGTCCGTGCCGCCTTCTTCGTCGACTGCGACGAGCCGGTCGAATGGGTCTTGGGGCGGGATCTTCTGGCTGACGGTCTGAAGGGTTCCGCAGGCCACGCGGACGTCCGGATCTGGTCGGCCGCGGGGCGGGGGGACCAGTCGATCTACATCGCCCTCGGGTCTTCCGCGGGCACCGCCTTGCTCGAGGTGCCCGTGCAGGACATCTCGTCCTTCCTTCAAGACACCCAGGCTCTGGTGCCACGGGGTACCGAGTCCGGACTCATCGACTGGGATGCCGAACTGGCACACCTCCTCCCCCACGGCTGACCGCCGACCATCCATGCTCAGAAGTAAAGGAACCAGTGTCATGTCCCAGTACCAGCTTCGCGTCTACACCCTGCGCAGCTCCGACGCGCTCGCCGCCTACGAGAAGATCTGGGCCCAGCACATTCCCGGTATGGCCAAGCACCGGATCACCACCCACGGCGTCTGGACGGTGCCCGCGGCGCCCGGAAGCGACACTCCCCGGCTGTACGCCCTCGTTTCCTACAAGGACGCCGACGACGTGCAGGAGCGGCTGGAGGCATACCTGTCGAGTCCTGAATTCCGCGCGGACATGGAGGGCTTCGACATCAGCCAGATCGTCGGCCTCGACGAGACCCTGCTGACGCCCACCGTGGACTCTCCCTTGCGCTGACGGTCGGCCTGCGACGAGTGAGGCGGCCAGAAGGGCCGGTATCCGGCGGCCCTGCGATGGTGGTTCCGGTGTCGTCGATGACGACCCACCAGTGGCGGGCGCCTGTGCGGTCATGTGCATCTCCTCGGACTCGGACAGCATGCCGACCGGTCCAAGGACGGCTCTGCACTGCGTGACCGGGCCCCGGCAACCACGGCCGGCGTCGAGGTGGGGACCGCGACGAGTCGGTTCACTACAACCACGACCGGTACAGCGTCGATCGCTGAGGGCAAGGGCGCCCTTTGTCCGGCAACCACCGTTGGCCACATCTCCGTGATGGCCCCGGCCGGCAGTGGCCTCGCCTGCTCCCGTCGGCCGGGCGCCCTTGCGACGGCACGAAGAACTGCTCCTGCGGGTGTCCTCGTGCCGACCGCCACCGGTCCTCGCAGTAACCGCGTCTCTGTGCAGCCCCCTTGAATCCGACGACAGCCCTTCCGATGGCCCTCCCCGGATGACTCGAAACACCAGGAGTAAGACCCAATGAAGTCATTGAGAACTGTGATCCAGGGGCTACCTGTGAAGCTTGTCGGCGTGTATGCGACGTCCTTGCCCATGATCATGAATCTGCGGTACGAGCCGAGTGATCCCTACGTGGTCCATGTCGCATTCACCACCGATGTCGACAGCGACGAGTCGGTGGAATGGATCATCGGGCGCGATTTGCTGATCGACGGCCTGGAGGGCCCCGTCGGCGAGGGAGACGTTCACATATGGCCCACCGGCGAGGAGGGCTGCCGCGACTTGTACATCCTTCTCAACCCGCCGTCCGGTACGGCCCTGCTCAAGGCCCCAGCGCAGGAATTCAAGGCGTTCCTGCAGGAAACGGAGGCAGTGGTGCCCCGGGGGGCCGAGCTTGACCACAGCGACTTCGACCGCTTGCTGGCGCACTTCCTCGCCGAAAGGTGAGTCCTGTCAGGGTGCGACCTGAGACAGGCACACGGACGTCTGCACCTCGGTGTTCACCGCCATGGTGAGTGGCTGTCAGCAGTCGTGGCGTCGAGAGGGTCGGGCCGAAGCCAGCCTCGGTCAGGATGTTCGCCGCGACTCCGCGGCCGACCCGCCCCGGTGAGACCAGCCGCCACGCGGCAACCCGCTACCTGCGTCGCGTCGCCCACCTTCCCGCGCTCCGTAGCTCGCCGCTCATCGGCAGGCTCTGCCGCAGGGACGCATCTGAAGGCGTCTACGTCGTCGTGGTGCGCCCTGCAGCGGAAGTCTGGCCGCCGTTTGTCCGCTTCGCGCTCGCCTCGCAAGCCCACTGGTGGACGACGGCCGAGTTCCGGTCAGCCGGAGTGCTGGCCGAGCCTGCTGAACTGCTCGACTCATGGACGGCTGCTGGGACGGGCGGCTGCCCGATGAAGAGATCTCGCAGTAGCACGACACCTCACCTGCGCCGGGCCCGCACCTACGACGAGGGGGGACGGGGTCTGCTCCTGGTCGCTCAGTTCGCCGAGCGTTGGGGAACGCGGCACGCCCGCCACGTCAAGACGGTCTGAGCCGAGCTGAGCGAAAAGGGGTCCGCTGGATCCCCGGCATGGGATTCCCTGTAGGCGCGACGACGGACGGAGCTCTGCGGTGAGCGGATGCGTCGACCACGAGTTCGGGGGCTCAGTAGGAACAACGTTCGATGCGCTGCTCGAGCCAGATCGTCTTGCGGCTCTGGCTGTGGCGGCAGCCCCAGCGAGCAGTGAGGCCGGGTGCTGCTGGAGTCGGCAGCTCGACGAGGCCGACGGTTCCCCTCCAGGAGGGAGACCAGGAACAAGCCAACGACCATGGTCATTTCACGGTTCAGCGTCGACATACGGCTGCCGTGTAGAGCTTGGATGTGGAACCACCCCGCCGGGCGGTCTCACCGATGTGACGGGGTGGCTCCCGTGTGTCGCAGCCTGAGATCGCCCGACTGCGGGTGCGCCTCAGCAGCCAGTGCCTGGGGCGCAGCGTCTCAGGCTGACTGGCTCAATGGCCGGCGTGCCGGCCGTCACGACCGGCGGTGAGGCGGCTTTCCAGGCCCGTGATCAGCGTGTCCATCACGAGGCGGAACATGTGGTCCTGGTCAGGGCCTTCGGGGGCCGCACCCGTAGAGCCAGGGTGTGCGTCCGTGGCCCCGTCTGCGTCGGCTTCAGGGCCGTGGGGCTTGAGGGTCGACCACTGGTGGAGTGCGCCGTTTAGTTCTGCGGTGAGGACGCCGATGACGACGGCGACCATCAGCGCCGCGATCTCCGAGACCTCTGACTGCGGAACCCCGGCAGCCTCCACGATCGCGGTGAGCGCGGTCCAGAACGGGTCGTCGGGCTGGATGAAGTCGGGCTGATGGCTGAACGAGTAGGCCATCAGTTCGGGGTGACGGTGCGCCAGGGTCCGGAAGTCCGTTGCGAGCAGGCGGATGCGCTCCTGCCAGGGAGCATCCTCCAGCGTCACGGTGCGGAACTGGGCGCCGACCATTCTCGTCACGCCACGCAGCACCGCTTCCTTGTTCGGCACGTGGTGGTACAGCGACATCGGGTTCGCGTCGAGATCGGTGGCGAGTTTGCGCATGGTGAGCGCCTCGACACCGTCCGCGTCTATCAGCCGCAGGGCGGCGGCGTAGATCCCGGCCTCGGTCAGAGGCACGTCCCTCTTCCTCGTTCCCCGCGGGGGACGCCTCACCTTCTTCTCCATACCTCGTACGGTATCAGTTTCGTACACCGTATGGAAATGACCTGAATCACAGCGCCCACCACGGCGAGCGGGCTTGCTTCACATTTCCATACGTCGTACGGTACTAATTCCATACGGCGTATGTTTCCGTACGGCGCCACGGCATCGACCTGAGCAGCGCGCCCTTGCCCATTCCCCTCCACGCAGAGGAGCAAGTCATGACCACGCACTCCGCGAACGACCTTCGCCCCATCCGGTCCCCGCGTGGGATCCCTCTCCTCGGCAACACGCCGCAGATCCCCGACACCAATCCGGTGGAGTACTTCGGTGAGCTGTCCAAGCAGTTCCCCGAGGGCATCTACAGCATGGACATCGCCGGCATCGAGCAGGTCTTCGTCTACGACCCGGACCTGGTGGCCGAGGTCTGCGACGAGACGCGGTTCTTCAAGCAGATCGACAAGACGCCGCTGCACCACGTCCGGGACTTCGCCGGTGCCGGCCTGTTCACGGCTCACCAGCACGAAGAGGAATGGGGCATGGCACACCGCGTCCTGCTCCCGGCGTTCAGTCAGCGGGCCATGAGGGCTTACTACGGGCAGATGCTGGAGATCGCCCAGGACCTGGCGGGCAAGTGGGAACGCCGGGAGGGTCAGCCGGTCAACATCACCGACGACTACACCCGCCTGACGCTGGACACCATCGCCCTGTCGGGGTTCGGCTACCGGTTCAAGTCCTTCGACAAGGAGGAGCTGCACCCCTTCCTCAACGCGCTGCTGGGCGCGCTGGTGGAGTCGCTGCGGCGCTCGCAGGAACTTCCGATGATGACCAAGCTGCGCAAGGCGGACGACCGGAAGTACCGCGACAACATCCGGCTGATGCAGGACCTGGTCGAGAGCGTGATCAAGGAGCGCCGCGAGGGGAAGGGCACCGGTGAGGAGGACCTGCTGGGTCTGATGCTGGAGGCCACCGACCCGGAGACCGGCAAGTTGCTGGCCGACGACAACGTCCGCGACCAGGTGCTGACGTTCCTGATCGCCGGGCACGAGACCACCAGTGGTCTGCTGTCGTTCGCCACCTACTCGCTGATGCGCAACCCGCACGTCCTGGCCCAGGCGTACGCCGAGGTGGACCGCCTGCTGCCGGGTGACACGGTCCCGGACTACGACACGATCATGCAGCTGGACGTCATCCCGCGGATCCTGGAGGAGACGCTGCGCCTGTGGGCTCCGATCCCGGCGTTCGGCAAGGCCCCGCTGGAGGACACCGTGATCGGCGGCCACTACCAGCTCAAGAAGGGCACGCAGGTCATGATTCTCGAAGGCCCGCTGCACACCCATCCCAAGGCGTGGGAGCGGCCCGACGAGTTCGACATCGATCGGTGGCTGCCGGAGAACCGCGCCCAGCAGCACCCGCACGCCTACAAGCCGTTCGGCAACGGCGTACGCGCCTGCATCGGCCGGCAGTTCGCGCTCACCGAGGCCCGCCTGGCCCTGGCGCTGGTGCTGCAGAAGTTCAAGCTCTCGGACATCAGCGACTACAAGATGGACGTGCGGGAGGCGTTGACGCGCAAGCCCGGCAACTTCGAGCTGATCGTCCGCCGTCGTCAGGAGCACGAGCGGACCGTCTTCGGCGCCGCGGACCTGCAGGCCGGCGACACGCAGGCCCAGGCAGCGGTCAGCGGTGTCGGTGTGAACCTGACCGTCGCCTACGGCTCCAGCCTCGGCTCGTGCGAGGACCTGGCCCGCACCATCGCCGACCGCGGCGAGCGCTCCGGCTTCGGCACCACCCTCATCAGCCTGGACGAGCTGGGTGACAACCTGCCCTCCGAGGGCCTGCTCGCCGTCGTCGCCGCCAGCTACAACGGCAAGGCTCCCGACAACGCCCAGCGCTTCGACGATCTGCTCGCCGCCGGGCTGCCCGAGGGCTCGCTGGCGAATGTGCGGTACGCGCTGCTGGGCGCCGGCAACACCCAGTGGGTGGCCACCTACCAGGCATTCCCCAAGCGGATCGAGGAAGGTCTGCTGGCCGCCGGCGCCACCCCCATCGTCGAGCGCGGCATCGCGGACGCCGCCGGTGACTTCGACGGCATGGCCACGCGGTGGATGGACAACCTGTGGGCCACCCTGGCCGAGGAGTACGCCGCCGACACCTCCCAGGCCAGCGGCCCCCGCTACCAGGTCCAGCTGCTCACCGAGTCCGACGTGCGCCCCGCCATCGTCTCCGAGCAGGCGTACCCGCTCACCGTGGTGACCAACGACGAGCTCGTGGCCGACGCGACCGGACTGTGGGACTTCAGCATCGAGCCGCCGCGCCCGTCCGCGAAGTCCATCACCTTCGAGCTGCCCGACGGCGTCACCTACGACACCGGCAACCACCTGGCCGTCTTCGCCAAGAACGAACTCGCCCTGGTGGAACGCGCACTGAGGCGGCTCGGCGTCGACTACGACCAGGTGCTCCGGCTCGACCAGCCGGCCGGTGGCCGCACCCACCTGCCGGTCGGCACCCCGGTCACCGCCGGCATCCTGCTCACCGAGTTCCTGGAGCTGCAGGACGTGGCCACCCGCTCCCAGATCCAGACGCTCGCCGAGTACACCCAGTGCCCGTGGACCCGGCCGCAGCTCCAGGCGTACACCGCCGACACCCAGGAAGCCGAGGAGCGCTACCAGAAGGAGATCCTCGGCAAGCGCATCTCCGTCCTGGGCCTGCTGGAGCGCTTCCCTGCCGTCGAGCTGCCGCTGGCGGTGTTCCTGGAGATGATGGGCCCCATCCGCCCGCGCTTCTACTCCATCTCCTCCGCCCCGTCCGCCAACCCGCGCCACGTGCGCCTGACCGTCGGCCTGCTGGAAGGCCCGGCCCTGTCCGGCGACGGCCAGTACCGCGGCACCTGCTCCTCCTACATCGCCAGCCTCGAGCCCGGAGACGTCGTCTACGGCTACGTCCGCGTGCCCTCCCCGACGTTCGCACCGCCCGCCGACACCGCCACTCCCCTGATCCTCATCGGCCCCGGCACCGGCATCGCGCCGCTGCGCGGCTTCCTGGAGGAGCGGGCGACACAGCACGCGAACGGCACCCAGGTGGGCCTGTCTCAGGTGTTCGTCGGCTGCCGCCACCCGGAGCACGACTACTTCTACCGCCAGGAGATGCAGGACTGGGAGCAGGCCGGGATCGCGCAGGTCCACACCGCCTTCTCCGCGGTGACCGGCCACCCGGCCCGGTTCGTGCAGAACGCCATCGCCCATGCCGCCGACACGGTGTGGCAGGCCATCGAGGACGGCGCCTACGTCTACGTCTGCGGTGACGGCCGCCGCATGGCCCCCGCCGTCCGCGAGGCCCTCGCAGCCATCCACCGCCAGAAGACCGGCAGCGACGACGAGACCGCCCAGCAGTGGCTCGCCCAGCTCGAAGCGGACGAGCGCTACCAGCAGGACGTCTTCGCCTGACCGGCGCACGCCGTCAAGTCGCGCTGACCCCCAGCCGCCGGGAGGCGTGCGGACGTCCTGCCTCCCCCGCACGCCTCCCGGCCCCACCAGCCATTCAGACACCCCATGGCACCCATGGCCCGAACCACCAGGCCGTGCCGCTCACAGAAAGCAGATCACCATGGACACCATGCTCGCCGGACGCTTCCACCTGGACAGCAAGAAGTTCGCCGTGGAAGAGGTCCCGATCCCCGTACCGGGCCCGGGCGAGGTCCTCATCGAGGTCAAGGCCGCCGGCGTCTGCCTCTCCGACGTCCACCTGCTCGACGGCTCCCTCGTCCCGCTGTTCGCCACCTCCGACACCATCACCGTCGGCCACGAGGTCTCCGGTGTGATCCACACGCTCGGCCCCGACCTCAAGCGCGGCCTGCCCGTCGGCACCCGCGTCACCCTGGAGGCCGGCAAGACCTGCGGCACGTGCGCCGGATGCGTGCGCCACCGCCCCTGCACCCAGATGCTCACCGCCGGCATCGACTACGACGGCGGCTGGGCCGAGTACGTGGTCGCCCGCGAGGACACCCTCATCCCCATCCCCGACAGCCTCCCCTTCGACCAGGCCGCGATCATCCCCGACGCGGTCTCCACCCCCTACGCCGCAGTGGTGGCCACCGCGGGCGTCCGTGCCGCCCAGTCCGTCGGCGTCTGGGGCGTGGGCGGAGTCGGCGCCCACAACGTACGTCTCGCCCGCCTGGTCGGCGCCGCCCCGATCATCGCCGTCGACCCGCTGCCCAGCGCCCGCGAGCGCGCCCTCGCCTTCGGCGCAGACCTCGCGCTCGACCCGGCAGCCCCCGACTTCGCCGACCAGGTCCGCGCAGCCACCGGCGGACGCGGCCTCGACTTCGCCTTCGACTGCGCCGGCGTACCCGCCGTCCGCGACCAGGCCGCCTCCGTGCTCGGCCTGGGCGGCTCCCTGATCCTGGTGGGCATCACGCCCAGGCCGCTCACCATCACCGAGGGCCTGACCTTCAACTACCTGCAGAAGCAGGTGCGCGGCCACTACGGCGGCTTCCCCGAGTCCGTCTCCGAGCTGGTGCAGCTGACCGCGGCCGGCCGCCTCGACCTGGCCCCCTCCATCACCGACCACATCCCGCTCATCGAGGCCGCCGACGCCGTCCACCGACTGGAGAACAAGATCGGCGACCCGATCCGCCTCATCCTCGTCCCCTGACACCCGTCAGCAGGACGACAAGCCACCCTGGGCAGGGGTGAGTGGGCGCCGGTGCGTGAGGGAGCACCGGCGCCCACGGCTTTCCGGCAACCGTGGAGAGGAAGAACCATGCAGACGACCGACACCCCGGGCCGTACTGTGCAGCGCAAGGATGCTCACTCCAACCGCCGACGCATCCTCGCCACCGCCCGGCGGAAACTACGGAAGGACCCGGACGCGAGTCTCGACAGCATCTCTCAGGCGGCCGGCGTCGCCCGGCGCACCCTCTACGGACACTTCCCCAGCCGACATGCGCTGATCGCCGACCTGACCCAGGAAGCAGGCCGTGAGCTCCGGCAGGCGTTCGCCGGAGCCCGTACCGCGGATGCCGACCCGGTCGAGGCGATGACACGGATGGTGCTGGCGGCATGGACGGTGGGCGACCACTACCGCATGCTCATCGCCTTGGGACGGCGCCATCAGGGAGAGGACGAGATCCGCACCACCCTGGCACCGGCCCGCGCAGAAGCCGTCGCAACCCTACGGCGCGGTCAGCGCGAAGGCGTCTTCGCGGTCCACCTTCCAGCACCCGTGCTCGCCCAAGCACTGGAGGCACTCATGCTGGCCCTCGCCGAGGAGAACGCCGCATGCCCGTGGGCGGACCCCAAAGGTGAGGCCGCCGCCACCGCGTTCCTCGTCGCCGCCGGCGTAGCACCACAGAGGGCCGCGCTTCAGGTGCAGGAGGTCATCGGGCGAGTTCGGGCAGCGGGCGACGGGTGACCTCGTGGGCGTCGTCCGCAGCGAGGCCGAGCATGCGCAGGACCATCTCGGCCAGGTCGGAGGCGGCCTCGTCGCCGTCGAGGTCCGGGCGGTCCAGCCGCAGAGCCACCAGGGACAGCAGGGTGCCGCCCAGGGCGGACAGAGCGGTGGTCGCGTTGCCGCAGGAGAAACGGCCCGAGGCGATGCCGATCTCCAGGTCGCGCAGGGCGCGCGGGGAGAGACCGCTGTCGGAGTGGATGTGGGACAAGCCGCGGTCGCGCAGGATCCGCATGAGTTCCGGGTGGGAGTCGGCCATCCGGGCGGTGAGCCGGAAACCGGCCGCGACCAGCTCGGCCGGGTCGTCGATACCTTCCACACGCGCGTCGATGACCTGCCCGAACTCCTCCAAGGCGTCCGTCACCGCCGCGTCGAACAGCTCCGTCTTCGACTCGAAGTGGTTGTAGAAGGACCCGAAGCCGACATCGGCGCGCTCGGCGATGGCCTGGATGCTTGCGCTCGTGTCCCCGGTTTCCGCGAGGATCTGCCGGGCCGCGCGGACGAGCGCCTGGCGGGTCTCGGCACGGCGTCGCTCGAAGCGGTTCTTGGGCGGGGCTGACGTCGGCATACGGGCCAGTGTAACCGTCGCAACGATGACACTGCCATTACTGATGAGATCCTCAATTATTGGGGCTGCGCCTATTGACGACGAGAATCAGCAGAGTTGATGATTTCCTCATTACGGCAGTGTTGCTTGGAGGACACCATGTCCCACATCCCCGTTAACAAGGGCGGTCCTCTGACGCCCCACCAAGACCTCCACAGTGAGCAGGGCGCCCTACGCGGTGAACACCCCGGACGAGCCCGCAATCCCGTGATCAAAGTGGCGGATCTGGCCTGGCTGGAGTTCGAGAAGCCGGACCTGGACCGGGCCGAGGTGTTCGCCCGTGACTTCGGCTTCGCGATCGCCGCCCGCACCGATCACGAACTGTGGCTGCGCGGCACGTTCGAGGGCTCCCCCTGCATGGTCATCCGGCGCGGCCGCGCCTCCCGCTTCCTCGGGCCCGCGTTCCGTGCGGCCGAGCGGGCCGATGTGGACCGGCTGGCCGCCGCCGTCGGGCACACCGTCCGGGACATCGACGTCCCCGGCGGCGGTCGGTCGGTCGCCCTGTTCGATCCCTCGGGACTCCCGGTCCGGGTGGTGCACTGCGCCGAACCGCTGCCCGCGCTGCCCGGGCAGCAGCCGCTGATCCTCAACACCGGCATCGAAGGCCGTCGTACGAACACCACCCAGCGCCCGCCCCGTGAGCCGTCCCGCATCCAGCGCCTCGGCCACGTAGTGCTGGAGACGCGGACGTTCACCCGCACCCTGGACTGGTACCTGGACACCCTTGGCATGATCGTGTCCGACTTCCTGTTCCTGGACGGGCAGCGCCAGCGCGGGCCGACCATGGCGTTCATCCGCTGCGACCAGGGCAGCCTGCCCGTGGACCACCACACCCTCGCCCTGCACCTCGGGCCGGGCACCGGCTACGTCCACTCCGCCTACCAGGTCACCGACCTCGACGCGATCGCCGCCGGCGGGGAGTACCTGGCCGAGCGCGGCTACCAGCGCAGCTGGGGGATCGGCCGGCACATCCAGGGCAGCCAGCTCTTCGACTACTGGCGCGACCCCGACCGCTTCATGCTGGAGCACTTCGCCGACGGCGACCTGTTCTCCTGCGACCTCGAACCCGGATGGGCGCCGATGTCGGCGAGCGGCCTGGCCCAGTGGGGACCGCCCGTCACCCGCGACTTCCTGGGCACCAGCCCCTCCCCCGCCAAGCTCCGCGAGGTCATGACGGCCCTGCGCGACGACAACGAACTCGACCCCGCACGCCTGCTGGGCCTGATGAAAGCGATGAGCTCATGAGCACCAACGTGCTGCGCACCCCCGACGGCTGGTGGGCCGTCCGAAACGAGCGCGCCGTCCGCATCGAGACCAAGGCGGTCACCACCGCCGAACTGCTCGCCGACCGGGCCGCCGTCCAGGAGGCCGCCGCCTCCGACGAGAGCGGCACACCCGTCGCCGACCTGGTCGCGCTGCCCCCGGTCACCACCCCCTGCCGGGTGGTCGCCCAGATGGTCAACTACCGCAGCCACGCCAAGGACTCGGGCTTCACGGGCGACATACCGCCCACCTTCTTCCGCAAGGCGTCCGGCTCGGTCAGCGGCCCGCACGACACGATCGTCCGCCCGGCACACGTGAACTTCCTCGACTACGAAGTCGAACTCGGCCTCGTCATGGGCGCGACACTCCCGGTGGGCACACTTGTGGAGGAGCAGGACCTTCCTTCGTACGTCGCCGGGCTCGTCCTCACCAACGACGTCAGCGCCCGCGACGTTCAGCTGACCAAGACCCAGTTCTACGAGAGCAAGTCCTACCCGACCTTCACCCCGACGGGTCCGTACCTGGCCCTGCTGGAGCCGGAGGACTTCGACCGTCTGATCGACCTGCGACTGCGGCTGTCGGTGAACGGCGTAACGCGTCAGGACCGCACACTGGCCGACATGATCGTGCGGCCCGCGCAGGCGCTCACCCTGCTCGCCCGTTTCCAGACCCTCGACCCGGGCGACCTGCTGCTGACCGGTACGCCCGGCGGCACCGCCCTGAAGGCCCCGCCCAAGCCGGTCGAGAAGATCGCCGCGCTGCTGCCGCCCGCGCTGAAGTGGAAGGCGTTCTTCAACGGCCAGGCCAAGAACCCCCGGTATCTGCGCGACGGTGACCTCGTCACCGCCTCGATCGCCACCCCGGACGGGCGCATCGACCTCGGCGAGCAGCAGACCGCTGTGGCGGACGCGACGTGAGCGCCGCATCCCGGAGACCGGTAGTGATCATCGGCGCGGGACCCGTCGGAGTCACGGCCGCGCTCCTGCTCGCCCGGCACGGAGTGCCCAGCCTGCTCCTCGAACGCCACCGGGACATCTACCCCCTGCCGCGCGCCGTCGTCGTGGACGACGAGGTCCGCCGGATCCTGCAGAGCGTCGGCGTCCACGAGGAGTTCGCCGCCCTCGCCCGGCCGGCGCCCGGGTTGCGGCTGCTGGACGCCCGGCGCCGCGTGATCGCCGAGTTCCCTCGGTCCCTGCACGGACACCACGGCTTCCCGCAGACCAGCATGTTCGACCAGCCGGAGCTGGAACGGCTGCTGCGCGACGCCCTGGCTCGTCGCCCCGAGTGCGAGCTGTGGGGCGGGGTGGAGGTCGTGTCCGTCACCCAGGACACCGACGGAACGGCTCCGGTCCGGGTCACCTTCCGCCGCGACGGCAGCGACGAGGACGAGCACGTGTGGGCCGACGCCGTCCTCGGCTGCGACGGCGCCGGCAGCCTCACCCGCGACGCCATCGGCGCCGTGTGGGAGGACCTGCACTTCGAGGAGAGCTGGCGGGTCATCGACGTGCGCACCAGCCTCCCGGTGCGCACCTGGGAAGGCGCCGAGCAGATCTGCTGCCCCACCCGCCCGGCCACCTTCATGCGAGTCGGCGAGGACCGCTACCGCTGGGAGTTCCGGCTGGCCGAGGGCGAGTCCCTGGACGGCCCGGAAGGACTGGAGCAGCTGCACGAGCTGGTCGCCCCCTGGGTCGACCTGCCGTCCGCCGCCCATGGGGGCGACGACTTCGAGGTGATCCGGCAGGCGCGGTACACCTTCCGGGCCCGCCTCGCCGACCGGTGGCGCCGGGGACGCGTCTTCCTGCTGGGCGACGCGGCCCACCTCACCCCGCCCTTCATCGGGCAGGGCCTGTGCGCGGGCCTGCGCGACGCCCGCAACCTCACCTGGAAACTCGCCCGCGTCCTTCAGCAGGGTGCGGACGACCGGCTGCTGGACACCTACCAGCAGGAGCGCAAGCCGCACGCCCGCCACGTGATCCGTGTCGCGGTCGCCGTCGGCTGGGCCATGACCGGCGGACAGGACCGCGGTGCGGCCATCCGCCGGGCCGTGGTGGGCGCGGCCTGCCGCATCCCCGGTGTGACCGCGGCGGTGAGCCGCGACCTCAGTCCCTCACTGACCGCCAATCCGCTGGTACGACGCCGCCCCCGGCTGACCGGCCGCTCACTGGCCGGCACCTTCTGCCCGCAGCCCTGGGTGATGGTCGACGGCAGGCGAGAGCGCCTCGACGACATCCTCGGGGACTCCTTCGCCGTGCTGACCGCCGTGCCGCCCACGGCACGGATGACGGGCGTGGCCACGGCCCTTGGCGCATCCGTGATCCATGTCGGCGACCTGGACGACGACGGCACGCTGGCCGCCTGGCTGGCACGCGGCCGGGCGGACGCCGTCCTGCTGCGCCCCGACCGCGTCGTGATGGACACCGTCCCCACCGGCACCGGCGACTTCACCGACGCCGCCGCCTGGGCTCCCCTGCTGCACACGGCCCGCCGCCCCGCCGAAGCCCGGCCCGCACCCTGACGAGGAACACCACACCATGACCACCCCGCACTCCACGCCCTATCCGGAGCCCTTCCTGCCGCCCGACCCCCAAGCGGCCGCCGGCAGCCGCATCGCGGACTTCGCCCGCTGGGCCGCCCGGCACCAGGGCACCGACGGCATCCAGGACCCCACCGCCTACCAGGCCCTGCACCACTGGTCCGTCACCGACCTGGAAGGCTTCTGGGCCGCGGTGTGGGAGTACTTCGACATCGACGCCGCCACACCGTACGAGCGGGTGCTGGCCGAGGAGACCATGCCCGGCGCCCGCTGGTTCCCCGGCGCCACCCTCAACTACGCCCACCACGCCCTGCGCAACCTGCACCCGGACGCACCCGCGATCACCGCGCTGGACGAGACCGGAGCCGCCTACGAGATCACGGGACGACAGCTGCGCGCCCAGGTCGCCTCCGTCGCCGCCACCCTGCGCGACCTGGGCGTCGGACAGGGCGACAGGGTGGTCGGCTACCTGCCCAACACGCCCCACGCCGTCATCGCCTTCCTCGCCGCGGCCAGCCTGGGCGCGGTGTGGTCGGTGTGCGGCCAGGACTACGCGCCCAAGGCCGCCGCTGACCGCTTCGCCCAGCTCGAACCCACGGTGCTCATCACGGCGGACGGCTACCTCTTCAACGGCACCCGCCACGACCGCCGCGCCGCTTCCCTCGAACTGGCCGACGCCCTTCCCACGCTCAAGGCCACGGTTGTCGTGGATCACCTGGGCCGTGCGTGGTCCGCGACCCGGGCCGCGGGCCTGACGGTTCCCTGGGAGGACGCGGCCGGCCGCACCGAGTACCTCGGGATCACTCCGGTGCCGTTCGACCACCCGCTGTGGATCGTCTTCTCCTCCGGCACCACCGGCCTGCCCAAGGGCATTGTCCACGGCCACGGCGGCGTCCTGCTGGAGCACCTCAAGACCCTGGGCCTGCACAGCGACCTGGGCGTCGGCGACCGCCTGCTGTGGTACACCACCACCCACTGGATGATGTGGAACCTCGTCGTCTCCACCCTGCTGACCGGCGCCACCACCTGCACCTACGACGGCAGCCCCGCGCCGGTGGCGCACCCGGACGTCCTCTGGGCGCTGGCGGCCCGCCACAAGGTCACCGTCTTCGGCACCAGCCCCCAGTACCTGCTGGCCATGGCCAAGCTGGGCATCGAACCCTCCCTGCACGACCTGTCTGCCGTCCGCGCCATCGGCAGCACCGGCTCCACCCTGCCCAACTCCGCCTACCACTGGGTCCGCGACCACGTCGGCGCAGGCATCCAGTTGGCCTCCACCAGCGGCGGCACCGACGTCGTCTCCGCCTTCGCCGGCAGCGCCCCCACCACCCCGGTGTGGGCGGGTGAGCTGTCGACCCCCAACCTCGGCGTGGCGCTCGCGGCGTACGACGCCGCGGGACGGCCGGTCGTCGACCAGGTCGGCGAACTGGTCGTCACCCGCCCGATGCCCTCCATGCCGCTGTACTTCTGGAACGACCCCGACGGCAGCCGCTACCGCGACGCCTACTTCACCGCCTACCCGGGCGTGTGGCGGCACGGCGACTGGATCACCCTCACCTCCCACGGCTCGGTGATCGTGCACGGCCGCTCCGACGCCACCCTCAACCGCAACGGCGTACGCCTGGGCAGCGCCGACATCCACGACATCGTCGAACGCCTCCCCGAGATCACCGAGGCCCTCGTCATCGGCGCGGAGGAACTCGACGGCGGCTACTGGATGCCCCTGTTTGTCGTCCCCGCGTCCGGAGTCACGCTGGACGACGCCCTGCGGGAGAAGATCCGCAACGCCCTCCGCACCGGCGCCTCACCCCGCCACGTCCCCGACGAGATCCTCGCCGTACCGGCCATCCCGCACACCAGGACCGGCAAGAAGCTCGAGGTCCCGGTCAAGCGCCTCCTCCAGGGCGCCCCCGCCGACCAGGTCCTCAACCCCTCCGCCGTCGACAACCCCGACCTGATCGCCTACTTCGCCGACCTGGGAGCCGAACGCCGCCAGGCCCGTCACCCGCACACCCCCGAGGGCGTCTCTTGATCCTCTCCGCCTCGCTGACCTGTCTCATCGCGTTGATCTTCGCCCTGCTGGGCGCGGCCAAGATCCTGGCCCTGGGTCCGATGCCCGAGCTCGCCGCCCACGCCGGCTTCACCACCGCGGCCTACCGGGTCATCGGCGGCCTGGAGCTGGCCGGCGCCATCGGCGTGGCCCTCGGCCCGGTCGTACCGCTGTGCGGCGGTCTGGCCGGCATCGGACTGCTGATGCTGCTCGCCGGTGCCGTGACCACGCACGTATGCAAACGCGACGGGCTGACCAAACTCCTCCCCGCGGTGACATGCGCGGCCCTGGTCGCCTGGTATCTCGCACTCCTCGTCGGCCTCTGACCCGTTCCCGGAGACTGTCGGCGGCTACTCGTCCTGTTAGCGAGCCCACGGCGGGGCTGGCAGACTGACTCTGTGGTTCCGCTGACGGTCGCGGCGGATCGGATCGCGTCCTCATCGCTTACCGGCGCCAGTGTGGTATCAGTCTGCGCACTGCTCTTCACCGTCGCGTCGTTCTGGTGGCTCAACGCCCGACAGGGACGCCTGCAGGCGTGGGAACCTCATTCCTTCGCGGCGATCGTCCACGGTTCCACGGCACGCCTACGACTGCCTCTCGTCCTGCACAACACCGGTCCCAAGCCGATCGTCGTGCAGGACCTCATCCTGACCTTCCCCGATGAGCCCGCCTCTCATCTGCCCCTCCTGTGGGTGTCCTCCACGTCCCGGCTCCAACCGGGGCCGGACGAGGAGGTGAAGCTGCCCGCCGGATTCGTCGTGCCAGGCAGAGAAGCGCAACAGCTCTTCCTCGAGTTCGAGGCACCGTTTTCCGGCTTCCTCCCGGAGGCCCGTGACTACAAGGCCCAGATACAGGTGCGGGTCGGCCACCGCAAGGGTTGGCACCCCCTGCTGACGTTCATCTTGAGGGCCGCCAACATCATCGATCCAGGTCGCTACACCGTCTACAACAACGCACCGGTCGAGCTGACGAAGGAAGATCAGAGGAGAGCGGACGCCGCGCTTCTCCAGCTGCTAGAAGAGCACGGGGACGGCTCCCCTCCGGGCGGCAGGAGACGGGGAGACCCTCCGAATGACGAAGGTGACGCCGACACGAGCCGCTGATATCGCCGTCCGTCCTCTGACGTGGACGGCGGTGGCACCGGCCCCGCCGGGCCGCCACAGCCACCGCACCGATCACTCGCGTCAGTCGACGCAACCGGCCGCCGCGAGGTCGAGCGCAATGTCCGTGATCATGCCCGCCTGGCCGCCGACCATCCTGCGCCGGCCGGCTTCGATAGGGATCGCCCGGGTGTCCAGGCCGTGACGGCGCGCCGCGGCAACGGCGTGCTGGAGGAACCCGGAGTACACGCCCGCGTACCCGAGGGCGAGCATCTCGCGGTCCACCCGCACCTCGCGGGCCTGCAGGGGGCGGACGATGTCGGTCGGCAGCGTCCATCAGGCGGAACAGGTCGCAGCTTCCGCGACCATGAACAGCCTGCGGACGAGAAGCCCGTGCGCCCCTCGGCGGGGGCAGGCATCGCCTCAGACGCCTCCCGGAGCGTTCGACTTTGCAGGGGCGAAGGCTATGACTGTTGGTCGCCAAGGGCCCCGGCCGGATTTTTGCCGAGCACTCGACGCGAGGGCGCAGGGAGGAGAACCCGGGGGCAGCGGTGCCGACGCCGGAGCTGCAGCACACCCGCCCGGAAGCCCCCGCCGGCCGCGCCTGTAGGAGCTTGCCGTCGAGCGCAGCTCTCACCGGCGCTCTCACACACAGCCCCTATGAGCGGGGTGCTGGCTGTAGCTGTTTGACCAGGTGGAAGACCTCGCGTGCCGCGTAGCGCTTGAGGCAGCGGATGATTTCGCGTCGGGTCTTGCCCTCCTTGATCCGGCGCTCGTAATAGTCCTGAGTGCGCGGGTCGACCCGCAGACGGGTGAACACGATGCGATGGAGCGCGGCATTCGCCTGACGGTCGCCACCACGGTTGAGACGACGGAACTGCCGGCGTCCCGAGGAACGCTCGACCGGGCTCACACCGCACAACATGGCGAAGGACGCCTCGCTGTCCAGCCGTTCCGGGTTGCCCCCACCGTGATCAGCAACGTGACCGCCGTGTCCGGGCCGACCCCCACCACCTCGAGCAGCTGCGGGGCATGACGTTCCACGAGCCACGTCAGACGGGCGTCCACCTCACGGATCTGCTCGGAGAGCTGGCCGATCCGGGATGCCAGCAGGCCCAGCGTGATCCGGGTGGCCTGCAGCACCCGCGACCCTGCGCTGGCAGGGCCGCCCGCTTGGAATGACACTCTCGACGCCGGGGCTGCAGCGGGTGCCACCGTGCCGGCCACGTGAACCAGTCCTCGGCGGCGTAGGGCCCGCACCATCTCCGCTCCCAGAAGTCGCTCCACGAAGATCCTTGGAGGGCAAGTGGTCATCGGCTCGAACGGCAGCGGCCTGGCCTACATGTGAACCTCCTCCCAGCTGACCTGGTCACCTTCTACGACAGCATCGGCGAGGTCACCTGGGCGGACATCGGCAACGGCTACTTCACATCACCGTGAGACAGACCAGGCACATAGCTGGACCCACGGTGACCGCACCAGAGTTCATCAGGGCCGGCAGGACGGCCGGACGCTGAGCAGCTCGGTCCGCAGCACGGGCATGCCGTCGACAGGCGCCGGGTCCTGCGTAGTTGGCTCGATTCCGCCAGCAGCGATCTTGTCGAGCGTCTTCAGGCCGGCGGCACCGACCGTGCCGAACACCGTGTAGTTCGGTCGCAGCGCGGAGTCGCCGTAGACGACGAAGAACTGCGAACCGTTCGTGTTCGGCCCGGCGTTGGCCATCGCCAGCAAACCGCGCCCGTAAAGGCGACGGACGCCGGTCGGATCGCTCGGTGCCGGCGGCAGGTCCACCGGCAGCTCGTCCTTGTACTCGTACCCCGGCCCACCCTCGCCAGTGCCGGTCGGGTCGCCACACTGCAGGACTTTCAGCGTCGGATACGCCGTCAGCCGATGGCACACCGTACGGTCGTAGAACCGGTGCCGCGCCAGGTGCACGAAGCTCTGGACCGTGCACGGCGCCTTCGCCCGGTCCAGATGCAGCGGGAGCGGGCCCTGGCTGGTCGGGACAGCCATATCGACCGTGCCGTGACTGGGGGTGTGCCGCGGGTCGGGCGGCAAGGGAACCGGCCGCGCCGCCGGCTCGTTCGGTGTCTGGGTGTACCGGCAAGGACCGTGCGTGGTTCGCGGCGGGGCATCGGAAGCGGAGGCGGTGGTGCTGCCCCCGGACACGACCAACGCTGCTGCCACCAATGCGGTGATGAGAGCTCGGTTCATCCTGCACACCCTCCAAAAGATCGCCAGATTTCGGAGCGGTCGCAGTCTAAAGCGCGGACCTGCGGGCGAGTACCCGCCCGCAAGCCACATCCGTCTCCCAGCCTTCGGCCCGCGGCCGCGGGCCACTTCGTTCGGATGCGGCACAGCGTCGGCTGGCCGATCAGGGCGTCCACCCGGTGCACGACGGATGCTCCCCGAACCCGGTCGAGCGGCCTCCCCAGTCCACGCAGAGGCCCCCACCGAACGTTGCCGTGCGCATGAGGTGATCTCACCGGGGTGCCGCTGTCGAGATTGACGGTGCCGCTGCCGTCATCTCGGGTCACTCCGGGGGAAGGCGTCGCCGGTCGGCCAGCGTTCCGGCAGACCGAGAGCGGTGTGGACGGAGCGAATCGCGGGCTGGCGCTCGACCTGGATCCCAGCCAGTTGCGCGGTTGCCCAGGTAGGGAAGATGGGGGCGGGAAGCGAGGCGGGATCCGGGCTTTGCCAGAGAACGGGAGTGTTTTTCGTCCAGGTCAGCCGATCATTCCGCGGCACAGAGACCGACATCTTGGTTCAGGAGGCGTTCGCAGACGCCGCAGCAGGATCGAGGAGCGGACGCTCGCTGCTCAGGAAGGCTGAGGCCCCCGCCATCAACTGCCCGGCAGGGGCCTCAGTGACCCATCACGTGTCACGGACGCCCCTATAACGGGGGGACGCTGGATACCGTCCTGACCAGGTTGAAGACCTCTCGGGCGGCATATCGCTTGAGGCATCGGATGATCTCACGTCGGGTCTTGCCCTCCTGGGTGCGGCGTTCGTAGTACGCCTGGGTGCGCGGGTCGTGGCGCAGCCGGGTGAACACGATGCGGTGCAGAGCGGCATTCGCCTGCCGGTCGCCGCCGTGGTTGAGCCTCCGTGAGCTCCGACCGCCCGAGGAGTACTCGATGGGACTGACTCCGCACAGCGCGGCGAAAGACGCCTCGGTGCTCAGCCGCTCGGGATCATTCCCTTCACCACCCACGCCATGAGCGGCCTGGGCACCACGCGCCGCGACTACGCAGCCTCATGCCGCGGTGCAGCCTTTGCCGATGGTCTGGCGATTCGGGGCGAAGAGGTCACACAAGGGGACAGCGCCATCAGGGCCTGGCTGGCGCGCGTTCGTCTCGTCATCTCCTAACGCGTCTGGCCGCCACCAAGGAGCGGCTGGGGGCGGACCACCACCGCGTCAGCCGGCCACTGCAAGATGTCCCCGCCTGTGCACTTGAATCGGCGAGAGGCGCCAACTCAAGTACACAGGCGCGTCTCATCCGAACGAGGGGTCCTCGCAGCCACCGTGAATTCCCGCAGAAGGGACGGGCATTGTCTCCGGGTCAGCGCGCCCGGGGAATCGTTGGAGGACCGCATGCACCAGGTCCTCGACGAGCGGCAGCAGGCCGTGCTCGGCTGGGTGAACCAGGGGTGTCCCGACGGAGTCTGGCCGGACAGCACGTACAAGGTCAGCGCACAGGCCCTGCAGAACCGAGGACTCATCAACCAAGCCATCGCCCGCCGCTGCCGATACGGAAGAAGAACCAGCTCAGAGCACGATGTCTGACTGGAGTACTAGGGGGTGTCCGACGGGTGGGCCGTCGCGCCGTCGCCTACAGGTTCCATCACGGTCTCCTCGTCGTCGGACAACCAACCGGCGGCTCATTCCCTGACCGGCGGGCAGAACTTGTAGGTCGCGGCAGACCGCATCCCCTCACGAACCGCGCCGGGCATGGTCGCTGGCGCCGTGGCGTTCGTCCTCGTCCCTGGCCAGCATCGACAGCAGGCAGGCCACGGTCACGCCCTCCTCGGCCGGGTGGCGCAGCACCTTGTCCGGGTCGATCCTGTACCGATTGGAGCGGCCGTGGCGGGTGTGGGAGAGGTATCCGTCCTGCTCCAGGTCCGCGATGATCTTCTGGACGGCCCGTTCCGTGAGCCGACATCGCGCCGCGATGTCACGGACCCGCGCGTGGTGGTTGTCGGCGATGCTGGCCAGCACGCGCGCGTGGTTGGTCAGAAACGTCCACCCCGTGTGCGGCTCGGGCACTCCATGGAATTCCGTCACGACTCCATGTTACGACCACACATTCACGCACCCAAAAACACGAAGATAGATTCGTGTAGGGGTTGACGCGTCACGTAGAGGCGGCTGAGCCTGGAGAAGAGCAACCCGGAGGACCGGAGGAGGCGAGCATGACGACGCTACCGTCCCCGGACACACCGCTCGCCAGCGACGAAGCCGACCGCACACCGCCGTCCACCGGCGCGCTGCCGGTGCAGGCAGGGCCGGCCGGGATCCGCGTGACCGTCACCGTGAGCGGAGAGATCTGCCTCGACAACTGCCAGAGCCTCCGGCACGCCCTGCGTGATGCAATCATGCGGTCGGCCGAGGGTGTGGACCTGGACCTCAGCGAACTTCACTTCGCGGACTGTTCTGCACTCAACGTGCTGCTGACCGCTCGCCGCGACGCAGCCGCGGCGGGGAAGACGGTCACCGTCACCACGGCCAGCCCCGCCGTCGAACGACTGCTGACTTATACCGACACCCACAGCCTCTTCTCCCCCGCCCACGAGCATGCTGACCCGCCCGCCCGAAAGCCCGGGCCGCCGCGTGAAGAAACCGACGACGACCTCCTGCGGACCGAAGTCGTCCAGCTGAGGCACGCGCTGCGCACCCACCCGGACATCGACCTGGCACGCGGCATCCTCATGGCCTCTTTCGGTCTGAACCCCGACGAGGCGTGGCAGGTACTGGTCACAGCGTCCCAGAACACCAACACGAAACTGCACCGCCTCGCCGAGGACGTCGTCACCACCGTCCAAGGCGCGCCCCTGCCCAACCCGGTCCAGCAGCAACTCACCGCAGCCGTCGCCAGAACACGCAACACCGGCGGCGGACCGGCATTCGCTGTCAGGGAGGTTTGGGCCGGCGGGATCTGAGCTGCTGGGGTCGGTCTTGAGAGTCCGATGCTGAAGCCGGGCTTGCGTTCCGGATCTCATGCGTCGGCGCCTGCCGCAGGGAGGAGGCCCAAAGCCCGACTGTGAAGCACCAATTAACAGAAATTGGGAACACAGTGGATATCGCCCATCCATGAGGAGGTCGGTCAGATGTCTACCGGCATGCTTTTGGCGATCGTCATTCCCATCGCAGTGGTCGTCGTGCTGATTGCCGCGGCCCTGGCTCTTTTCCTGCGGCACCGGGCTCTGCGTCAGCGCTTCGGCCCCGAGTACGAGCGGACCGTCGACGGCGCCGACAGCAGGCTCGCCGCCGAGCGGGAGCTCAGCGCACGCGAGAAACGGCACGACAAACTCGACATCAAGCCTCTGCCCGACCGTCTCCGCGAGCGCTACTCACGGGACTGGGACCACGTGCAGCACGAGTTCGTGGACCGGCCCGAGGACGCCGTACACGACGCGGACCATCTGGTGACCTCACTGATGCAGGACCGCGGCTACCCCACCGAAAGCTACGACCAGCAGCTCAAGGATCTCTCCGTCGAGCACGGCCGCACCCTCGAGCACTACCGAGCTGCCCACGAGATCGACACACTCAGCGCGAGTCACAAGGCCACCACCGAGCAACTGCGCGGCGCCATGGTGCACTACCGGGCGTTGTTCGACGAACTTCTCTCCGACGGCGGCCAGACCCGCCACGCCCCGGCCTGACCTTCGGGCAGCCGGGACCGAACGGACACGGAGGAGACATGAGCCGCGACGACACACCGCACACTCGTGACAGCGGGCTGTCCACGGAGGACCTCGCCCAGCCCCGCAAGGCCGACGCAGCGTCGAACACCACTCCACCGCCCCCGGTCTACCCGAGCGAGGGCGACGACAGAACGGATGCGGCCGACGACCTCGTGTCCCGCGACGGGGCCACCCCCGCGGCGGACGAGGCGGCGGGCGCACGGACCACAGACGCCGACGAGATGCCGCAACTGCTGACATCGCAGGACGAGGAAGACTTCCGTAAGGAGTGGGAGAACATCCAGGGTGCCTTCGTTGACGATCCTCGCCAGGCGGTACAGGCTGCGGACAACCTGGTCGCCAAGGTCATGCAGACGCTCGCCGCGACGTTCGACGAGCACAAGAAGAACCTCGAAGAGCAGTGGAGCCGAGGCGAGCAGGTCGACACCGAAGCTCTGCGCAGGGCCCTGCGCCACTATCGCTCGTTCTTCAACCGCCTGCTCACCACCTGACAAACACACCCGTGAGGCGAGGCGCAACGGGTCCAGGAAGTGAACGGCATCCCGCCTCACAGCGGCCGGCACACCGGCCGGAGAGAAAGAAGAACGCCGTGATCGCACTTGGCATCATCCTGCTCGTCGTCGGATTCGTCCTGAACATCGGCATCCTGTGGACAATCGGGATCATCCTGCTCCTCATCGGAGTCGTCCTGTTCCTCCTCGGCTCCCTCGGCCACGCGGTCGGCGGCCGCCGCCACTACTGGTAGAGCACGCCTGTACAACTTCCCTCCCAGCGACACCGGCCTGCCCCTGATACACCGACGCGGTTCGTCAGGACTTCGCATCCTGGGACTGTTCTGCACCAGCCTCCCAGCCTGGGTCAGCAGCGCATTGACGATGAGCGCGGCCGCTGGCGGATCTTCCGCCGCTGTTGCCACGGCGTTGGCTGTGGGCTTGTTGGTCACGGCGTTCGGGGACGATGTGCTTGATCTGCCGACGCCGCAGGTAACGGCGGTTGCGGTGTGATGAGTACGCCCCTCCCTCGCGCCCTGCCCAGAGACGCCCACTCCGCCGCAGGTGAGAACGCCCCGCATGCGTGAGCAATGCGTGAGCGGACGGTCTGGGACGAGCCGTCACACACCTGTTCCTCCCCCTGTACCGCGTGGCGCTGATCAGGAAGAACACCACCACACGGCACGGCCAGGAACCCCCCGGTAAGGATCCGATCCCACTCCTAGAGCGGGTGTCGCAGGTTCCGCTTCGAACCAGGATCCCGAAGCAAGGCATAAATTCGCCGCTGCAATGCCGAGTGCCAAGTGCCGACGCTGAGGCGCCCCGATGCGTGACCTTCGTTCGGGACGAAGAGGTCGTGGGTTCAAATCCCGCCACCCCGACAGCCGAAACACCAAATCATGCCCGGCGCTGGAGACGATGAATCCCGACTGGTGTCCGAAGCCGGGGTAGGGAAGGTTCTGTCCGTAGAAGCCAGTGATCGCCGTGGGCACGGCGATGATCGCGGCCCAGCTCGTCACCTTCTTCATGATCAGGTTCATCCGGTTCGCCTGCACCGACAAGTTGGTCTCCATCACCGACGGCCACCAGGTCGCGCAGCGACTCAGTCCACTCGCCGGCACGCAGCACGTGGTCGTACACATCTCGGCAGTAAGGCAGCAAGAGGTCGTCGACGACGTCGAGGTCGGGGCGCATGAGGGCGTTGACAACCTCCCGCATGGGCAGGACCACGCGACGGAGCCGAACCAGTGATTTCCGCAGGGCGTAGGACTGGCGCTGTACGGTCTGGATCTGCCGGCCGCCGGAGACTCTCCGCCGTTGTTTCGCCGCCACAGAAGCGCGCAGCCACCCCGCAGGCCCCGACGGCGGAACACGCCTCCACCTCACCGTGGACACCACACGCATGGCGGAGCCGGTGCGCTCCTGGCTGTTGACCAGCCAGTCCTCCCGGGACGATCACACACAGCCGGACGAAATCCGAGGAGGATGCCCCTCAGAGGGGGAGGAGGACACCGCCCCAGACGTACGGGTTTCCGTCGGTGCCGGCACGAGAGGCGGGCGACCATGGCGACACTGCACGAGCGGCAGCACTACCGCGAGTCGATCATGAAGACCCTGTACGAGGCCATCGAAGGCAATCGCCTCCTCGGCCTCACCGGGACGCAGTCGCGCGAGGATCTCGCCATGCCCGAGGAGGACCTGGCCGCCGCCTGTATGTACTTGGCGGCCGAGGGACTGATCCAGGTCGACCGGGCCCGAGGAAACACACCCGCGATGGTCACGCTGACGCACAAGGGAATCCAGCTCATGGAGACCGAGGAGAAGGACAGTGACTGACACTGCCCAGGCCACCTCAGGCCTGCGGCCGGCCGCATAACGGCTATGTCCTCCCATATGACCGAAATGGCATCCTGGGCATACCCTGGTGAGTGGGCCGGTGCACTCTCACGTGCAACGACCCGGAAGGGCGGCCCCGGTGTGTATACGCCGGGGCCGTTGCGTCACCGGCCCATGCCACAGGGAGAAGGTGTGATCCACTCGGCCGATCTCCGCGAGTGACGCAACTGCGACGTCGTCGACCCGAAGGGCCGAGAGATCAGTCCGCCGTCCACGTGGACGGCGGACAACGACTGACCCGCCGCTGACGCCCGGAGGCTGACGTGGTGCTGTTTCTTCTGCTGCTCATCGTGGCGGTTGCGCTCGGCGTCATGGGGGCGCTCGGCAGGGACACGCTCTACCTGCTGATCATCGGGGTGATGGTGCTCATCGCCGACCTTGTCCTCCTCAGAACGCGCATGGGGCGCAGCCGCCGACCCCGCGTCCGGTAGAGCGGCCCGATCGGCCACCCGACCTGCCCTTCTGCGTGGCGTACCACCGTCTCCTGGCGCCGTGCCCGACATCGCTCGCATGCCACTTGCCTGAGCGACGTCGGGCACTCGCCGTTAGCGTGAAGGAAGGGGCACGACAGGCCGCCTGTGCGTCGGAAAGTGGTGACCGAAGATGACGGATACCGGACTGCCGAACCGGCCCGAGACCCCTCGCGCGGAATCATTGGGCGAGCGCGGCGGGAAGAGTGCGGGGGTGCCGCACGGAAGCGATCCGGGATCGCGTGGCCGTACAACGATCGCCGACGGCGTGGTGGCGAAGATCGCCGGGATGGCGGCCCGGGATGTGCCGGGCGTCCATTCGATGGGCGGTGGGTTCGCCCGTGGCATGGGGGCGATGCGTGAACGTATGCCCGGTGCCGGCGGGAAGTCCGTCACCAGCGGGGTGAAGGTCGAGGTCGGCGAGGTACAGACCGCGGTCGACCTGGAGATCGTCGTCGAGTACGGCGTCTCCATCATCGATGTCGCGGGCGACGCCAGAGAGAACGTGATCGCTGCCATCGAGCGGATGACCGGTCTGGAAGTTGTCGAGGTCAACATCGCGGTCGGCGATGTTCATTTGCTCGACGAGGACGAGGAACAGCCCGAGCGGCGGCTCGAGTAACCGCTTGCCTGAGCCGAAGCGAGCATGGAGCGCACCGGCTTCCGTGACAGCGATTGGTGTTGTGGCGTACCCCGTCCACGTCCTCACCCCCCGTCGCCAGCCGTCACGGAGCCGACATGCTCCGTCGAGCTGGACATCGCCTTGCTCGACCGTGCGGCACGCGCGCTCGGGACCGCCGGCCATCAGGAGACCGTCATCGCCGCCCTTGCCCTGGCTCATGGAGCCAGCAGCAGGCCGCGGAACTCCATCAACTCCGCGAGTACGTCAAGCGCATCGCTGCCACTGCCGAACAAGCGCTCCGAGCCGAAGGCTCCTCCCCTGCCTGACTGTGACGTCGTTCGGCGGGTCCTGGCGCGAAGGTCTTCCCTGGAGCGGAGACGGCAGGCCGCTGACCGCGGACCGTCGGGACTGCCTGAACCGCACAAGACGCTTTCGCCTACCTGTCGATGATGGGGCGATCGGGCAACGAGGAGTCCTTGGCGCGGAATCGGACCAGAGGAGGTTGCGGAGCCGCTTCGTCCTTCGAGTCGCCAGGCGGGAGCAGGGTGAAGGCAAGAGAGACCAGGGACGGGTCGACCGGTGTACCGGGCAGGTACGCGGTGTGTTGGTAGGCGTCACCCGCCTCCAGGACCGGGTAGAGCAATGCGATCCCCCTGCGATCCGGAAGGCTCGCACGAAGAGCCCGGGCGGCCAGGCGATGTGCGGGGCCGCTGATGGCGCCGAAGAGCGGCCCCCTACGCCGACTGCGGACGAAGAGGGAGAGCTCCGGGGACCCCAGCACAGATCCGGCCCGGCGCTGCGGCGGAGCTAGCTGGGGGGCGAGGATGAGCCAATCCTCGATGCTTGCCCCCGTCGTGCTTGCGGTCTGCAGATAGGCGAGGTGCGGTGCAAAATTGCCAGGGGCCAGCCACTCCAGCCTGCTGAGCACCTCAAGGAACTGCGTGTGTCCGATGACAGTCGTGTACGCGGAGAAGGAGGTCTCCTGCCGGCTGCCGTCGGCCGGCACGGAGACGGGGACCAGGGGGCTCTGGAAGGTGCCAAGGATCGCGCGCCACCGTTCCGTGTTTCGGCGCTTCGCGCCGATGTCCAGGGGGTAGCCCGACGGTTCGATCCAGTTCCCCGGTGACCGGACCTCCACGAGTTCGGCGTTGTACATCTTGGTGGGACTCGTCGGCTTGAGCCAGGGCAGGTACTGGGCCACCAATGGCGGGAGTTGCGCCGGAGTGATCATCGGCTTGCCGTCCACCAAGTGTGCGTAGTCGGCGAGTTGAGACCGGAACTCCTCCTCATCGCGGCACATCGTTGCGAACGCCTCGTAGAGATCGATCTCTTTGTTCCCAGCAGCTTCACCGCGACTGATGTAGAGCCGGACCAGGTCGGCATAGCCTTCGCGGAAGCCGAACCAGCGGCCCATCTGCATCAGGGTGTCCGCCTGTGAGGCGGCACGACGGTAGTAGCTGATGGTGAGGCCCTCGACGGTGAAGCCTCGGGCAAGCTTGGCGCCCCCGACTAGGATCTTCCATACGGGGCGCTGGTCGAAGTCCACGCTGGTGCGCCCGATATCCCTGTCGCCGTTGACGATGGTCACAGGCTTCTCTGAGCCGTCGGCGATGCGGGCACGCGCGGCATCGATATACGGGATCAGCTCGTCGAACGAGACAGGGCGTGCGAGGTCTTCGGCCCGGTGGGCGGATACGGGGGCAAAGTCCAGGTCGTAGAGCGCCCTCAGCCGATGAAGAGCCTCGGCCTCAAGTGGGCCGGGGACGTATCAGAGCTTAAGGAGACGATCCATGAGCTCGCGGTGGTCGGCGATGCGCACGGACTCGTGGACCGGCATGGTGTGGTGACGGTAAGCGACACTTCTCGGGTCGAGGGCTTCGCGGTACAGCTTGATGGCGCCTGACAGGACAAAGGCATCGAGGGCCTGTTGCAGAGAGGAGTCGTCGCCCGGTTCGGCTTCGTGGATGGCGCGCACATGGGCCATCTCCTGGGAGTTGGCGACCGTTCGCTCCTCAGGAGGAATGGCAGAGTCCACGTCGTGGAAGTCGCGCGCCCCCATGTACCCAGCCGGGCGGGGCAACGAGAGCACGAAGTCCTTTGGGAAGACGTCCTCCGCATCGTGCGGATCAATGAGGACATTGGCGAACGGCGTAGCCGTATACGCAACGTACTGGGCTCGGGGAAGCAGGCCAAGCAGTTCGGAGAGGAGTCCGTTGATGGCGCTGCGCTCACGGCCTTCACGTTGATGCCCAGGGTGCAGCGTATTGACCGATCCGTGGTCGGACTCGTCGTCCACGATCAGTGCCGGTATCTCCTGCAACTGGGCACCGAGTCTGCGCAAGTCCCTGATAACCGAGCCGAGCACGGCCTTGTTCTTCTTGACCACCATGAGCCGGGCGGCCGTGCGATGCAGGTTGGCCGGGTGATACAGCGGCAGCGTGGGGTCACGCTTCTCGAACTCGAGCGCGGCGATCCCCTGTTGCAGGGACTGGTAGTCGCTGTTCAGGGTCGTGAGTCGGAGAACGTCGAACGCTCCGTGGAGGGATGGAAGTCCGCCGTGAGTCAAGAACTCTCCCGCCCTCCACTCCGGGTCCAAGGCGTACTCGCAGTCCTCTTCGGGGGCTCCGCGCAGAATGTTCTCGCGACCGACCAACTCCTTGTCGATACGCCGTTGTGTCTGGGCGCGAAGGATGTTGAGAGAGCCACTGAGGATGATGACCAATCGGTAGCCGGCATCGACAGCCTTGGCGACGACCCCAGTAATGCTGGCGGTCTTCCCGGACTGGACGTAACCGATGACCAAACCCTTGGACTGGTAGGCGGCAGCATCAGTGGGGTCCGCGAGACGCGCGACCACTTGGGCAGCGCTCTCTCCCACGGTGGCCACCGCCTCGGCGGTCCATCCCTTTCGGGCGCACGCCTGCGTCGATCGGACGTTCCCCCGCCTGATCGACCCTCCTGGTCGCCGCAGGGCCCAGTGTGAACGTGTCTTCCGTGACCGACTCGGTCACGTGGACCCGGTGCTCGAACGAACGTGGGACGACGTCCTGCGGCCCCCGTCCGGCGCCGGCTCGGCCGGTCCGGGCAGCCCGCCGGGACCGGCTTCTGGGACCGGGCGTCCGAGGGCCGACTCGGTGCTCTCGCCGAGGAAGCCGCCCGACTGGTGCTGCCACAGCTTGGCGTAGGCACCGTCCGCCGCGAGCAGTTCCTCGTGGGTGCCCTGCTCGACGACGCTTCCGCGGTCGAGGACGACGAGACGGTCCATACCGGCGACGGTGCTCAGACGGTGGGCGACCACGAGGGCCGTACGTCCGTCCATCAACCGCCACAGGGCGTCCTGGACGAGGAGTTCGCTCTCCGAGTCCAGCGCGCTGGTCGCCTCGTCGAGCAGCAGGATCGGGGCGTCGCGCAGGATGGCCCTGGCGAGGGCGACACGCTGGCGCTGGCCGCCCGAGAGTTTCACTCCCCGCTCCCCCACCAGAGTGCCGAAGCCGTCGGGGAGTTGGTCGGCGAACTCCGTGACGTGCGCGGCCGCGGCCGCGGCGTGGATCTCCTCGTCGGTGGCGCCGGGGCGGGCGAAGGCGATGTTGTCCCGCAGGCTGCGGTGGAACATGGCGGGTTCCTGCGGGACGTAGGCGATCAGTGAACGCAGGTCGGTCTGGCGCAGCCGGCTGATGTCCTGCCCACCGATCAGGATGCGTCCGTCGTCGATGTCCGACATCCGCAGCAGGAGCCGGGTGAGTGTGGTCTTGCCGCCGCCGGACCTGCCGACCAGACCGATACGTGCGCCTGCGGGCACGTCCAGGTCGAGTCCCTGGAAAATCGGCTTCGCGCCCGTGTGAGCGAAGGTCACCGCCTCGAAGCGGATGCCGGTGTCCTGCGGTGCGAGCGGTTCGGGTTCCGTCGGGTCGAGCACGGTGGGCGGATCCAACAGCAGCTCGGTGAACTGCGCGGCCTCGGTCATCGAGCTTTCCAGACGCCGGTAGATCTGGTTGAACTCGAACATGATCTGGGTCGCGTTGGAGTAGTAGGTGAAAGCGATGACGACCTCCTCCACTCCCTGGCCCGGGCCACCGAAGGCGATGGCGACCAACAGGCCCAGCACGTTGGTCAGCACGGACATGGGGGCGATCAGGGTGTCGACGCGCAGATTGCCGTAGTCCCACGACCTCAGCGTCAGGCGCCGGGAGTCCGCGACACGGCTGCGGTGTTCGTCGGCCTCCCGCCGCTCGGCCGCGAACGCCCGGATGGTCTCCATGTTCACGAGGCTGTCGGCAACGTGGCCGGAGACCCGGGCGATCGCCGCCTCACGGTCATTGACGAGCCTCTGCCGGCGACGGATCAGAGGCGTCGCGGCCACCACGGTCAGCACGATCATCACAAGAAGGCCGGCGACGAGCATCGGTTCGTAGCTCCACAGCACCACGGCACCGAACACCAGGGGGACGAGACTGCCCACGATCCGGTACGTCACCGTGTCGACGAAGTCCTCGAAGCGCTTGCCGAAGCTGAGCACCCGTTTGGTCAGGGAGCCGGCGAAGTTGTCGTGGAAGAATGCCGCGTCCTTGGCGAGGAGTTCGTCCATGCCGCTCACGTACAGGTGTTCCATGCCGAGGGCGTCCACGCGGTTCAGGCAGTGCTGCCCGACCCGCCACACGGCCTCGGCGAGCAGCAACGTCACGCCGAAGCCCAGCACGTACGGCAGCGCCGAGCTGAGGGTGAGACCGCCGCCGTCGGCGGCCTGTCCTGCGAGTTTGGCGATCAGTAGGGGTGCGACGTAGCGGATGCCGATGTTGCCCGCAGCGGGCAGCAGCAGCGCGGGCAGGGCCAGCCGTCGTAGCCGCAGCAGTTCCCGGTTGTAGCGGCGCAGTGCCAGAACGACCGCGCTCCTGCCCGGCATCGGCCCTCGCGTATCTGTTGTCCCCATCACACTCCCGGAGGTTCGGAAGTCGGAAGTGTCCCGTCGGGGGAGGTCCTCAGTCCAGGCATTTACCGCGGACTGGCGATTACCGGACACCGCTGCCGGCAAGCACGCCGACACAACTTCCACGGCATTCGACTGGCGGCCCTTCCTTCTCAAGTGGAGCGGGGAGTGGGCAGACTCCCTGCCGGACGGCGAGACGCGGGGCGAGGACGACGAGACCGCCAGGCAAGCGCGGTGGCTGGGGTTCCCGCCCGCGTCCGAAGAGCGGATCGCAGCCATGGAAGAGCGCCTCGGCCGACGGATGCCCCCGTCGTACCGGGAGTTCCTCAAGGTCAGCGACGGGTGGCAGCACGCGGGCGGTTTCGTGTGGCTGCTGGCGGGGACCCAGGACGCACACTGGCACGACAACGAGTCGGGACTCGCTGACGTGTTCGAGGAGTACCTGGACGAGGACGCCGGGCACGAGGAGCGGCTGGAGGCGGACATCTGGCGGCGCGGGCTGCAGCTCGACGTCGAGTCCGACATCACCCATGTCCTCATGGACCCCGAGGACGTGGACGAGGACAGCGAGTGGCCCGTGTACACATGGGCGAGTTGGCGGGCCGCGCCACCCGAGCGGCACGCGCGGCAGCCCCCTATCGGGACACGCCCCGCCGGCCCGGCACCGACAACGCACCATCCCCGGCCAACGTCCGACACCGTGAGACCAGGACACTTCGGTCAGGCGTGTCATGAGTCAGACCCCGGACCCGGGACAGCACCCTCCCATCCTCCCGCCCGTCACAGCATCCCCACCCAGAAATACTGAGCATTACAGGCACCGGCATGTGGATCTCACCCGGCCCACGACGATGGGCTGTACTCTCCACTGCTTCCGGAGCTTCTACGCCTCACCGTGCGAAGCCGCCGCGGCCCCGGTCAGGAGCAGGGTCACCAACCGCGTGAGCCGGGGACGAATTCGGAGGCCACCTCGCCGCATGGGGCTGCCCACCATGAGCACCCCGTCCGTCCGACCGGCCCGGGAGGGCCGGATACAGTGCGCGCGACGGCAGCCTGGTTGCTCAAGGAGGGGAAGCGTGACCGATACCAGCGAAACCCGACCCGCCGACAGTGCAGCGCACGCGACTCAGCAGAGCCGACTGCGCCGCCTGATGCGCTACCTCCCACTGATCGCCCCCGTCCTGCTGTGGACCGTGCCCTGCTGGATGCTGCTCCACACCGGCCAGCACTGGCCGCTCCCTGTCACGCTCTCCGGCACCGCCCTGTTCGCCCTCGGCCTGATCGGTATGCCGCTCGCGATGGTGCGCGGCCACGGCCGACGCCAGCAGGACTGGGCGGCGATCGTCGGAGACACCCTGCTGGGCACCAGCTGGATCCTGTTCACCTGGTCCGTCGTGCTCGGCGTCCCGCTGCGGCTCGCCCTGACCGTGACCGGCGTCGGCGACGGCCAGGACCGGGCCCGGATCGTCACGTGGGCGGTCCTCGGCGCCGCCACCGTGCTGCTCGCCTGGGGGTACGCCGAGGCCCGCCGGGTACCACGGGTACGCCGCCTGGACGTGCAACTTCCGCGCCTGGGGGCCGGGTTGGACGGCACGCGCGTAGTCCTCATCACCGACACCCACTACGGCCCGCTCGACCGCGCCCGCTGGTCGGCGCGGGTCTGCGAGACGGTCAACACGCTGAAGGCCGACCTGGTCTGTCACACCGGAGACATCGCGGACGGCACGGCCGAACGGCGCCGCGCCCAGGCCGCCCCACTCGGCACCGTGCAGGCCACCCGGGCCCGGGTCTACGTCACCGGCAACCACGAGTACTACGGCGAGGCCCAGGGCTGGGTCGACCTGATGGACGAGCTGGGCTGGGAGCCGTTGCGCAACCGCCATCTGCTGCTCGAACGCGGTGGCGACACCCTCGTGGTCGCCGGCGTGGACGACGTCACGGCCGAGTCCTCCGGCCTCGCCGGCCACGGCGCCCACCTCGCCGGAGCCCTGCACGGCGCCGACCCCGACTACCCCGTCCTGCTCCTGGCCCACCAGCCCAAGTTCGTCGACCGGGCGGCAGCCGGCGGCGTGGACCTCCAGCTCTCCGGCCACACCCACGGCGGCCAGATCTGGCCCTTCCACCACCTGGTCCGCATCGACCAGCCCGCCCTCGCCGGCCTCAGCCGCCACGGCACCCGCACCCTCCTCTACACCAGCCGTGGCACCGGCTTCTGGGGCCCGCCCTTCCGCGTCTTCGCCCCGAGCGAGATCACCCTGCTCGTACTCCGCTCCCCGCAGCGGCCCCCCACGCCGTAGCGCTGGGCGGGCCGGCGGTTCCGCTGGAGATGCTGCAGTGCGCCGGAGCCCCGAAGAAGGGCTGCGCATCCTGCAACGCCCTGCGCGTCACCAGCGGCACCAGCGCCTTCCAGGAAGAGCAGGCGGCGAAGAAGGGCATCGCACCCCAGACCGTCCGGCCGAACGCCGCCGCGGACTCCCCCACCGGCTACGGGCCCAGCGACCTGAAGTCGGCCTACGGCCTGACCTCCGCCGCCTCCGCCAGCGGCTCCGGCAGGACCATCGCCATCGTCGACGCCCACGACGACCCGAACGCCGAGTCGGACCTGGCGCGGCGTCCAGCGGCTCCTGCATGCCGGCCGCCATGCGGGCGAAGCCGGTGCCCTGCGAACCGGCACACCGCGTCATTCCGAAGGAATGCGAAACTCGAATTCGGGACGGTCCCACGGCACGGCGGGCGGGTTCGCGAGTGCGGTCCCGGTCCGCACTGCACCGACGCGGTGGTAGAAGTCCTCGGCGGGAAGATGCGACACGACCTTGACACGGTCGAGCCCGGCGGCGCGGGCCTCGGACTGCATGTGCGCGACGAGCAGCCGTCCAATACCACGTCCTTGCGCTTCGTCGGCGACGAACAGCAGGTCGAGCTCCGGTGGAGCGAGGACGAGCGAGTAGAACCCGATGACCCGGCCTCCATGCTCGTCGGCGCCGACGGCTACGAAGGCGCGGTGGGCTTCGATGTAATCAGGACCGACCCTGTAGCCCGCCACTGCGGCTGCGTACTTGCCCTCGTAGGCGCCTGAGCCACGCACGAGCCGCGTGAGCCGTTTGGCATCCCGCGCGACTGCCCTCCGTATCGTGAACGGCTGGCTGATCGGAGAAGTGCGTGAACTCATCGGAAGAGTATTTCGCACCGGGGAGTGCCTTCCTGCGGCGGGTCGGCTGCTCGGCAGACGTTCCTGCACCGCTCCCGGGAACCACTCGTGCGAGCGCAACCGATCTCACGCCGAAGCCGGACCAGAGCACTCCGGTGCGGCTTCGGCGTCTCACGGCTCCGCGCGGAGGTCCCCGTCGGAACGGCTTCTGGTGGGCCTCGCCGTATCACGCGCGAATCACGGACCGGCTTCTACGACATGTGCCAGGTCGTGCCGAGGGAAGGGCCGAGGATGAGGACCGGGGCGTCCTCCGGGCCGTCGAAGCGGTACTGCAGGGTGGTCGTCGGTGTCTCACTCACGCCCTGCGCGCTCTCACATCTCACGGTTTCCCAGGTGCTCGGGCCAAAGGCCCGCGCCGACCGTCCCACGTTGTGAGGGCTTCGTGAAAATCCTCTACGTGCCGCCGCTCACGTTCCCGCTCCCGTTCGTCCGTGCGGCGAACTTTGCGAACCAGTCCAGCATGTGGCCGTCGGTGACGGCGTCGGACTCCAGCAGGCGGATCAGTTCCTCGGCCAGGGGCCACTCACCGTGTCCCGAGGCCGGGTTGAGGTGGCCGACCGCGCCCAGCTCCACGAGGCGGCTGCCCCAGCTGCGGGCCAGCCCGGCGATGCGCTCGGGTGCGCCGAGCGGGTCGTCGGCGCTGGCGGCCACGAGGCTGGGGAAGGGCAGCGGCGCCCGGGGCACGGGGGTCCAGCCGTTGTCCGCGAGTTCGGCCGGGGTGGGGTAGCCGTCCGGCAGCGGTGCCTCGAAGTCCGGTGGCGTGGCGAGCAGCGCGCCGCGTACGCCGGCGCGGTGGCGCCGGGCCCAGTGGACGGTGGTGATGACTCCGGCGCTGTGGGCGACCAGCAGGACCGGACCGTCCAGGGGTGCCAGCGTCGCGGCCAGGTTGCCGACCTGGACGTCCAGAGCGAGCCGGTTCCCCTCCGCCGGGGGAACCGTGCGGACGGCGCGGCCGGCCTCGGCGAGCCGTTCGGCCAGCCGGGTCTGCCAGTGGTCCGCGACATGGTCGCGCAGACCGGGGACGATGACCACGGTGGGTTCCGTGGTGGGGCTCATGAGGCAATCTCCGACGGGTGCTTGGGCTCCGCCTTCGTGGCGGGGGCGTCGAGGCGGAGGAGGTCGCGTTCGTACCAGTGCCTGCCGACCAGGAAGGCCGCCGTGGCCGCGACCGCGACGAGGGGCACGATGCGCAGGGCGCCCAGCAGGCCGAGGCGGTCCGCGAGCGCGCCCGTGACCGCGGGCCCCGGGGCCAGCCCGAGCAGGCTGTTGGCCAGGGTGAGGGTGGCGAACGCGGTCGCGGCGACGGCGGCCGGGGTCAGGTTCGCGACCATGGCGGCCGCGGGTCCGGCGGAGCCGGCCGACAGCAGTGATCCGGCGGCCAGGGCCAGCAACTGCGCTGGCCCTGTGGGCAGTTGGAAGGCGAGAGTCAGCAGGAGGAGCGAGCCGAGGCTGCAGCCGGCGGCGACGGCCCACTTGCGGATCGGGGTGGTGGAGCTGATGCGGTCGGAGGCAATGCCTCCGAGGATCATCCCGATGCCGATGATCATCGCGAAGCCGCCGGCGACCCCGCCGGCCTTGGCCGGTGCCATGTCGTAGTAGCGGTTGAAGAAGCTGGGCAGCCAGGACAGGAGCGCACCTGCGATGAACAGTTGCAGTCCGCTGCCGACGTAGGCGCTGATGACGGAGACGGAGGAGAACAGGCGGGGCAGGTGGGCGCGCAGGTGTCCGCGCGCCGGAGCGCCGTGCTCGCCGACGGTGAGCCGTCCGCACGGTGCCAGGCGGCTCTCCTTGACCACGGCGCCGTACACCGCGGCGAGCACCAGGCCGAAGACCCCCATCGCGGCGAACGCCCAGCGCCAGCCGGCCGCCTGGGCCACGGCGCCGCCGACGGCGACGCCGAGCACCGAGCCGAAGGCGCCGCCCGCGATGAAGGCACCGGAGAGGGTGGCCCGCAGGGCGACCGGGAAGATGCTGAGGACCACGGCGATCCCCACACTGCCGTACGCCGCCTCGCCGATGCCGACGAAGAGCCGGCCGACGAACATCTCGCCGTAGTTCGCGGACACGGCGCACCCCAGGGTGGCCAGACTCCACATCGTCGCCGCGACCAGCAGACTCCGTACCCTTCCCCACCGGTCGGCCATGAGGGACATGGGGAAGGTGAGCACCCCGACCGCAAGGGCCACGATGCCGCTGAGGGACCCCAAGGAGGCGTCGGACAGCAGCCACTCGGCCTTCAGCATCGGGAAGACGGCGTTGAGGACCTGGCGGGACATGTAGTCGGACAGCAACAGGCCGAAGCTCAGTGCGAAGACCGCCCAGGCATAGCGTCTGGGCACGGGCCATTCCACCGCGGACGCGGCCCCGGCCGTGGACTGCGCAGTGGTGTGAAAATCCATTGTCATCACCTCGACTGCTCGGGAAGTGGCAGGTCAGAACGGTCTGTCGCCCACGATTCCGGCGCGCTCCATCTTGCGGACGGCGGGCCAGTAGTCCTGGACGGCGTAGTGCTGGGTGGAGCGGTTGTCCCAGATGGCCACGCTGTTGGGAGTCCAGCGCCAGCGCACCTGGTACTCGGGGATGGCGGCCTGGCTGATCAGATAGGTCAGGAGGTGGCTCGCGCCCGGCGCGTAGTCCTGGCCGAAACGCACGTTCTCGGGCGTGTGGTAGTTGACGAAGTGCGTCGCGAACGCGTTGACGAAGAGGATCTTCTCGCCCGTCTCGGGATGCGTGCGCACGACCGGGTGCTCGGCGTCCGGGAACCGCTCCTTCAGCGCGTGGCGCCGGTCCTCGGGCATGACGGCACCGAAGGTGGCCTCGATGCTGTGCCGGGCGCGCAGCCCCGGGATCCGGGTCTTGATGTGGTCGGGGAGCCGGCGGTAGGCCTCGACCATGTTGACCCAGATCGTGTCGCCGCCGACCGGGGGCGATTCGACACAGCGCAGCACGGCGCCCATCGACGGGTTCGTCCGCCAGGTGCCGTCCGTGTGCAGGGCGTTCTCGTAGTGCTCCGGGGGGCTGTCCAGGTCCTTGTAGATCCGGACCAGCCCGGGATGGTCGGGGTCGCTGCCGGCGACGGGGTGGTCCTCCAGCGGGCCGAAGCGCGAGGCGAACGCGACGTGGTCGGCACGGGAGATGTCCTGGTCCCGCAGGAAGAGGACCTTGTACTCCAGCAGCAGGCTCTTGATCTCGGCGAAGAGGTCGTCGTCACGGGCCGCGTCGGCGAGATTCACACCGGTGAGTTCGGCGCCGATGGTGCAGGTCAGCGGCTCGACCTCGATCGAGGTGCGCCGCGCGCCGGAGCGCACGGGAGACGAGAGGATGTCGGGCATGGGTGCTCACTCCATGAGGGGGTGGGTCGAGGGCGCCGTGCTCACAGCACGAAGACGGAGGACCCGACGGTCCGCCCGGCTTCCAGGTCGCGATGGGCCTGGACGGCGTCCTCGAGCTGGTAGCGCTGGTTGATCTCGATGGCGATGCGCCCCGAGGAGACGTGATCGAACAGTTCTGAGGCCAGGGCACCGCGTTCGGTTGGGTCGGTGATGTAGTCGGCGAGGGCGGGCCGGGTGACGAACAGCGAGCCCTGGACGGCGAGTTGCATGGCGTCGATCGGCGGCACGGGACCGGAGGCGGTGCCGAAGCAGACGAGCAGGCCACGGCGTGCCAGCGAGGCCAGCGAGCCCGCGAAGGTGTCCTTGCCGACGCTGTCGAGCACCAGCGGTACGCCGGCGCCGTCGGTCAGTTCCCGCACCCGCTCGGCCACGTCCTCGTGCCGGTAGCGGATGACGTGCTCGCATCCGTGTGCGCGGGCGATCTCCGCCTTCTCCTCGCTGGAGACCGTTCCGATCACACGGATGCCGAGCAGTGCGGCCCACTGGGAGACGATCAGGCCCACGCCGCCCGCGGCGGCGTGCAGCAGAACCGTGTCCCCCTCCCGCAGCGGGTGGATCCTGCGCAGCAGGTAGGCCGCTGTCAGGCCGCGCATGGTCATCGCGGCCGCCGTCTCGCAGCTGATCCCCTGGGGCAGCCTGATCAGGTGCGAGGCGTCCATGACCCGCTCGGTGCTGTAGGCACCGAGGGGGCTTCCGGTGTACGTCACCCGGTCCCCCGCGGTGACGTGGGTGACGCCCTCGCCGACCGCCTCCACCACGCCGGCGGCCTCGACACCGATGCCGTCGGGCAGCCGTACCGGGTAGAGACCGGTGCGGAAATACGTGTCGGCGAAGTTGAGGCCGACGGCTTCGTGCCGGATGCGCACCTGGCCCGGCCCGGGGTCGCCGACGGACACCTCCTCCCAGGTGAGGACGTCAGGGCCACCGGTTTCGTAGAAGCGGACGGCGTGTGCCACGGAGAGCTCCCGGAGGGTTCGTGAGGGTGGGGACGGGGCCGGGTGTCAGGCCTGGACGTCGCGCAGCATGAAGCCGCGCTGTCCCGGGCGGCGGTTGGGCACCATGCCGAGCCGGGCGAGGGTCTCCTCGGCGTCCGCGTAGTACTCGCCCAGCTTGTAGATCCGCTTGGCGTCCGCTCCGGTGGCGATCTCGCGGCCGAGCGCCTCGGAGATCCGCACCATCTGCTCGACCTGGGCCACGGAGGACATCCGCTCGCCCTTGGCGCGCCAGAGGTTGTCCTCGTTGCCGACGCGCACGTGCTGGCCGAGGGCGATGGCGACGGCGTTCATCGGGGCCACGGCGCGCATGGAACTCTCGATGGTGAGAACGGCGCCGTCCGGCACGCGGCGGATGAACTCGACCAGGTCGGCTGGGTGCCGGCCGGCGAAACCGCCGCCGATGGCCACGTAGTTGAGGATCAGCGGCCCGGTGTAGGCGCCGGAGCGGATCAGCCGCTCCACGGTCTCCAGCTGGGCCAGGTGGGCGAGTTGGAAGTGGGGCTGAATGCCGTTCGCGTGCAGGCGCTTGAGGTGCTCCAGGTAGAACTCCGGACCGGCCTCGACCACCATGTCGCGGTAGGCCCGGTGGTAGTCCGGCTTCGCTATCGACGTGCCCTCCAGGTCGTCGTCGTTCATGATCTCGACGATGTTCATCTGGCTGGTGTTGATCGCGATCGTCACCTGGTCCGGCGCCGGGGTGAGTTCGGCCAGCAGGTGGCGGGTGTCGTAGGCGAGCCACTTGGCGTCGCCGCCCTCGCCCTCGGGGGCGAAGGAGATCGAACCACCGATCTGGAGCACCATGTCCGGGACGGCCACGCGCAGCCGCCCGAGCAGTTCGTTGAACATGGACATCCGCTTGGAGCCCTTGCCGTCCAGCTCGCGCACATGGATGTGGAGCACCGTCGCGCCGGCGTTGTAGCAGTCGACAGCCGCCTGTACGTGCTCGTCCATGGTCAGTGGCAGGTCGTCCGCGTCCCCGGGAAGCCATTCGGGGCCGTACGGCGCAGCCTGGATCACCAGCTTTTCCTGGTTCTCCGGGAAGAGGGAGTCGTCGTGGAAGTGCACGGAGCTTCTCCTTGTCGAAAGGGTGAACGCGTCACGGAGCAGGCGGCGGACGCGACGACAGGGCCTGCGCCGACGGACGTCCGGGCCGGTGAGCGGCACCTGGCCCAGGTGGGTGCGGGCCGGTCCGGAGGAAGCACCCTCAGGGGAGTGGCAGCGTGCTCCCTCCGGAGGCCGACCGCCGCGCGGTGGTGCAACCGTAGGGCGGACGGCACCCACCCGCTTTGCCTGTGGTGACAGGTGATTTGCCAATCGGGGACACACCTGCGGGCGCGGCGGCCTACCACCCGTATGCGTCCCGCGGAGTCAGCTTCTGCCGTGCGTCGCCGAGCCGCCCCGGCTCGTGCGCCACTCCCGCGGGCTGGTGCCGAACTGCTCGTGGAACCAGCGGGAGAACGCGCTCAGCGACGAAAACCCCAGGAGCGTGGAGACCTCGGTCAGGGAACGGCTGGGATTGGCGACGAACCGCTCCGCGAGGGCGGTGCGGGTCGCATGGAGCAGGGAGGAGAAGGTCTCCCCGGAGCGGGCCAGATGACGGTGGACGGTGCGCCTGTCGACGCCGAGGCTGCGTGCGATCTGCTCGATGGAGCAGCGCCCGGTCGGCAGCAGCGCCTCGATCAGGTCGCGCACCCGGTCGACCTCGGATGCCTCCCTGGGGGCCGCGACGGGCTCGAAGTACCGCCGGGTGTAGCTGCGCAGCTGGGCGTCGGCCATGGCGTTGGGGGCGTCCAGGTCCTCGGCGTAGAAGACGATGCCGTTGAAGTCGCGGTCGAACTCCACCGCGGACCCGAACAGGCGACGGTGGCCCGCGGTGTCCCGCGGCGCCCGGTGGGCGAAGCAGACCGACGACGGGCGCCAGTGCGGGCCGAGGAACCCGCACAGCACGCGGTGGAACGCGCCCACGGCGAGTTCCGTGCCCTGCCGGGCCGGCTGCGGCTCCCCGAGCCGGACGTCCACCTTGAGCGTGGCCACCCCGTTGCCTTCCGAGAGCCGGGCGTGCAGGACCTCGTTGTACGTGTGCTGGTGGCGGATCAGCAGTGCCAGGGCGCTGCGCACGTCGGGCTCTTCACGGACGAGCAGGCTGATGGGGCCGAGGTTGGAGAAGCGTCGCAGGTCGGCCAGGAGCAGACCGAAGTCCTCCCGTCCGGAAGCGGCGGCCGACAGCTCCAGCAGTCTGACCACCGCCGTGCCTGAGATCCACCGGTCCTGCACGGCCAGGTCCGCAGTGTCCAGACCGACGCTCTTCATGAGCGCACGCGGATCGAGGCCGAGGGAACGGCTCAGCTCGACGTAACCGTTCAGCGCGGCGGTGCGGGCAAGGGGCCTCATGGGCACGCTCCAGGGGCGAAGGTCCCCAGAAGTTAAGTTTCTCGTCCCTGTACGTCAAGCATGGGGGGCGAGTACTGCATAGCGTCTCCGTCGACGCGGCCCGTGCGGCGGTGCGGCGGCCGGGCGGCCCGGCCGCCGCGCCGCCGGACGGAGCCGCTCGGCTCACCCGATCTCGCGGAGGCGACCATGGCCGGAACCCCGGACACGACATCGGAGCCGACCGGGCCCTTCACGGGCCCGGCCCTGTGGTACGGCCCGGAGGTGGCGGGCCGTGACGACTGGGTGCTGCAACTGACCGTCGACCACCGTGAGGAGCTGCGTACGGCTGTGCACACCGCCCGCGGGCGCGGCGCCACCCTGTTGCGGATGACCGTCGCCGACTTCCCGCTGCCCACACTCGCCGCCGCGCTCGGGCGCGCCGCGGCGGCACTGGCCGAGGGGCCGGGCTTCGTCCTGCTCAGGAGCGTCCCTGCGGATCTGCTCGGCGAGGCGGAAGCGAGCACCGTGCTGCGCGGGATCGGCCAGTACCTCGGCAGGCCTGTCCCGCAGACCGTCGGCGGCCGCACCCTCTGCCACATCCGGGACGCCGGCCCGGCGCCGGACGGCACGACCCCGCCCGCGCACCTGACCCGCGCGGCGCTGCCGTTCCACACCGCCGAGTCCGACCTGCTCGGCCTGATGTGCCTGCTGCAGGCCCGCTCGGGCGGCCGCACGCTGCTGGCCAGTGCGGCCGCCGTGCACAACGCGGTGCTCGACACCCGGCCGGACCTCGTCGGGCGTCTGTACCGCGACCATCTCTTCGACCGTCGGGAGGAGCGGGCGCCCGGTGAAAAGCCGTACCTGGCCTCCCCGCTCGTCACCCGGCACGGCGACAGACCCAGCATGCGCTACGACCGCGCCCGCCTGGACAACGGCGCACGCGCTGCCCGCGGCGGCGGTCCGGACGGCGCTGCGGCCGCCGACCGGGAGCTGTACGACCTCATCGACGCGACGGCCGCCTCGCCCGGCGTCCGGCTCGACCTGGATCTCCAGCCCGGTGATCTGCTGCTGCTCGACAACCACGTGGTGCTGCACGCCCGCTCGGCGTACGAGGATTCCGACACCCCGGAGCACAGACGCCACCTGCTGCGCCTGTGGCTGGCCCGCCATGGGAACGCCGACCCGGCGGAACGGTCAGCCGGACCGCTCTCCCGCCCCGTGGCACGCGCCGGGGTCACCCCGCACGACGTCATCCGCCCCCGGAGCATGCGCACGGCGCGCCCCGGCTGCGGCTGTCCGACGCCGCGCACCCGCTGAGACGGATCGAGGACGCCACCGTCATGACCGAGCGGCGCGGATCGAGAACACCACCGTCATGACCGAGCGGCCGGGTCGCCATGACCGGCCCTCGTGTCGCTCCTCGCCCGGTCGTGTTCTCAGAGGTCGTCCGGTGTGCCCAGGCCCGTGAGGGCGCCGACCGGGTCCAGGTCGGGTGTGCCGCGGGGCCACCAGTCGTCCTGGCCCGGCTCCGACTCGTAGGCGTACCAGAGGCCGTCGCGGCCCAGGCGGAGCTGGACATGGCCGCGGGGGTGGGTGAGGCGGTTGCGCCAGGGGCGGAACGCAGGGAGGTCGGCGGCGAGCAGCAGGGGGCGGGCCCGGTCGAAGCGGCCGGCCGGCGGATCCCACGGCTCCTCCAGGACGGCCAGGCCCTCCGGCCCGCCCTGCCGCCAGGCGGCGACCGCGCGGGCCAGGTCGCCCGTGGTGCGGTCGGTGGCCGCGGCGAGCGTGGCGTACAGGGTGCGGGTGGTGGCGGTCAGGCCGGAACCGGGGCGGGCGGCGGCCAGGCGTACGGCGTCCTGCCACAGGGTCAGTTCGCCGACCGGGTCACGCCCGGTGGCGAGCAGCGCGTGCGCACGGGCGGCGGCATCGGTCGCCAGCTGGTCCAAGGCAAACGGGTCGGGTCCGCCGGGCGCCGCCGGGTAGACCGGGGGCTGCTCGGGGTGCGGCGGTACGGGCAACGGCATGGGCAGCGGCGGGAGTTGACGCGGGGCGAGGGCCTCGGCCGCACGCACACCGGGCAGGGACCTCGGTGATCCCTCCTGGGCGGCGCGGGCCGCGCGGGCGGCGCTGCGGCGGGACAGCGCGTCGAGGAGGCCCTTCTCACCCCGGCCGCGCAGCAGGAGCAGCACGAAGGGGTCGGCGTCGAGCAGGCGTGCCGTCTGGTAGCAGAGGGCGGCCGCGTGCTTGCAGGGGTGGCCGGAGTCGGGGCAGCTGCACTGCGGGGCGAGGTCGCGGGGGCCGGGCAGCAGGGGCGCACCGCAGTCGGCGAGGGACTGGGGCAACTCCTTGTCCAGCAGCGCCGCGATGTGTCCGGGCCGGTCGGCGGCCGCGTCCAGGAACCGCTCCCAGTCCGCGTCCTCCAGCGTGCGCAGCCGCACCTGCACCCGGTACGGGCGCGGACGACTCCCGCGCACGTACGCCAGCACCAGGCCCGGCGTCACGGTGATCGCGTCCACATGGCCCTGGTCCGCGTAACCCCGGCCGCGGCCCAGCCGCTTGACGTCCAGCGCACCCTGCTCAAGCGCGTCGACCCAGGCGTTCCCCCACCAGGTCTCGGCGAACGCGAAGTCCGCCGAGGAGCCCTCCCGGGGCGGGAACGGGGGGAACGTACGGCGGAGTTCGGTGTCGCGGTGGGGGGTGGCCATGGTGGCGGGGATCTGCGGGGGTGCCGGGGCCGGGGGGCGGGGTTCGGTGCGGTCGGCTTCGCGGGGGGTGGCGTCCGTAGCGGTGTAGTCGCCCGTCGCCTGGGCCGTGTCCGCCGGGTCGGCTGTGTCGGCCGAGTCGGCAACGGACGGCATACGGAAGGCGTTCGCCAGGAACTGGCGCATGTCGTGGGCGGCTTGGACGCGGGCAGTGGTCCGGGATTCGGCACCGGTGCGGGCGGACGCGGGTGAGGAGCCGACGGACCGCGCCGACGTACGCCTCCCACGCCGGGACCCTGCCGCCTCCGCCTCGGCACGCAACGCCTTCTGACGCGCGGCCCGGAGAGCTTCCCTGGCCGCCGAGCCACCAGCAGCCCCACCTATGGCCCTGGTCTCGTCCGTGTCGCCGGGCCCAGCTGAGTCGCCCGGCTCGGCCGTCGCCGCATCCGCATCCCGCCGGGCGGGCACAGCCGACCGGAGGGCGGCTCGCGCGGCGTCCGCCGGCCTCGGTCGCGCAGTGGCGGCCCGCTCGGGCGGGGGTTCGGTCGGGTGCTCCGGCCGCTTCGCCTCCGCAGCCTCCTCAGCTTTCTCCCGCTCGGCCTCCGCCCGCTCCCGTGCCGCCCGCAGGGCCCGGCGGGCCGCGTCGCCGGGGCGCTGTTCCCCGGTCGTCATGAGGACCTCCGCAGGGAGACCAGGTCGGACAGCTCGCGGTCCGTGAGTTCGGTCAGGGCCGACTCGCCGGAGCCGAGGATCGCGTCGGCCAGGGCGCGCTTGGACTCCAGCATCTCGGCGATGCGGTCCTCGACCGTGCCCTCGGTGACCAGGCGGTGGACCTGGACGGGCTGGGTCTGGCCGATGCGGTAGGCGCGGTCGGTTGCCTGTTCCTCGACGGCCGGGTTCCACCAGCGGTCGAAGTGGACGACGTGGCCGGCGCGGGTGAGGTTCAGGCCCGTGCCGGCGGCCTTGAGGGAGAGGACGAGGACGGGGGTCTCGCCGCCCTGGAAACGGTCGACCATGCGCTCACGCTCGGGCACCGGGGTACCTCCGTGCAGGAGGTCCACGGGGACCGCGCGGGCGGACAGGTGGGCGGTGATGAGGCGGGCCATGCCGACGTACTGCGTGAAGACCAGTACGGAGCCGTCCTCGGCGAGCACGGTGTCCAACAGCTCGTCCAGGAGGGCGAGTTTGCCGGAGCGGGCCAGCAGGCCGTCGGGGTGCGCGTCTTCCTTCAGGTACAGGGCCGGGTGGTCGCAGATCTGCTTCAGGGCGCCGAGCAGCTTCAGGACCAGGCCCCGGCGGGCGATTCCCTCCGAGGTCTCGATGGCCAGCATCGACTCGCGCACCACCGCCTCGTACAGCGAGGCCTGTTCCCGGGTGAGCGGTACCGGGTGGTCCGTCTCGGTCTTGGGCGGCAGCTCGGGGACGATGCCGGGGTCGGACTTCTTGCGGCGCAGGAGGAAGGGACGCACCAGGCGGGCCAGGCGGTCCACCGCCTGCTGGTCCTCGCCGTTCTCCACCGCGCGCGCGTGCCGGGCGCGGAAGGACTTCAGGGGGCCGAGGAGGCCGGGGGTCGTCCAGTCGAGCAGGGCCCACAGTTCGGAGAGGTTGTTCTCCACGGGGGTGCCGGTGAGGGCCACGCGCGCGGGGGCCGGGATGGTGCGCAGCGCCTTGGCGGTCGCGGAGTACGGGTTCTTCACGTGCTGGGCCTCGTCCGCGACGACCATGCCCCAGGGCTGCCCGGCGAGTTGGGCCGCCGTGGAGCGCATCGTGCCGTAGGTGGTGAGGACGAAGCCGCCGTCGAGGCCCTCCAGGGTGCGGTCCGGGCCGTGGAAGCGGCGGACGGGGACGCCGGGCGCGAACCGGGTGATCTCCCGCTGCCAGTTGCCCAGCAGGGACGCGGGACAGATCACGAGGGTCGGCTCGGTGCGGGCCCGCTTCAGGTGCAGGGCGATGAGCGTGATGGTCTTGCCGAGGCCCATGTCGTCGGCGAGGCAGCCGCCGAGCCCGAGAGAGGTCATGAGGTCGAGCCAGGCCAGGCCGCGGAGCTGGTAGTCGCGGAGGGTGGCGGCGAGCCCGGCGGGCGGCTTTGCCGGGCCGAGGCCTGCGGTGAGGCGGTCGCGCAGGGTGGCCAGTGCGCCGACGGGGACGGCCTCGACGGTCTCGCCGTCGACGTCGGCGGTGCCGGTGAGCGCGACGGACAGCGCGTCCACCGGGTCGAGCAGGCCCAGTTCGCGTCTGCGGGCCTTGCGGACCAGGGCCGGGTCGACCAGCACCCAGCGGTCCCGGAGCCGTACGACCGGCCGGTGGGCCTCGGCGAGCGCGTCCATCTCGGCCTCGCTGAGCGGATCCCCGCCGAGCGCCAGCTGCCAGCGGAACTGGAGCAGGTCCTCGCTCTCGAAGAAGCCGGTGCCGTCGGTCGCCGAGCCGGGCGCGGGCCGGACCACGGCGGCGGCGGTGAGGTCGCGGGCGAGGTCCCGCGGCCAGTGCACGGCGACCCCGGCGGCGGCGAGCCGGGCGGCCGCCACGCCGAGCAGCTCGCCCAGCTCCTCCTCGGACAGCGCGAGGACGTCGGGGGTCTCCTGCTCGGCGAGCCGGTCCATGGGCGGCCACACGCGGGCCGCGCGGCGCACGGCGAGGGCGGCGTCCACGCGCGCGCGTGGCCCGAAGGCCGCGTCGGCGTCCCCCGCCCACAGGGCCGCCGCGTCGGCCACCAGGGTCGGGTCGGCGAGGCTGTGCACCTGGACGATCGCCGCGCCGGCCGCACGGGCGCCCTCGACAGCACCGGCGTCGAAGACGTCGTACGCGGACAGGTCCAGGCGCAGCGAGATCCGTACACCCGCGTCCATGCCGGCGGCGACCTCCGCCGCCCAGTCGTGGGCGGCGGGCAGTGCCTGGGGCTCGCGGGCGGCGAAGGGGTGGCCGGCCGTGTGGGGGGCGGCCGGGGTACGGGGCAGGGTGTCGGCGACCGCGTCCAGGAAGGAGCGGATCAGGGCCTCGGGCTCGGGCAGCCGGAGCGGTCCGGCATCCGGCAGCGGCACGGCGTGGCCCTCCGGGGGCAGGGCCGCGGCCACCGCGCGCAGGTGGGCGATGTCGTCGGGTTCCAGCGGGCCGGCCCGCCAGGCGTCGTGGCCGCTCGGGGTCAGACCGGGCAGCAGGCGGCCGCGGGCGACCAGCCGCAGCGCGTGCAGGGCGGCGGCTCCCCAGCAGGCCGTGGCCGGGTGGGCGGCCGGGTCGCGGCGGGCCCGGACCAGCAGCGGCAGGGCCTCGGCGAGCGGCAGGGTCAGCGCGGGCACCTGCCGACGGCGCACGCTCGCGCCATGGCGTCGTACGACGGTCAGCTCGTCGGTGTCGCCGTCGGCGGGCAGCGGGCCGCCGTCGGGGTCCCAGAAGGCGACGCGGCCCTCGCGCGGGAGGGGCGCGGGCAGATAGACGGACGCGAGGCGCACCGGAACGAGGTCCCCGGATTCCCGGGAACCTCCCGTGTGCTCGGCCACCGCAGCCGTGCCTGCGCTCATACGTCCTGCCACCTCCCGTCCGCGTGTCGGATCAGACGTCCTCGACTCTACGGGCGGGGTCTGACAATCGGCTCCGGCGGCCGGCCGGGGCCCCTGCTACGGGACCGTGCGGGAGACGACGTACACCATCGGATAGTTCGGGTCGGACATGTTGACGACCACGTCCTGGGTGGGCGCGGGGTTCTTCTGCTTGTGGGTGAGACCCGACCAGGGGCCGGGGCCGGTGAAGTTCCAGCCGGAGACCTTCTGGTCGCGGGAGCCGATGGTGATGTGGTCCTTCTTCAGCTGGTCCCGGCGTACGCCCATGGCCCCCAGGAAGCTGTCCAGGCCGGCGCTGTTGGTGCGGAACTGCACGTACAGGCGGCTGGTCTTCCAGTTGTTGGTCTCGTAGTAGGCGATGTAGTCGGCGGGGTGCGGGACCGCCACCTGGTAGAGGCGGCGCTGCACCTTCGACGGCCAGCCCGGGGTGAGGCCGGTCGCCGAGTACTTCGCCTCCTTGTCCTTGCCGCTGTTGCGGCTCTGGTTGGCGGAGATCACCAGGTAGCCCGCCGGGACGCCGATGAGCAGCCCGATGATCAGCAGGGTCAGCGCCCGGCGCTTGGCCTTGTGCCGCGGGTCCTCGGCGGGCCTGCGCGGTTCGTCCGGGGGCGCGGCCTGATGGGGCAGCGAGGCGATCATGCGGTGTCCCGGTCGCGGCGGGCCTGGGCGTAGCGTTCGTAGCGCTCGTACCGCTCCACCCGGCGCCGCTTGGCCCGCCGGAACCGCCGGGCGACCAGCCGGGCCAGGTCGGCGGCGCCGACCATGCCGGCCTCGGGGCCGAGCTGGGCGCGGGTGATGCGGGCCTCGGGGCGGTAGCCGCGGCCGGTGAGGTGGCGCTTGAAGGCGTCCCGGGCCGGGCCGATGAGCAGGTCGTCGGCGGCGCTGACGCCTCCGCCGATCACGAAGCAGGACGGGTCGAGGGCGGCGGCGAGGTTGGCGATGCCGACGCCGAGCCACTGGCCGATGTCCTGGAGCAGCTCGACGCACATGGCGTCGCCCTCGCGCGCCAGCTCGGTGATCATCGGGCCGGTGATGTCGTCGATGTTGCCCTTGACGTGCTCGATGATCCCGTAGGCCACCGGGGAGTCCGCCGCGGCCAGCTCCTTGGCCTCGCGGACGAGCGCGTTGCCGGAGCTGTACTGCTCCCAGCAGCCGCGGTTGCCGCACGGGCAGCGGTGGCCGCCGGGGACGACCTGCATATGGCCGAACTCACCCGCGACGCCGTACTTGCCGCGCTTGACCTGGCCGTCCTCCAGGATGGCGCCGCCGATGCCGGTGCCGAGCGTGATCATGACCAGGTGGTCCTCGCCGCGGCCGGCGCCGAAGCGCCACTCCGCCCAGGCGGCGGTGTTGGCGTCGTTGTCCACGAGGACCGGGACGGAGAGGCGGCTGGCGAGGCGGTCCCGCAGCGGCTCGTTGCGCCAGGACAGGTGGGGCGCGAACAGGACGCGGTTGCGGTCGGCGTCGACCCAGCCGGCGGCGCCGATGCCGACCGCGTGCACGTCGTGGCGGTCGGACAGGTCCAGGACCAGTTCGACGATGGTGTCCTCGACGACCTTGGGGCTCTTGGACTTGTCCGGGGTCTCCGCGCGGAGTTTCTCCAGGATGTTGCCGTCCGCGTCCACCACGCCCGCCATGACCTTGGTGCCGCCGATGTCGATGCCCACCGTTGGCACACGGGGTGCGGTCAGGTGGGACCTGCGCTCTCGTGTGCCGACGGTTCGCAGGACCGGGGCTCGGCGGGAGCCGATGGGGGCGGTGAGGTCGCGGTAGGTGCTCATCGGGCTCGATTCTGCCGCACGCTCACGCTGAGTGCTGCGCGGGGCAGGTGAGGGGGGTGCGCGTTCAGTGCCGACTGCGGGTGCGCCGTGGCTGGTCGCGCCCCCCGGCGGAGCCGCAAATCAACACAGCCCCGCGCCCCCTAACTTCGCTGCAGTTCATGGCGTAGAGCGTCCAGGTCGGATCCGCCCGCCATCTGCTGGGTCAACTCGTCCAGTGTGATTTCGGCCCGTGTGTAGTTGCCCACCATCATGCCGCGCCGCAGCAGTACAAAGCGGTCGCCCACCAGATACGCGTGATGCGGGTTGTGGGTGATCAAGACAACACCCAGGCCCTCGTCGCGTGCTGCCGCCACGTACTTCAGGACCACGCCGGACTGCTTGACGCCCAGGGCCGCCGTCGGCTCGTCCAGGACCAGGACCTTCGCGCCGAAGTGGACCGCCCTGGCGATCGCCACGCACTGGCGTTCGCCGCCGGAGAGGGTGCCGATGGGCTGGTCGACGTCGCGCAGGTCGATGCCCATGCGGAGGAGTTCGGCTCGGGTCGTCTCGCGCATGAAGTCGATGTCCAGGCGCTTGAAGGGTCCCTTCCCCTTGCGGGGCTCGGAGCCGAGGAAGAAGTTGCGCCACACCGGCATGAGGGGGACGACCGCCAGGTCCTGGTAGACCGTGGCGATGCCGCGGTCGAGGGCCTCGCGTGGGGAGGAGAGGGTCGTCTCCTCGCCCTCGATGCTCAGCGTGCCGCCGTCGTGCCGGTGCAGGCCCGCGATGATCTTGATGAGAGTGGACTTGCCGGCTCCGTTGTCGCCGAGGACGCAGGTGATCTCGCCGGCGTCGACCTCGAGCGAGACGCCTTCGAGGGCACGGACGGTGCCGTAGTGCTTGCTGACGTCGGCCAGCTGGACGAGAGTCACTTGTCGGCCTCCGCGCGCTTGCGGACCCAGGCGTTCAGCAGGGTCGCGAGGAGCAGCATCGCTCCGAGGAAGAACTTGAACCAGTCGGGGTTCCACTCGGCGAAGACGATGCCCTTGCTCGTCATGCCGAAGAGGAGAGCGCCCACGGCGGAGCCGACCGCGCTGCCGTAGCCGCCGGTGATCAGGCAGCCGCCGATGACGGCCGCGATGATGTAGATCAGCTCGTTGCCGACGCCCTCGCCGGACTGGACGGCGTCGAAGGAGAAGAGCAGGTGCTGGCCGGAGATCCAGGCGCCGAACGCGACGCCCATGTAGAGGCCGATCTTGGTCCTGGCGACCGGGACGCCGACCGCGCGGGCCGCGTCCTGGTTGCCGCCGACCGCGAAGATCCAGTTGCCGGCGCGGGTGCGCAGCAGGATCCAGGAGGCGAGGGCGACCAGGCCGAGCCACCACAGGATGGTGACCTTGAAGTCGACGCCGCCGAGGGTGAGGGTCGAGGCGAAGACGGCGCGGGCGCTCGGGAAGCCCTCCATGTCGGCGATGGTCTTGGTGGAGACCGTGTCGTCGATCAGCTTGGTGAAGCCGAGGTTCATGCCGGTCAGCATCAGGAAGGTGCCCAGGGTGACGATGAAGCTGGGCAGCCTGGTGCGGGTGAGCACGAAGCCGTTGAAGGCGCCGATGGCGAGCGTGACCAGGAGCGAGACGCCTACGCCGACCCAGGTGTTCGCCGTCATCTGGTAGCTGAACATCGAGGAGACCAGCGCGGAGGACGTCACCAGGACGCCCGCCGACAGGTCGAACTCGCCGCCGATCATCAGCAGGGCCACGGGTACGGCCATGATGCCGATGGTCGAGGAGGCGTACAGGACCGTGCTGAGGCTGGCGGCGCGCAGGAAGCCGTCGGCGGCGAACGCGAAGACGGCGAAGACGGCGAGCGCGCCGACGATCGAGCCCAGTTCGGGGCGGGAGAGCAGCTTTCGCAGCGGCGAGGCCTGCAGAACCCTTTCGTCGGCCGTGCGTTCCAGGGTGGCGGTCATCGGGTGCCCCGCTCGGTGTACTCCGCGAGGGCGGCCGCCCGGTCCTTGGTGATGATCTGCGGGCCGGTGAGGACGGGCTGACCGCCGCCGAGGACGTCGCCGTTGTACTTGTACAGCCACAGCAGGTCGACGGCCTGGTAGCCCTGGAGGTACGGCTGCTGGTCCACGGCGAAGCCGAGGGTGCCGTCCTTCAGTTCGGCGGCGACCTTGGCGTTGAGGTCGAAGGTGTCGACCTCGGCCTTGCTGCCCGCGTCGGCCTTCGCCTTCACGGCGGTGTCGGCGTAGGGGGCACCGAGGGTGACGACGGAGTCGACGGACTTGTCCGCCTGGAGCTTGGCCCCGATCGCGGACTGCACGTCGGGCATGTTGGTGCCGTTGACGTAGAGCTTCTCGACCTTGCCGTGGAAGGTCTTCGCGACGCCGTCGCAGCGCTGCTCGTGACCGACGTTGCCCTGCTCGTGCAGGATGCACAGGGCGTTCTTCCGGCCGCGCTTGTTCAGCTCCTCGCCGACGGCCTGGCCGGCGATGGTCTCGTCCTGGCCGATGTGGGTGAGGGCACCGAAGGACTCGGACTCCTCGGAGCCGGAGTTCACCGTGATCACCGGGATGCCGGCCTTCTCGGCGCGGGCCACTGCGGCCTTGAGGGCGTCGGGCTTGGCGAGGGTGACGATGATGCCGTCGACCTTCTTGTCGACCGCCGCGTCCACCAGCTGGGCCTGCTGCTGGGCCTCGTCGTCGTGCGAGTACAGGAAGTTGATGTTGTCCTTGACGGCGGCCTGCTCGGCACCGCTCTGCACGATGTCCCAGAAGGTGTCGCCGTCCCCCGAGTGGGTGATCATCGCGAAGGTCCAGCGGGGGGTGTTCACCGCCGCCCTGCCCTGGGCGGCGGCGGCCTTGCGGGCGTCCTCTGCCCGCTTGCCGCCGGTGCTGCTGCACCCCGCCAGGGACACGGAGAGTGCCCCTGCCAGCGCTATGCCTACCCAGGTCCGAAACCGTGCCACGAGGCCGTGCCCTTCTTGCCGTGTCCGTACGTACGCAAGGGGCCGGTGATGACCTCAGCGGCCCCAAACGCTCCAGTATCGAACACGGGGAACACTGCTGACCCGACCGGGGAGCGCCCGCCCGTCGCATTGTCCGGACATTGCGACGAATGACCGGCGGCACTCAGGGCCGTACGAGCAGCTGGAACTCGAAGGAGTAACGGGTGGGGCGGTAGGTGTGGTCGCCGAACTCGACCGCGCGTCCGGTGTCGTCGAAGGTGGTGCGCTGCATGGTGAGCAGCGGGGCGCCCTCCGCCTCGGCGAGCCGCTCGGCCTCGGCGGCCGTGGCGCCGCGGGCACCGATGGACTGGCGGGCGCTGTGCAGGGTGATCCCGGCGGAGCGCATCAGCCGGTACAGGCCGGTGGCCTCCAGTTGGCCGGTGTCCAGGTCGAGCAGGCCGGGCGGCAGGAAGTTGACCAGATAGGCCATCGGTTCGCCGTGGGCGAGGCGCAGGCGTTCGATGCGGTGGACGTCGCTGCCCTCGGCGACGGCGAGCGCGGCGGCGACCTCGGCGGAGGCGGGGACGACGGTGTTGACCAGGACCTTGGTCGCGGGCCGCTGGCCGGCCGCCTCCAGGTCGTCGTAGAGGCTGCTCAGCTCCAGGGGGCGCTTGACCTGGCTGTGCACGACCTGGGTGCCCACGCCCCGGCGGCGGACCAGCAGCCCCTTGTCGACGAGGGACTGGATGGCCTGGCGGACCGTGGGCCGGGACAGGCCGAGCCGGGCGGCCAGCTCGATCTCGTTGCCCAGGAGGCTGCCGGGCGTGAGGCTGCCGTGCTCGATGGCGGCCTCCAGCTGCTGGGAGAGCTGGAAGTACAACGGCACCGGCGAACTACGGTCCACGCGGAGGTCGAGCGACACGGTCGGGTCCACATCTGGTTTCGGCACGGGCCCGAGCGTAGCCCCGTGCTCGGTTGACGGGAAGTTGTGTAGACAGATTGTCCAGTTGTTCGGACATTCGCATTGACAGCGTACGGGGTCCGCCCTCACTTTGTTTCCATGCGCATCGGGGTCATCGGTACGGGCCGCATCGGCACCATTCATGCGAACACGTTGAGCCGCCACCGTGAGGTCGGATCGCTGATCCTGACGGACGCGGACCCGGCGCGGGCACAGGTGCTGGCGCAGCGCCTGGGCGAGACGGCGGCGCCGGGGGTGGACGAGATCTTCAAGTGGGGCGTGGACGCGGTGGTGATCACCACGGCCACGGCAGCGCACGCCGACCTGATCGGCCGGGCAGCCCGCTCGGGCCTGCCGGTCTTCTGCGAGAAGCCGATCGCCCTCGACCTGCCGGGCACCCTGGCCGCGCTCGCCGAGGTCGAGACGGCCGGCACGGTGCTGCAGATGGGCTTCCAGCGGCGCTTCGACGCGGGGTACGCGGGCGCCCGGGAGGCTGTGCGCTCGGGACGGCTCGGGCGGCTGCACACCGTACGGGCGATGACCTCCGACCAGTCCCCTCCCCCGCCACAGTGGCTGCCGCTGTCCGGCGGGCTGTTCCGGGACACGCTGATCCACGACTTCGACGTGCTGCGCTGGGTGACGGGCCGTGAGGTCGTGGATGTCTACGCGACGGGGTCGGACGCCGGCCCCGCGATGTTCCGCGAGGCCGGTGACGTCGACACCGGCGCGGCCCTGCTCACGCTGGACGACGGCACGCTGGCCACGGCGACGGCGACCCGGCTCAACGGCGCCGGCTACGACGTCCGCATGGAACTGGCCGGGGAGCGGGACACGGTCGTGGTGGGCCTGGACGACCGTACGCCGGTCGCGTCCACCGAGCCGACCGGGCCGCCGCCCGCGGACAAGCCGTGGGCCGGCTTCCTGGAGCGGTTCGGGCCCGCGTACGAGGCCGAGTTGTGCGCCTTCGTCGACGTGCTGCACGGTCAGCGGCCCAACCCGTGCGACGGCCGCGAGGCCCTGCAGGCGCTGCGGATCGCCGAGGCCTGCGAGGTGTCCCGGCGGGAGCGCCGCCCGGTGCGACTGGCGGAGATCCAGGACCGGGCGCAGCCGTCGTACGGCTGAAGCCGCTTCGCTCACCAGCGCACCGGCAGGGTGCGCATCCCTCTCATCAGCAGGCCCGGCAGCCACTCGCCGGGGGAGCCGTCGAGCGCGAGTTCGGGGGCGCGCTCCAGGAGGGTGCCGATGGCGGTGCGGCCCTCCAGGCGGGCCAGGGGCGCGCCCAGGCAGTGGTGGATGCCGTGGCCGAAGGCGAGGTGGCCGCGGGTGTCGCGGCGGATGTCGAAGCGGTGCGGGTCGCTGTAGCGGTCGCCGTCGCGCTGGGCGGCGGTGAGGCCGACGATCACGTGCTCGCCCTGCTCGATCGCCGTGCCGGCGATCTCCAGGCGCTCGGCGGCGTACCGGAACGTGCCGCTCTGTACCGGGCCCTCGTAGCGCAGCATCTCCTCGACGGCGCCGTCCAGGAGGCTCATGTCGGCGCGCAGGGCGGCGAGTTGGTCGGGGTGGGTGAGCAGGGCGAGGACGCCGTTGCCGATGAGGTTGACGGTGGTCTCGTGGCCGGCGATGAGCAGCAGGAAGGCCATGCCGCGCAGTTCCCCCGGGGAGAGCCGGTCGCCGTCCTCGGCGGTGGTGCGGATCAGGTCGCTGAGCAGGTCGTCGGTCGGCCCGGCGGACCGCTTGTCCTCGATCAGCTCGGTGAGGTACTCGCCGAGGCGGATGGTCGCCGCCGCCTCCGTGTCCCCGTTGGTCGGCGCGACCACCTCGGTGGACATCTTCCGGAACTCCGCGCGGTCCATGTCCGGGACGCCGAGGAGTTCGCAGATGACGGTGATGGGCAGCGGGAAGGCGAGCGCGTCGATGAGGTCGGCGTGGCCGCGCGGCATCATCTCGTCCAGCAGGTCGTCGGTGATCTGCTGGATCCGCGGGCGCAGCCGCTCCACCCGGCGCATCGTGAACGCGCGGGTGACCAGGGCGCGCAGGCGGGTGTGCTGAGGCGGGTCGGTGGCCAGCAGGTGCTTGCCGATGATGTCCTCGTCCAGGAAGGTCGTGCCGATCTTGGAACCGTCCTTGGCCAGCCGGGAGTCGGTGAGGGCCGCCCGCGCCTCTTCGTACCCCACCACCAGCCAGGCCTCGTACCCCTCGTCCGCGCCCGGCAGCCGGACGCGGTGCACGGGGCCCTGCTCCCGCAGGCGCTCGTACACCGGGTGCGGGTCCCGGCGGAAGGCGTCCCCGAACTCCCCCAGATCAACAACGTGTTGCCTGTCCATCGCTCCTCTTCCGGACTCCCCGAGGCCGCCCGGGAACCTCCCGGTGCAGGGACAACGCGCGGGGTGCCCGCTTAGTGCCCGTCCTCGTCGAGAAGTCCCGCGTCGTAGGCCAGCAGGGCGATCTGGACCCGGTTGTTGAGGCCGAGCCTGGCCAGGATGCGCGAGACGTGGGTCTTGACGGTGGCCACGCTCATGAAGAGTTCGGCGGCGATCTGGGCGTTGGCCAGGCCCCGGCCGACGGCGACGGCGACCTCCCGCTCGCGGTCGCCCAGCGCGGTGAGCCGCTCCCGCGCGCGTTCCTGCCGGGAGTCGGCGGCGGTGCCGGCCGCGTGCCGCATCAACTGGCGGGTGACGGCGGGCGACAGCACCGGCTCCCCGGCCGCGACCCGGCGCACCGCGTCGACGATCGCGGCGGGCGGGGTGTCCTTGAGCACGAAACCGGCGGCGCCCGCGCGCAGGGCGTGCAGCACCTGCTCGTCGGCGTGGAAGGTGGTGAGCACCACGACCTCGGGTGCGTCCGCCCGTTCCCGCAGGCTCCGGGTGGCCGTGAGCCCGTCCACCGACGGCATCCGGATGTCCATGAGCACGACGTCCGGCCGGGTCCGCTGGACCGCGTCCTCGACCTGGTCGCCGTCGGCGGCCTCCCCGACGATCTCGATGTCCCCGGACCCGCCCATCATCAGCGCGAGTCCGGCGCGCACCAGGGGGTCGTCGTCGACGAGGAGAAGTCTGATCGGAGTCGCAGTCATGGGGGTTACGTAATCACGGGGACGCGGGGCGGTGGGCATGTCCCGGCCAACGGCGGCCGCCCCGCCGCGGTTCAGTCCCCGCCCCACGGCAGCCACCCTCGCACCTCGAACCCCCCGTCCGCCGTCGCCCCGTGCTCCAGGCTGCCGCCGGTCAGCGTGGCGCGTTCGGTCAGGCCGATCAGGCCCTGTCCGGAGCCGGGGACCGGTGGGACGTCGGATTCGGGGGCGGGGTTGCGCACCGTGATCGTCAGGCCGGCCCCGGGGGCGCCGGTGACCTGGACGGTGACGTCGGTGCCGGGGGCGTGCTTGCGGGCGTTGGTCAGGGCCTCCTGGGCGATGCGGTAGGCGGTGCGGCCGACCGAGGCGGGGACGGCGGCCGGGTCGGTGACGCGCTGGTCGAGGGTGACCTTCATGCCCGCCTCACGGCACTCGGCGACCAGGGCGTCCAGCGCGGCCAGCGTCGGCTGTGGACGGCTCCCGGCCGCGTCGTCGGACTCCCCCGCCCGCAGCACGCCGATGATCTCCCTGAGGTCCTGCAACGCCTCGTGGGCGCTCTCCCGGATGACCCCGGCCGCCCGCGCTATCTCGTCCCGGGGCGCGTCCGGCCGGAACTCCAGGGCGCCGGCATGCACGCTGAGCAGGGTGAGCCGGTGCGCCAGCACGTCGTGCATCTCGCGGGCGATGGCCTCGCGGGCGAGCCGCTGCGCCTGCTCGGCGCGCAGCCGCGCCTCGGTCTCCGCGCGCCGGGCCCGGTCGCGCAGGCTCAGCATGAGCTGGCGCTTGGAGCGTACGAACTTGCCCCAGCCGATGAGGGAGAGGGTGAGCAGCAAGGTGAACGCGACGACGGCGACGTAGGGCAGTTCGGGGTCGGGGCGCAGCCAGTAGAAGAGCGGGAGCAGGGCGAGTTCGATGCCGCCGATCCAGGCGATGTGGCGGAAGGGCCGGTGCACCGCGAGCGTGAAGATGACGACCATCCCGGCGCCGCCCGCGGTGTTGGACAGGAACCCGACCGGGATCATCGCGATCGCGAGCCCGACCGGCCACCGGCGGCGCAGCCAGAGCGCCCCGCAGGCGAGGGCGCCCAGCACCTGGTCGAGCACGGCGAGGGAGTGCGGCAGTCCTGATTCCTGGGGCAGGGCCTCAGCGGCCGCCAGGCCGAGGACGACGGCCAGCAGGAAGCACGAGAAGTCGACGACCCAGTCGCGCGCGGTGCGCCGCGGCCGTCGGCCCGCGGCCCCGGCGTCCGGGTCCAGCTCGTGCATCAGGGCGGACGGGAACAGCCACCGGCGGCCCGCGAACTCCTGCTGCGTCCGCGCCGGTTCGTCTTTGCTCACGGTCGACAAATCTATGCAGGATCGGCTCGGGCAACTGCCCCCGTGCCGCGATCGCCGACCAAAGTCGCACCGCCGTGGACTTTGGGTGGTCCCGCCCGGGCGGGACGTCGTTCCTCCGGCGGACATGCCTCGCCCCGCGGCCGATGCGTGGGGGGAAGCCGCGGGGCGAGAGTCGTGCCATGAAACAGGTGCTGGAATTTCTCGGATTCATCGCCCTGATGCAGGGCGTCATGGGCCTGGTGCACGCGTTCACCCACTGGCACGTGGGCCTCGTGCAGCGGATCGGCTTCCTCGACGGCTACGAGGTCTACGCGAGCGTGGCGCTCGTGCTGCTCGCGTTCGCGCTGTTCGCCGTCGCGGACGGCCAGAAGTCCGGCTGAGCGCGGACCGGACCCCGGGCCGGGCGCACCGTTCCCCAGGACCGGACCGTCCGGCTCAGCAGCCGAAGTCGATCAGGTCGAACGTGGCGTAGTGGTCCGAGGTGTAGTAGTCCTCCTGGTACTCCTCACCGGTGACGATGCGCCGGGCACCGCGGGTGGAGGAGCCGGGGGTCTTCACCGTGTACTCGTGGTAGTAGCCGGACGACTGCTTGGGCAGGACGCCTTCACGGTTCGAGAAGACGGTGCCGTCCTGCGAGTACGGGAAGGGACCGCCCTGGTCGATGAGGTCCAGGGTGTCGTACGCCTGCGACGGCAGGTCGCTGTAGCAGATGCTGCCGACGGAGGCAGCGGCGTCCGCCGTGGTGGCGGAGACGGTACCGCCCACGAGGAGGGCGGACAGGAGGGCGGCTGCAGCGCCGATGCGAGTTGCGCGTGGGGGGAATCTCATGGCTCCATGATGACGCGCGTAGACGTTGGCATGTCAACGTCAAAGTTGAAGATTTTCCCGTCAAGTCCGATGAGTTTTCGGGAAGTTAACCTGCCGACCAGGGCTCCACCTCAGGCCTGGGCGTCCTCGGGGAGGGCGTAGGAGCCGTACTCCGGGGCGCCCAGCAGGTCGTACGACTGGATGGAGACGCCCGCGCCGGTGACGCGGCCCCCGGTGTGCCGGAAGCGGGTGGGGACCGCGCCCTCCGTGAACAGCCGGCGGCCGGCGCCGAGGACGACTGGGAAGGTCAGCACGTGCAGGGTGTCGATGAGCCGCAGGTCCAGCAGGGAGCGGACCAGGGCGCCGCTGCCGTGGATCTGCAGTTCGCCGTCCGTGCGCTCCTTCAGGGCCGCGACCTCCTCGGCGAGGTCGCCGCCGATCACGGTGGTGCCGGACCACTCCGGTGCCGTCAGCGTGGACGAGACGACGTACTTCGGGAGGGCGTTCAGCTTCGTGGCGATCGGGTCGGCCGGGTCGGTCATCTTCGGCCAGTAGGAGGCGAAGATGTCGTATGTACGGCGGCCGAGCAGGAAGGCGCCCACGCGGTCGAAGACCTCGGTGACGAACCGGCCGAAGTCGTCGTCGCCGTACGGAAAGCTCCAGCCGCCCTGGTCGAAGCCGCCGCTGGTGTCCTCCTGGGGGCCGCCCGGCGCCTGGTAGACACCGTCGAGGGTGACGAAGACGGTGGAGACGAGCTTGCCCATGGCGGGTGCCTTCTTCCTGGTGCGGGATCTGCTGTCATCACCTCAGACCGTTCCTAGAGACTGAGCGGGAGTGAGTCCTGGTGCCAGGACTGCTGCTCAGCCGCGTGCTCCGAACGGTGTTGGGCACGCTGGTCGCCCGCTTTCGCTCCGCGTCCGGGCGGCACGCATCTGGTGCGTGGTCCGGGAACGCGGGGGCGGGGTCCCTCACGCCTGCGGGTGTCCGGTCCGGCCTGGGCGGTCCGATGCCCGTCTCCATCGCTCTGGTGGGTACGGGGCGGTGTCGTCCGTCGCCGGATCGGGTGCCCGAGGGCGCGTCGTCCGATCGCCACGGCTGCTGCGTCGTGGCGGGTGATCTTGCGAGTCTTCGTGGTCAGGGGCTTTTGCCAGTGCTGCGCGCCCCATCGGGAGGTGTAGGCGGGGTCGACCGCGACGACCGCAACGCCCTGTTCGGCGGCCATCGCGGTGAGCCGGGCCTTCAGCTTCGCGGTGGGGAAGCGGGAGATCAGGCGGCGGAAGCGTTTGTTGCGGCCGTACTTCTCGCGGGACTTGCCGTCGGTGAAGTCGAGGTCCTCGATCGCGATCGCCGCGGCCCCGCACCGGTGGGTGTGGTGCAGCAGCCGGGTCAGGGCGTGCCGGATCTGTGCGTCCCGGTGCGCAGACGTGCCGGACAGGTCGTAGAAGAAGCGCCGGGGCTCGCCGACCGGGTTGCCGTGCACGTCCAACTGCCAGGCGGCGAGGTGGTCGTCGTTCATGTCGATGGCGACCACACCGTGGGCCAGGGCCGCCTCCAGCGGCAACACGGGTACGGGGGTGCGCTGCCAGGATGCGGTCACATACCAGCGGCCACGCAGGACGTCGTGGTGAATGCGATAGGCGACCGCCCTGTTCGCGGTGATCCGGTCCGCCCACTCCACGCCACGGTGCCTGAACGTCGCGGTCGCCTCCAGCACGTACCGGCCGTGCGGCGCATTGGCCAGATGGGTGAGAGCGGCCGGGAGCTTGATCGCGACCTGTCCAGTGTCGGTGATGCGGATGGTCTCGTTGCCGAAGCGTTTGCCGGACTCCCCGTCGGCGGCCAGGAACATCCGCGCCGCCCGCCACCGCTCCCGCCACGCCAGCTCGTCCAGCCCGGCCTCGTAGAGGTGGTGGCGCAGGCGGGCGAGTTGTTTACCGCCGCGCACCACGTGCACCCGGCCCGCCGCCCAGTCCGCCTCCAAGGCCGTCAGCCGGTCCTTGAGTACGTGCATGCGGCGGGACTTGGCATGCCACTCCGCCCGCGAGCCGTATCCGCGCGGCAGCCCGGCTCGCTTGTCCGCCTTGGCCCCCAGGGGCCGGGCCAGCCGGGCCTCGATCCGCGAGATCTGCCCGCGCAGCCACACCAACTCGGCCACCTGGCCACGCCGGGCCAGCGCCCACTGATCGTGCGTGGCCTTGGTGACACTTCCTGCCCACCGGGCCGACGAGACCCCGGACAGACTCCGCTTCCGCACTGCCCAGGAGGAGGCATCGTGAGACAGCCCATGCCGGGAGCGCACCGCGAGATCACCGGCGGCCAGCGAACCGAGGAACACCCCGACCTCGCGCAGCACCATCGCATCCGTCTCCGACACCCGCAGGCGGGCCCGGACCGCCACTCCGGCAGGGGCGGGAACCACGAACGGATCCGCCAACTTCCGCAGCCCGCCCACCCCTCACCCCCACCGGTGCCGAAGATCCCGTCACGGCATCCAACGAGCCCCACCCGCGAAGGTCACCCTTTCGGCACACAAACCCTCGTTCGCTTCCACGGCAAGCCTGTCAACTGGGCCCGGCACCGACGGCGGTACTCGCTCATTCCCGCTAGGCCGCGCGTGAACGCAGTTGTGAGCCAGCAGTTCCAAACCCCCGCACACACCCGCAACTCATCGGTTCAGCCCGTGTGTGTCGAGAACAGTCCGCCGGTCGGGCCCTGCTTGTCGCCGCCCTGGGCCTTCTTCAGGGCGCCCGCAAGGCTCTCGATGGTGAGGGACTGCAGGATCACCCTTCCGTTGCCCTCCAGCGTGGCCAGGGACAGGCCCTCGCCGCCGAAGACGGCGTTCATGATGCCCTGGCGGTTGAGGCCGCCGACGCGCTGGACGCCGTACTGGATGCCCTCCTCGAAGGCGACGACACAGCCGGTGTCCACCTCGATCCGGCCGCCGAAGTCCGCCGGGTTCAGGTCGATGAAGTTGCCCGCGCCCGCGATGATCACCGTGCCGTGCCCGGTGAACTTCTCCAGGATGAAGCCCTCGCCGCCGCTCATGCCCGTACGGCCGCCCTGGAAGGCGATGCCGAACTGGACGCTGGACTCGGCAGCCACGAAGGCGTCCTTCTCGGCGAACCACGCGCGCGTGCCGTCCAGCTCCAGGGCGCGCATCTCACCGGGCAGCACGCCCGCGAAGCCGACCGTGCCCTCGCCGCCCTGGGCGGTGAAGTACTGGAACGCCAGTGACTCGCCGGCCAGCATGCGCTGGCCGACCTGCATGGCGGTGCCCATGGCCTGGCGCAGCATGCCACCCATGCCGCCACCCGAGCCGCTCTGCTGACCACCGTTGCCGTTGCCGCCTGCCGACGGGCCGGACAGGCGGGTCTCCATGGTCACGTTCGTCGTCTTGAACAGAAACTTCCCCGCCTCGCAGTACACGGTCTGGCCGGGGTGCAGGTTGACGACCGCCATCTGCATGGCGTTGCCGACGATCTCTTGCTGAAGGGTCACGCGGGGACAACGCGGGACATGGAGTGAAGAGTTCCGGCGGTGGCCGGATTCGGTGTCCGTTCGCCGCCAGCGGACGGACCTCATGGCCGCTGGGATGGAGGCATGACAGCTCACGGAACTCTGAACGGCAGGGCGGCCCTGGTGACCGGCGGCAGCCGGGGCATCGGGGCGGCGGTCGCCCTGCGGCTCGCGCGCGCGGGTGCGGATGTGGCGGTGACCTACGTGAACGGCAAGGAGGCGGCCGAGGACGTCGTACGGGCCGTGCAGGCGCTGGGGCGCCGGGCGGTGGCCCTGCGTGCCGACTCGGCGGACGCCGACGAGGCGGCGGGCGCGGTGGAGCGTACGGCGGAGGTGTACGGCGGGCTCGACGTGCTGGTGAACAACGTGGGTGTGGGGCTGCTGGGCCCGCTGCACGCGCTCACCCTGGAGGAGGTCGACCTGGTGCTCGCGGTGAACGTGCGCGGAGTCTTCCTGGCCTCCCAGGCGGCGGCCGCGCGGATGCCGGCCGGCGGGCGGATCGTCACGATCGGTACGTGCATGACACAGCGGGTGCCGGGGCCGGGCGGGACGCTGTACGCGACGAGCAAGGCGGCGTTGGTGGGCCTGACGAAGGCGCTCGCGCGGGAGCTGGGGGAACGCGACATCACCGCGAACATCGTCCATCCCGGGCCGACGGACACGGACATGAACCCGGCGTCCGGGCCGTACGCGTCCGCGCAGGCGGCGATGACGGCGCTCGGGCGGTTCGGGACGGCGGAGGAAGTGGCATCCATGGTGGCGTACTTGGCGGGGCCGGAGGCGGCGTACGTCACCGGGGCCGAGTTCGCGGTGGACGGAGGACACGCGGCGTGAGCCGTACCGGACCACGCCCGTCCTGAGAGGACACCTGAGAGGACACGTGGAGCGCACCGGTGCTGTCCCGGCCGGTGCGCCCCACGCGCGCGTGAAGGCGGATCAGCCGCCCAGCTCCTGGTGGCGCGTCGACAGGGCCGTCGCGCCCGCCTCCGTCAGGGTGCCGTACAGCCGCAGGCGGGAGATGCCGCCGTCGGGGAAGATGTCCACGCGCGCGTGCGTGCCGACGGCCGGCTGCGGGAGTACGAAGCGGTGGTTGGTGTCGGGCTGGAGGCGGGTGCGCGGGAGGATCTCGGTCCAGTCGCCGTTCTCGCCGTCCTTGACGGAGACCGACGCCCAGCCGGCGCTGTTGCCCTTCAGGTAGGCCGTGTCGATCTCGATCGCGCGGATCTGGGACTGGGCGGCCAGCCGGTAGCGGATCCAGTCGTTGCCCTGGTCCCGGCGGCGCCGCGTCTCCCAGCCGTCGTCCATCTTGCGGGACCGGCCCGGCTGGATGGTGTTGGTGGCCGGCGAGTAGAAGAGGTTGGAGGCGTCCTCGACCTGACCGCCGTTCTCCAGCGCGACCACGTCGAAGGTGCCCAGGACCGACAGCCACTCGGGGTCGGGTACGACCTCGCCGTACACCCGCAGGCGCGCGATGCCGCCGTCGGGGTGCTGGTTGACGCGCAGGTGGGTGAAGCGCTGTTCGACGGACACGGCGAAGCCGTTCGCGGCGTGGCCGCCCACCGCCGTGCGCGGGACCAGCGTCGTCCACTTCACGTCGTCGGACAGCAGCTCCTCGGGCGACGGGGAGCCGGGCACCGAGGCGCTCTCGACCGACACCGCCTGCGGGTAGTTGCCGCGGAAGTGGGCCGTGTCGACGACGATGCCGCGCACGACACCCGGCGCGCCGAGGCGGACCAGCGCCCAGTCGTGGTCCTCGGCCGTGGGCCAGGGGTGCTCGGCGGAGGCGCCGCGCCGGCGGCGGGTCTCCCAGCCGTCCATGATCTTGCCCTTGTGGCCGAAGTGCTCGGGGTCGAACTCGGCCGCCTCGGGCAGCAGCAGGTTCTCCCGCTGGGCGAAGAACTCGTCGTTGGCGGCGATGACTGCGGCACCGAGCTGCCGGTCGGCGAGGTTGGCGTACTGGGTGAAGGGGAAGTCGGCGGTGCGGTAGTCCGCGTACGGGTCGCCTCCTCCGTAGGGGTTCGCGTCGCCGGTGAAGCACGGTATCGCCGTCACGGTGATCAGGGGTTCCTCTCGGGAGTCGGCGGGATGCGGGTGCGGAGGGTGGCTTACTGGGGGCGGGAGAGCAGTCGGCCCTTCGGCTCGGTGAACTCGCCGTCCGCGACGATGCGCTCGCCGCGCAGCCATGTGGACTTCACGACGCCGTACAGGGTCTTGCCGGCGTACGCGGTGACCCGGTTGCGGTGCTGGAGGCCGGCCGGGTCGACGGTGAAGGTCTCGTCGGGGGCGAGGACGGCGAAGTCGGCGTCACGGCCCGCCTCGATGGCGCCCTTGTCCCGCAGGCCGACCAGGGCCGCCGTTCGCGTGGACATCCAGCGGACCACGTCCTCCAGGCCGTGGCCGCGCCGTCGGGCCTCGGTCCACACGGCCGACAGGCTCAGCTGGAGGCCGGAGATGCCGCCCCAGGCGGTGGCGAAGTCGTCGGTCTTCAGGTCGGCCGTCGAGGGCGAGTGGTCGGTGACGACGCAGTCGATGGTGCCGTCGGCCAGCGCCTGCCAGAGCAGGTCCTGGTTGGCGGACTCACGGATGGGCGGGCAGCACTTGAACTCGCTGGCGCCGTCGGGGACTTCCTCGGCCGTGAGCGTCAGGTAGTGCGGGCAGGTCTCGACCGTGACCCGCACGCCCTCCGCCCGGGCGGCGGCGATCAGCGGCAGCGCGTCGCTGGAGGACAGGTGCAGGATGTGCACACGCGCGCCCAGCCGCCTGGCCTGCGCGACGAGGTTCGCGATGGCCGTGTCCTCGGCGTCGCGCGGCCGGGAGGCGAGGAAGTCGGCGTACTTGGGGCCGCCCTGCTGCGGGGCGGCGGCGAGGTGGTGCGGGTCCTCCGCGTGCACGATCAGCAGGCCGTCGAAACCGGCGATCTCCGCCAGGGACTGGGCCAGCTGCTCCTGGTCGAGGTGCGGGAACTCGTCCACGCCCGACGGCGACAGGAACGCCTTGAAGCCGAAGACCCCGGCGTCGTGCAGCGGGCGCAGGTCCTTGACGTTGCCGGGCAGGGCACCGCCCCAGAAGCCGACGTCGATGTGCGCCTTGTCGACGGCGACCTTCTGCTTCACCCGCAGGTTCTCGACCGTGGTGGTCGGCGGGAGAGAGTTGAGGGGCATGTCGACGAGCGTGGTGATGCCGCCGGCCGCCGCCGCGCGCGTGGCGGTCCAGAAGCCCTCCCACTCGGTGCGGCCCGGGTCGTTGACGTGCACATGGGTGTCGACCAGGCCGGGCAGCAGGACGTGGTCGCCGAAGTCCTCCAGGCGTGCCGTGGCCGGGACCTCGGCGTCGTACGGCAGTACGGCCGTGATCCTGCCTGCGGACACGGTGACCGTGGCGGCCCGCGTCCCTTCCGGAGTGATGACGCGCGTCGAGCGCAGCACCAGTTCAGCGTCGGACACCCGAACCCCTCTCTCTGCCGCCGTTTTACTTCCGAGAAACGGGATTTACACCCACGTAACGGAATTCAACGTTCTGTTGAAGGAGTCTTCACTCCCGCCACCCCGCCGTCAAGAGGCACACTTCTGGACAGCACCCCACGAGTGCCCACTCTGGACGTTTCCACAAAGCGGAATTAGAATTCCGGCAAGCAGAACGTAGCTACGTACGAGCAGGGAGTCAACCGACTGCCGGGTAGGCTTCTGCCCTTCCTGCCAGTCCCGAAAGGAACGTGCCGTGCCGACGTCCAGCGCCAGCACCAACGACGCCGCCAAGTCCTCCGCCAGCGGCGGGGTCCAGTCACTGGAGCGTGCCTTCGATCTGCTCGAGCGGATGGCGGACGCGGGCGGCGAGGTCGGCCTCAGCGAGCTGTCCGCCACCAGCGGGCTGCCGCTGCCCACCATCCACCGCCTCATGCGCACGCTGGTGGCCTGCGGCTACGTACGCCAGCAGCCGAACCGGCGGTACGCGCTCGGCCCGCGGCTGATCCGGCTCGGCGAGTCCGCGTCCCGGCTGCTCGGCACCTGGGCGCGGCCGTACCTCGCCAGGCTGGTCGAGGAGACCGGTGAGACGGCGAACATGGCGCTGCTGGACGGCGACGAGATCGTGTACGTGGCACAGGTGCCGTCGAAGCACTCGATGCGAATGTTCACCGAGGTGGGGCGGCGGGTCCTGCCGCACTCGACCGGCGTGGGCAAGGCGCTGCTGGCGAACGTGCCGGACGACGAGGTGCGCGCACTTCTCTCCCGTACGGGCATGCCGGCCGCGACGGAGAAGACCATCACCACGGCGGACGGGTTCCTGGCCGCACTGGAGGACGTGCGGCGGCTCGGGTACGCCGTGGACGACAACGAGCAGGAGATCGGTGTGCGGTGCCTCGCGGTGTCCGTGCCGGACTCCCCCACGGCGGCCGCGATCTCCATCTCCGGGCCTGCGGGGCGGGTCACGGAGGCGGCGACGGAGAACATCGTGCCGGTGCTGCAGGGGATCGCCGTGGAGCTTTCTCAGGCGCTGGCGAGTTCGGGCGCCTGAGAGAGGGTGACGCGTCGGCGTCGAGGGAAGTTGTCAACGAGGCTTGACGGTGGGCCGGTTCAGCCGCCCTGCCGGTCGCGCGGCGGCTCGCCGAACAGGTCGACCGCGTCCCGGACCCCCGTCAGCCCGCGGGCCAGCGCGCTGACCGAGCCGATCGCGCCGGCGATCAGTAACAGGGACCTGCGCAGGCGCGGTATCTCCGGCATGCCGCCGGTGGCCATCGCGGCCAGGGTGGCCAGCTCGTCCTCGGCTATGCCCCGGTCGGGGAACTCGGACGGGAGCGTCGCGAGTTCGCGGCGCAGCCGGGACACCGCGGTCCGCAGTTCCGCCACTCTCGGATCCTCGTCGCTGCCGGTCACTGGCCTCTGCCCCAAGCTCCGCAACACAGCCCTCCCCCCTGGCACGCCGTCGTGCGCGGGTCAGTAAACGCCACGCCGTCCCGCGGCGCCACAGCGCGGACCGAAATTCAGCCCAAGGAAACCGGCTGCCGCAGCCCGCGTCAGGTATGCAGGACGCATGACGGACAAGCAGGACCATCGTGAGGAGATCGCCGGGCTGCTGCTCGCGGCCGGGGGCGGCAGACGGCTCGGCGGGCGGCCCAAGGCGCTGCTGGAGCACCGGGGGCACCCCCTGGTCGAACACGCGGTCGGAGTGCTGCGGGCGGGCGGATGCGACCGGATCCATATCGTCCTCGGCGCACGGGCGGACGACGTCCGGGAGCGGGCCGAGCTGAGCGGCTGCGTGCTGGTCGACAACCCCGACTGGGCCGAGGGCATGGGCTCCTCCCTGCGCGCCGGACTCGCCTCGCTCGCCGGTACGGGCGTGCGCGCGGCCCTGGTGAGCCTGGTCGACCAGCCGGGGATCGGGCCGGACGCGGTGGCCCGGGTACTCGGCGCGTACGAGGGCGACACCTCGCTGGTCTCGGCCGCCTACGACGGCGTACGCGGGCATCCGGTGCTCTTCGGCGCGGCCCACTGGGCGGGCATCGCGGCGACCGCCACCGGCGACCGCGGTGCGCGCGCCTACCTGAAGGAACACGCCTCGGCGGTCCGTCTCGTGGAGTGCGCGGACGTGGCCGAGCCGTACGACATCGACACGGAAGCCGACCTGAGCCACCTTGAGTGAACGGGGTGGCACCGAGAGCCACCTTTCCTCGACTCAGAGAATCTCGACATCAACAAACCATTGAAGTTCCACGATGAGGAAACTACTATCCACTGTTCAGAAGCGTCCGACCGCACAGTGGGCGCTCACTGTCCTATTCGTGCCACTTGGCACCCGGTGCCACCGCTGAAGGAAGTGACAGCTCATGTCCGCACCAGCGCCGTCCCCGCTGGCCATCGTCGACGCCGAGCCCCTGCCCCGGCAGGAGGAGGTCCTCACCGACGCGGCGCTCGCCTTCGTGGCGGAGCTGCACCAGCGGTTCACCCCGCGCCGTGACGAACTCCTCGCCCGCCGTGCGGAGCGCCGCGCCGAGATCGCCCGCACCTCCACGCTCGACTTCCTCCCGGAGACTGCCGCCGTCCGCGCGGACGACTCCTGGCGGGTCGCCCCGGCCCCGGCCGCGCTGAACGACCGGCGCGTCGAGATCACCGGCCCCACCGACCGCAAGATGACCATCAACGCGCTCAACTCGGGCGCGCGGATCTGGCTCGCCGACTTCGAGGACGCCTCCGCGCCCACCTGGGAGAACGTGGTCCTCGGCCAGGTCAACCTGAGCGACGCCTACACCCGCAACATCGACTTCACGGACGAGCGCACCGGCAAGTCGTACGCCCTGCGCCCGAACGAGGAGCTGGCGACCGTCGTCATGCGCCCGCGCGGCTGGCACCTGAACGAGCGCCACCTCGTCGACGCCGACGGCAAGCCGGTCCCCGGCGCCTTCGTCGACTTCGGCCTGTACTTCTTCCACAACGCCCAGCGTCTGCTGGACCTCGGCAAGGGCCCGTACTTCTACCTGCCCAAGACCGAGTCGCACCTCGAGGCCCGCCTGTGGAACGAGGTGTTCGTCTTCGCGCAGGACTACCTCGGCATCCCGCAGGGCACCATCCGCGCCACCGTCCTGATCGAGACGATCACGGCGGCGTACGAGATGGAGGAGATCCTCTACGAACTGCGCGACCACGCCTCCGGGCTGAACGCCGGCCGCTGGGACTACCTGTTCTCCATCGTGAAGAACTTCCGGGACGGCGGGCCGAAGTTCGTCCTGCCGGACCGCAACGCCGTCACGATGACCGCCCCGTTCATGCGGGCGTACACCGAACTCCTCGTCCGCACCTGCCACAAGCGCGGCGCCCACGCCATCGGCGGCATGGCGGCCTTCATCCCCTCCCGCAAGGACGCCGAGGTCAACAAGGTGGCCTTCGAGAAGGTCCGCGCCGACAAGGACCGTGAGGCGAACGACGGCTTCGACGGCTCCTGGGTCGCCCACCCGGACCTGGTCCCGATCGCCATGGAGTCCTTCGACCGGGTCCTCGGCGACAAGCCGAACCAGAAGGACCGCCTGCGCGAGGACGTCCACGTCGAGGCGGCCGACCTCATCGCGATCGACTCGCTGGCCGCGAAGCCGACCTACAACGGGCTCGTCAACGCCGTCCAGGTCGGCATCCGTTACATCGAGGCCTGGCTGCGCGGCCTCGGCGCGGTCGCCATCTTCAACCTGATGGAGGACGCGGCCACCGCGGAGATCTCCCGCTCCCAGATCTGGCAGTGGATCAACGCGGGCGTCGAGTTCGAGAACGGCGACAGGGCCACCCCGGAGCTGGCCCGCAAGGTCGCCGCCGAGGAACTGGACTCCATCCGCAAGGAGATCGGCGAGGAGGCCTTCGCGGCCGGTCACTGGCAGCAGGCCCACGACCTGCTGCTCCAGGTGTCCCTCGACGACAACTACGCCGACTTCCTCACCCTGCCGGCGTACGAGCAGCTGCGCGGCTGACCCCGCCCACGCCCCCCCGGCACCACCCGGCGCCGGGGGGCGTTCACGTCGACAGCCCGTACCGTCGGCGCTCCTCGGCGGTCAGCGCGCGCAGCTCGTCCGCCGACCGCTGCAGGAGCGCTTCGCAGTGCCGGGTGTCCGTGCCGTCGGGCAACGACCAGGTGTAGCGGCGGTGGTCCTCGCCGACGACGGCGAACGAGCGGCCGTCGCCGGACCAGTGCGCGTCCAGCGGCACCCGGCACTTCAGCCGGGACACCGCCTGGCACTCCCCCGTCTCCGCCCGCCAGAAGGCGACCCACCCGTCCCCAGCGGTCGCGAGCAGACGGCCGTCCGGGGACCACAGGAGTACGGCGGCCTTCCCATAGGTGGCGGCGGAGCGCACCAGGGGTGCGCCGTCGTCGGCACCGCAGATCCGTACGGCCGACTCCCCGTCGAGGAAGGCGAGCCGACGTCCGTCGGGCGACCAGCAGGCCGCGCCGGCGGTGGCCCCCTCGCCCACGGGGATGTCGAGCAGCCGACGGCCGGTCGACGCGTCCCGGACGACCACGGGGCCCTCTCTCTCCGCGGTCACCAGGTTCCGGCCGTCGGGGCCCCAGGCAAGCACTCTGGTCCCGCGCTCGATGTCCTCGGTCCGGGCGACACGGCTCCCGGTCAGGGGATCCCAGACCTCGATGCGATGGGTGGCCGTCACGAAGTCATTGCTGACCGTGGCGAGGAGCGAACCGTCCGGGGACCACAGGACGCGGCCCACCATGTCGTACTCCGTGGACATCGCGGCGGTACAGCGGCCCGAGGCGGGGTCCACGATCTCCACCCGGCCGCCGGCGAAGGAGACCGCCAGCCGGTCCGCCCCCGGCCGCCAGGCGAGCAGCACCGGCTTCGGATCACGAGCCGTGACGACCTTCCGCACTCCGGCGCCGGTGCCGGCCTCCGTCACATGGACGGAATCGCCGCCCTGCACCGTGGCGGCCACCCGCCCCGCTTCCGTAGAAACGCTGCGCAGCATGCCGCCCGGCAGCGGCCGGGGCCGCCACGAGCCGTGATCACCGATCCACACGCCGCTGAACGACGACCGCCAGGCGAAGCAGGTGCTGTCGGCGCGCCAGGCGATCTCCTCGGCGCCCCAGGGGGTACGCAGGCGGCGCAGCAGCATGTGGTCGGCGACCCGCCACACCGTGATCGCCGCGCTCGCTCCCCGGCCGGCGTCGGACACCGCCACGGCCACCATCTCTCCGTCGGGCGACCAGAAGACACCGCCCGCTTCCACCCCGGTGTCCCACTCGTCCAGGACGGTGCCGTCCTCGGCGGCCCTGATCCGCAGGGTCCGGCCGGACGCCTCCGCGGCTCGCCGGCCGTCCGGGGCCCAGCCGAACCACGAGGTGGTGCGGGGGAGTTCGTCGTCCCCCCTGACGATCCGCCAGGCCGGATCGCCGTCCGGAAGCCGTACGACATGCAGTTCGTTCCAGGAGAACAGCGCGAGGAGGGAGCAGTCGGGCGACCACGCCAGCGCCTTGATCGGCGGCGCCTCGTAGGAGTGACGCACCTGCGCGAGCCGTCCCTGCGGAACAGGCGTGAAGTCGATGATGTCGACACCCCTGTTGGCCAGCTGGGCGGCGGCGCGCCAGCCGTCCGGTGACAGCCCGAGCGCCCGGTCCCCGAAGGGACCGGCCGCGCCCGTGGCGGACCAGAACTCGGGAGCGTCGAAGCGCCTTACGGCGAGCATCTCGCGGGTGTCCACCCAGTAGGCGCCCCCGCCGATGCCGGCCCCGCGCAACTCCCCCGACCCCAAAGACTCCTGGCCGACCAGGTCACCGCGAGCCGTCCAGGTGCACAGGTCGCCCTCCGCCCCTATCGTCCGCAGCTGCCCGCTGCCCGGGTCCCAGCCGAGCGCGAGCACCGTCCCCGCGTGCCCGAGTCCGAGGCTGTCGACCACCGGGCCGTGCCCGATCCCCCACAGCGTGAGAGCCACCTTCTCGGTCGCCGTGTACTCCCGTACGGCAGCAGCCGTCAGTGCCAGCGCCAACTGTCGTTCCCCACGCAGTGCGTAGGCCTGCTGTGCCCGCTCGGCGAGATCGTCGGCGCGCTCCTCGGCCGTGGCCTCCTCCCTCGCCCGGGAGGCAGCGACCAGCTCGGCGAGCGCCGCGGAGACGCCGTGCGACCCGGCCAGTTCCCGCGCCTGGGCGAGCCGCTGCCCGTGCAGCAGGTCGTCCGCCGACCGGTCGTTCGCCAGCCAGGCCGCGGCCCGGCGTTCGAGGTCCGTGCTGCGGCGCAGTACGTCCCGGTGACGTTCCGTCAGCTCGTGCAGGCGCGGCCAGTGGCGCAGCAGCGCCTCGTGGACGAGGTCGAAGGCTTCGCCCTCGTCGACGTCCGTGACGAGCCGGGCCTGGCGCAGGTCCTCGACGACCGCCAGTCCTGCCGCGTCCAGGGAGGGGCGGCGCACGGACTGCCGGGAGAAGCCCCGTTCGTCCCAGGCGACGAACCTCAGGAGCACCGACTCCACCAGCTCTTCGGGATGTTCGGCGACGAGCCGCGCGTAGGTACCTTCCGCGTACCGGGCGATGGCCTGGGACAGCGGGCCGGTACGCGTCAGCAGCTCCCGCCCGATGACGTGGTCCGGGCCCGCCGCCTCGTACAGGTCGCGCAGCAACTGGCCGAGCAGGGGCAGGGCGTCGCCCTCGGTGGCCTCGACCACCAGGTCGTCCACCACCTCCTCGGCGATGTCCGCGCCCGCGGCCCGCGCGGGTCCCGCGATGACGGCCCTGGTCTGCCGCGAGGTGAGCGTCCCGAGCGGGAACCGGGTGCGCAGGAGGTCGTCGTACCGCACCGGCGCGGGGTCGTGCAGGAAGGCGGACGGCAGGGTGAGGACGAGGTGCAGCTGCGGGTGTGCGTGCACCAGCGCCCGTAACGCCCCCAGAAACAGCTCGCGTTCGGCGGGCGAGGTCATGCGGACGATGTCCTCGAACTGGTCGATCGCGAGGACGATCCGCGCCCGGTGCCCCTGCGCCGCTCGCAGAGCGGCCAGACACGTCGTCAGGACGCCTCCGTCCGCGGCCTCTTGGCGCAGCTCGCGCGCGAGGCGTACGACCGTGTCGTCCTGTCGTTCCGCCGCGCGCGGTGTCAGGGCCTGCGCCAGAGCGAGGAAGGGGCTGGACCCGAGTCGGAGCGGGCCGAGGACCGCCCAGCGGCGGCGCCTGAGTTCCGGCAGGACGCCCGCCGCGACGAAGGAGGACTTGCCGCAGCCGGACGGGCCGACCACGGTGAGCACGCGCTGCGCGGCCGAGCGGGCGGCGGTCAGCGCACGCACCGCGTCCCGGATCTCGTCCTCGCGGCCGAAGAAGACGTCCGCACGGTCCTCGGCGAAGGCCTCCAGGCCGGGGTACGGGCTGTCGTCCCGCGTCCAGGGCACCCGGCGCCGCTCCCGCCACCGCTGCCCGAGTTCCCAGGCGACCACGGCCGTGACGCCGACCGGAAGCCATACGACGGCGTAGCGGTTCACCGCGCGCAGCGGTCCCCACCAGCCGTCCGGGTCCGCGGTGAGGAGGTTGGTGCCGACGCCGAAGACCAGTCCGAGAAGCAGCGACGTGAGGTCGAGGCTCGTCCTCCGGTTGCCCTTCACCGGACACCGGTCGCCGGACGAGCCGATAGGCCGCGCGCTGGACGGGCCGATAAGCCGGTCGCCGGACAGGCCGATATGCCGGTCCCCGGCCGAACCAGTGTCACTGGGCCCAATGTCACTCGGCGGCCCTGTCCGAGTGGCCCAGCGGCTTCCCCGGGGCCACGAGGTCGCGGACCAGGCGCTTGACCGCCGTGGGCTCCGGGAAGCCCTGTTCGCGGCGGTCCCAGACGACCTCGTCGTTCACGCGGACGACGAAGACGCCCCCGGTGCCGGGCTTGAGCGACAGCTCGGTCAGCTCGGTCTCGAAGGTGGTGAGCAGCTCCTGCGCCAGCCAGGCCGCACGCGGCAGCCAGCGGCACTGGGTGCAGTACTCGATCTGGACGCGGTGGGTCATCCGAGGTGCACCGACCAATCCTGTTCCGCCCCCGGCTTGCCGTGCAGGTCGGGGACCCGCTTGAGCCAGGCCGGGCGGCCCTGCTGGGTCTTCGCCGCGCGGGCGGCCTCCTCGGCCGCGAGTTCCTCACGGCTCGGGAAGTCGGTGGGCAGCCACTCCCGGGACAGCCGTACGCGCGCGAGGAGGTAGTCGACATAGGCGGCCCGGACGTCGTCGGGCGTGGCGAACCCGGCGTCCTCGGCCAGCCAGCGGTCCGGCACCTCGGCGACGACGGCCCGCAGCAGCTCCTCGGTCACGCGGGGGGCCAGTTCGGCGTCGGCGGCCCGGACGTCGGGGCCGTAGTGGCCGAGGGCGTGGTGGCGGAAGTCGTACTTCTTGCCCGGGGTCGTGGTGTCCCAGCGGTGGTGGAAGACGAGCGCGGCGCCGTGGTCGATGAGCCACAGGCGCGCGGGCGCGGTGCCGAACGTCGGCCAGACCATCAGGTTGGAGCTGTGCACCGTACGGTCCACGTTGACGGTCAGGGCGTCGAGCCAGACGATCCGGCCGGCCTCAAGAGGGTTCACCGGGAAAGTCTTCGCGATCTCCGGGGTGAAGTCCTTCGCCCCCGACAGGTAGTCCATCCCCAGGTTGACGCCCGCGCTGGCGTCGTGCAGATCGCGCACCTCCTGGTGCGGCTCGCCGGCGGCGATGGCCGGGTCGAAGTGGACGAGGACCAGTTCGGGGAAGCGCAGGCCGAGCGCGCGGGCGAGTTCACCGACGATCACCTCGGCGACCAGCGCCTTGTGGCCCTGTGCCGAGCCGGTGAACTTCACGACGTACGTGCCGAGGTCGTCGGCCTCGACGACTCCGGGCACGGAGCCGCCGGACCTCAGGGGGGTCACATAGCGAACGGCAGTCACATCGCGCAGCACACCGGCCAGGGTAAGGCAGGGCGGGATCCAGCCGTCGGCGTGGATTCCAGGGCCGCGTGATCGCCGGGCTGGCAGCATGGTCCCGCGCGGCGCACCGGACCGGCGTCGCGGACGACGGAGGGGACGCCGAATGCGTGGTGGCAGGGTCGCGGTCGTGGGCGGGAGCATCGCGGGCTGCGCGGCGGCGCTCGCGCTGGGGCGGGGCGGGACCGAGACGATCACGGTGTACGAGCGCGCGTCGGGCCGCCTGGCCGACCGCGGCGTCGGGCTCGCCGTGCACAACGCCCGCTACGCGGAGCTGGAGGCGGCCGGCCATCTCGACGCCTCGATGCCGTGGGTGCGGATGGTCCGCCGCCGCTGGTACGTCCGCGACGACGCGGCGGCGAACGGCCCGCTGGGCCGCGTGATCGCCGTGATGCCCTTCCCGTTCCGCACCTACACCTGGGGCTCGCTCTGGCACGAGCTGCGCCGCCGGGTGCCCGGGACGGCGGACTTCCGTCCCGGCTCGGCCGTAGAAGCGGTTGAGGTGACACCGGAAGGCGCCGAGGTGCACGCGAGCGGGCGCACCGAGCGATACGACGTGGTGATCGGCGCGGACGGCTACCGCTCCACGGTGCGTGCGGCCGTGTACCCCGACGTCCGCTCCGGGTACGCCGGATACCTCGCCTGGCGCGGCGCCTACCCGTCGGCCCGGCTGCGCGACCCGGAGCTGTGGGCCGAGGACGAGTGCGCGTACGTCGTCTTCGAGGGCGGCCATCTCATCGTGTACCGGATCCCGGACGGGACAGCCGGCGGCCACCGGGTCAACTGGGTCCTGTACACCGCCCCGCCGCCCGGCCTCGACCAGGGCATGGAGACCCCCACGAGCCTGCCTCCGGGCACGGCGGGCGACGGACTGCGCGCCCATCTGGCGTACGTCGCCGCCGATTTGCTGCCTCCCTACTGGGGCGACCTGGTGCGGGAGACGACCCACGACGAGCTGTTCCTGCAGCCCATGTACGACTTCACGGCGCCTCGCTACGCGGTGGGCCGTGCCCTGCTCATGGGCGACGCGGCCGCGGTGGCACGACCGCACACCGGCGCGGGTGCCGTCAAGGCGCTGCAGGACGCCACAGTCCTGGAGTCGGCCCTGACGTCGACGACCACCTGGCCCGAGGCCCTGGCCGCGTACGACGCCGAGCGGGCGCCCGCCGGCCGGGTCATGGTCGACCTGGGGCGACGGCTCGGTCGGGCCCTCGTCCAGGAGACCCCGAGCTGGCGGACGCTCGACCAGACGGGCCTGGAGACCTGGTGGAAGCAGGCGGACGGGACGGGGGCGTTCGGGGGGCGGGAGCTGAAGGGCTAGGAGGTGTCCCGAGGCGGTGTCCCGCGTCTCCGCCAGGACCCGCCGGACAGAACCTAGCCCCTTTCGGCCAACGGGTTCGGCAGCGGCAGGTAGCGGGCGTCCGCGCCGTCCGCGGCTGTCCAGCGCAGCAGCAGGTTGGTCTTGCCGGGCAGGGTCGGCGAGGTGAGCAGGGCCGGGATCTCGGGCAGGCCGTGGCGGGCGAGTTCGCGGCGGGCGGCGGGCCAGGGGTCGAGGCCGGGGTGGTGTTCGGCGAGGGCGGCGGCGATCTCGCTGAGGTGGTTGACGACCAGGCAGTAGACGAGCCGCTCCCAGCCCGCGGCCCGGGGCACGTCCGGCACGACCTTGGCACCCTCGGCGTCCCGGAACAGCGCCTGCACCGGCGTGCCGGCCGCATCCACGCCGACCAGGGTGTTCTGCAGATGCGCCTCGATCACGACCCCGTGGGCGTCGAACGCCGTGAGGGCGGGCGGGACCACCTGCCGCAGGTACGCCTCCCACCAGGCGTCCGGATCGGCCGTGGCGGCCAGCGGGCTGCCCTCGAAGCCCTCGGCGAGCCCGGCCGCGAGCAGCGGGGTCGTACCCGGCAGCAGGTGGCTGCGCAGCCCGTCCCGCACCAGCACGGCCAGTTCCTCGAAGGCGAAGGCGGCGGTGCGGTACCCGCGGTCGCTCAGCCAGTCCGCGGGCGGGCCCATGGCGGCGAAGGCGGCGGTGGCGGCCGAGTCGGTGCGGCGCAGTTTCAGCAGGTCGTGGCGCCAGAGCCGACGGATGTCGTTGGTGATGCGCACGTCGAGGCTGAACTTCAGGAACAGGTCGCGCCGGGGCTCGTACACCGTACGGATCGCCGCCGTGGGCCAGGCGTCGAAGGCAGTACCGAGCCGGACCAGGCGGCCGTCGGCGAAGGCCGGGGCGAGGTCACGCGCGACGAGGTCGAGCTGCCAGGGGTGGGCTGGCAACAGCCGGTAGCCGGGCGGGGCCGTGCCGAGGGCGTCCAGGGCGCGGGTGTCGCCCTCCTCGGCCACCTGGTCCTCGCGGACACCGAGCAGCACCAGCGGGAAGTGCGCGTGGGCCTCGGGGGCGTACGGCAGCCACGCCGCCACCGGACCGCCGCCGCGCGCCTTGGGAGCCGGGTGGTAGGGGTGGCCGGTGATCAGGGACTGCTCGGAGCGCAGGTACGGATCCTCGGGCGCCGTCGCCCCGGCACGGGCGGTGAGCAGGGCGGCGACCGCGTCCCGACTGTCGATCATCTCGGTGGGCAGGTCGCCGTTGGACAGCCCGGTGTGCCGGCGCAGCTCCTCGGCGACGAGTTTGACCAGTTCGGAGTGGCCGAGCCGGTGCCAGTCCCCGGCCGCCTGGACCTCGGGGTCGGCGGGCCGCCGCCCGGGCCGCACCCGCAGCAGCCGGCCGGTGCCGGGCAGCCGGAAGACCGGCCGTGGCCCGGCGGCCGGGTACGGCTCGGCGACCTCTCGCAGCAGGCAGTTGAGCAGGGGGGCGGCCGCGTAGGCGTCGGCGCGATGTCCGACGGTGTCGGCGGGAGGCTTGAGGTCCACGCGATCCATTCGTTCTTCGTCCTGGGCCCGAGCGATCAGTATGAATGCCGTCCACGACAATCGTGCCCTGAGCTGCCTGTAGCCGAGGAGCCCCGAAGCCGCCAGACGACCATGCGGGGGCGTGCGGTTATCCGCGCTCGGTGGTTTCCTCCAGCTGCATCCACTGAACGTTCACCTGGGGGGTTGGGTGGCTGGGTGGCTGGTGTCCGTGAGGCTGTTGCTTTGTCCGGGGCCCGGGTGATCGGTATGAATGCCGTCCGTGACAATCGTGCCCTGAGCTGCCCGTACCCGAGGAGCCCCCCTTGTACCTCTCCCCCACCGCCGAGGCCGACGTCGCCGAGGAGCTGGCCGTCGTCCGGCCCGGCGTGCTGGCTCGGTACAGGGCCGAGCTGCCGGGTGCCCGGGCGGCGGTGCTGACGCGGCTGTGGCGGGGGCTCGCGCATGAGCCGCTGCCGTGGGTCACCGGGCGGGTCCGGGGGGCGCACGGTCTGGCTCTGCGGCTGGCCGACGGGCGGACCCTGCACGGCCCGCACGCGGACCCGTACGCGACCGGCGGGTACGTCACCGCCGTCCGTCTGAACCGGGAGCGGTACGACGATCCGGCGCGCCTGATGAGCGACCTCGCGGTGCCGCACGCGGCGGGCTTCGCGATGGAGCTCGGGCACAGTGTGGCCTCGTTGGCGCTGTCCCGGGCCGGTGCGGATCGTCCGAAGGAGTGGCCCGAGCGGGACTGGGAGTGGGAGCAGCGGGTGGTGGACGGGCATCCGTTCCACCCCAACTGCCGTTCCCGGCCGGGTTTCTCGGTGGCGGACCAGCTGGCGTACGGTCCGGAGCACCGGCCGGTGGTCGGTCTCGGCACGATCGCCGTACCGGCCGCCGAGTGCCTGGTGTCCGGGGACTGGCCGGAGGAACTGCGGGACGGGGAGCGCCTGTTGCTGCCGGTGCACCCCTGGCAGGCGGCCCATGTGCTCAAGCGGTCGTACGACCCCTGGCGTCCCGCGCATCCGCTGATGTCCCTGCGCACGTTCACGCTGCCCGGCGGCCCGCATGTGAAGACCGCCCTGAGCGCTCGGCTGACCTCCTCGGTGCGGGACATCTCCACGTACTCCGTCGCGGCGGCCGCGGCCCTGTCGGCCCTCGCCACGGATGTCGCCGCGCGCACGGACGGGCTGCTGCACATGACCCGCACCCTGGGCGCGGCGACGGCCCACTCGCCCGATCTGGCCGCGCTGCTGCGGGAGTCGCCGGAGATGTATGCGGGCCCGGGCGAGCGGGTGGTGCCGGTGGCGGCGCTGCCCACCACCGCCCTTCCGGACTCCCCGGCCTGGCTGGCCGAGTTCGCCCGCCTGGCCCTCACGGTCGGTCTGCGCCTGCTGGACCTCGGGATGGCCCTGGAAGCTCACGGGCAGAATCTGCTCGTGGTCCTCGCCGCGGACAACTCGCCGCTCCGTCTTGTCTACCGCGACCTCGCCGACATCCGTATCAGCCCGGCCCGCCTGGCCGGTCACGGCATCGCCGCGCCGCCGCTGACAGGCAGGCTGATCACGGACGACGTGACGACCCTGCGCCGTAAGCTGTTCGGCTCGCTGGTGGCGGGCGCGCTCGCCGGCACGGCGGGCTCGGGGTCCGCCCTGGGCGCGGCCCTGGCGGCCGCCCTGCCGGACCTGCCCCGGACCCCCGACCTGGCGGCCCTGCGCGAAGGCCCGTTGCCCACGAAGGCGCTGACGCTGATGCGGCTGTCCCCGAACACCCCGGGCGACCAGTGGACCTCGTTGCCGAACCCGCTCGTTTTGGAGCCCGGCGCCTCTGATCAATAGGATCCGCCGATGATCAGAAGACAACGGCTGGCGGCAGGCGTCTGCGCTCTGCTCGCCGCCCTGACGGCCGGGCTCGCCGTCCCGTCCACGGCAGTGGCCGACGAGACGGAACAGGCCGCTCCGAAGGTCGAACTCGTACTGGACGTCAGCGGTTCCATGCGGACGCGGGACATCGACGGCGGCTCCCGGATGTCCGCCGCGAAGCAGGCGTTCAACGAGGTGCTCGACGCGACGCCGAAGGAGGTCCAGCTCGGCATCCGCACGCTGGGCGCCAACTACCGCGGCAACGACCGCATAACCGGCTGCAAGGACACCGCGCAGCTCTACCCGGTCGGCCCGCTGGACCGGACCGAGGCGAAGACCGCGGTGGCCACGCTGGCGCCGACCGGGTGGACGCCGATCGGCCCCGCGCTGCAGAAGGCGGCCGCCGACCTCGACGGCGGTGACGGCACCCGCCGTATCGTCCTGATCAGCGACGGCGAGGACACCTGCCAGCCGCTCGACCCGTGCGAGGTGGCCCGCGAGATCGCCGCCAAGGGCATCGGGCTGACCATCGACACCCTCGGCCTGGTGCCGGACGCCAAGACCCGCGACCAGCTCAGCTGCATCGCGGACGCGACCGGCGGCACGTACACCGACGTGCGGCACAAGGAAGAACTCAGCGACCGGGTCGGGCAGTTGGTCGACCGGGCCGCCGATCCGGTGGTGACGCCGGTGGCGACCGAGGGCGCGAACGAGTGCGCGAAGGCGCCGTCGCTCAAGTCCGGGCTGTACACCGACCGTGCGGAGTTCGGTCAGCAGCGCTGGTACAAGGTGGACGTCAACCCCGGCCAGGAGCTGCGCGCCTCGGTGAGCGTGGCGGACGACCGGGCCGTCAACCCGAACTACGGGGTGCTGCTGCGGGCGGTGACCGTACACGACCGGGAGATCGTGCGCGGTGAGGCCGCGGGCACCGGCCGTACGGACATGATCTCGACCGGTCTGCGCTACCCGAAGCCGGAGAGCGACGACGACACCGCCACCGACACCGCCGAGACCGTGTGCCTCCAGGTCACCAACTCCTTCTCGGCCGCCGCGGGCGTCAAGACCTCCCCGGGTCTGCCGCTGGAGCTGACCGTCGACGTCGTGGACGGTCCGAGCAAGGCGAGCGACGTGGCCTCCTTCGGCCTCGGGCGCGGCTGGTGGCTGCTCGGCGCACTGGTACTGGCCGGGTTCATCGCCGGTCTGCTGTGGGGCTGGCTGTCGCGCTGGCGGGTCGCGGTCTGGAGGACGAACTGATGCGTATCACGCGAGTACTGGGCGCGGCGCTGCTGGCGCTGGGCCTGGCCGCCGGACCTGCGGCCGCCGACTCCTCCCCGACAGCGTCTCCGTCGAGTCCCACGGACGACGGCAAGGCGCCCACCCAGGCGGGCACGTCGTTCCGTACGGCGACCGAGATCGAGCAGGGGCAGCGAGCCACCGCGTCCGCTTCCACCGGCGACTACCTGTACTGGTCGTTCCCCGCGGACGCCGGGCAGCGCCCGACCGTCAAGGCGACCGTGAAGCTGCCCGAGACGCACGGGGCGCAGACCTGGCAGATCGACGTGTACGACGGTCTGCGGCGCCGCCAGTCCTGCCAGTACGGTGCGGCGACCCGCACCGCCGCGCAGGGGGCGTCCTCGGTCGAGCTGGCCTGTGTGCTGCGCACGGTGCGCGCCTGGTCGGAGGCTTGGGCCAACGACCCGCTGCCGGGCACGTACTACGTCCGGCTGACCGTGGTGAACCTCGGGTCCTCCGACCTGGGTCAGCCGGTGAGCGCCGAGGTGCGCGTCGACTCCAAGGACATCGGCGGCGCGGCGGCCGTGGACGGCTCGCTGGCCGAGCCGCTCGTGCCGGGCGTGGCCGTCAAGTCCCAGGCGAAGGAGGACGACTCGAAGGCAGCCGTCCTGTCGAGCCTCGAGCCCGACGACGGCTGGTCCTCCGGCTGGTGGTCCGACCGCTGGGTGTGGACCGCGGTGGGCGGGCTGCTCGCCGCGCTCGCTGGCATCGGCGGATACGCGCTCACACGCGGCTCGGGACGACCGTCCCGGGTGCCGCCGAGCGCCTGACGGTGACGTAGCTGAAGGCCCGCCTGTCGGCGGGCCTTCACCTTTCCCAACCGCCCTCCCGACTCGGTCGGCCGAAGAGCCGTGGCCCGGGGCGGCCGACGGCACGGCGTACGAGCGTCCACCGCCCGGCCCGCCGTCGCACGGCGGGTTGCCGGAGGGTGGCTGACTGCCGGAGGATGGCGGGCGTCCGGAGGGTGGCGGACTGCCAGAGCGCGGCCGACTGCGGGAAGGTGGCGGCCTGCCAGAGGGTGGCGAGCTGCCGGAACGCGGCCAGCTCCCAGAGCGCAGCGAGCTGCTGGAAGGTGGAGCGCTGCCAGAGGGTGGCGAGCTGCCGGAACCGCGCCGACCGCCCGAGCGCAGCCGGCTGCCGGAAGGTGGCGCACTGCAGAGGGTGGCGCGCTGCCGGACCGCCGCCGACCGCCGGAACGCGACCGACCGCCAGAACGCAGCCAACTACCCGAGGATGGCCAGCCGCCAGAGCACAGCAAGCTGCCAGAGCGCCGCCGACCGCCGGAACGCGACCGACCGCCAGAACGCAGCCAACTACCCGAGGATGGCCAGCCGCCAGAGCACAGCAAGCTGCCAGAGCGCCG
>NZ_JBIAWE010000008.1:425481-465219 GCF_042895235.1 Streptomyces sp. NPDC001410
CCCGAGGATGGCCAGCCGCCAGAGCACAGCAAGCTGCCAGAGCGCCGCCGACCGCCGGAACGCAACCAACTGCCAGAACGCAGCCAACTACCCGAGGATGGCCAGCCGCCAGAGCACAGCAAGCTGCCAGAGCGCCGCCGACCGCCGGAACGCAACCAACTGCCAGAACGCAGCCAACTACCCGAGGGCGGCGAGCCGCCACCGCGCGGCCAGCTGCCGGAGCGGGCGCGCTGCCGGAGCGCCGCCGACCCGTGCGCTCGGCCCAAGCCGGCAGCCCCGTTTCACGCCTCCCGCAGGGCCTTGGCCAGCGTGCCCTCGCCGGTCACCGTCACCCGGCCGGCCCGGACGGCGTCCAGCAGCCTCAACTCGCCGCCGGCGACGGCCGCGCAGGTCTCGGCGTCCAGCTGAAGCCGCGCGTTCGCCTCGCGGGGCGCGGGCCCGTCGCCGTACACGGGACCCTCCTCGGCGCCGACGCGCAGATGGAAGTCCCCCTCCTCCAGCCGGACTTCGACGAGCCCCTCTTCTCCTTCGAGGGCCCGCAGCAGGGGCAGCGCGAACCAGTGGGCGCGCACGGCGTCCGTCGGCCGCCGCTCCCCCAGCTCGCTCTGCCCCCACTCCCCGAGCGCCTGCAGCACGGGCAGCAACTGCCTTCCACGGGAGGTGAGTTCATACACGTACACCGCACCCGGCGGCGGCAGTCGCCGTCGGCTGGTGAGCCCGTCGCGTTCCATGTCCTTCAGCCGTGAGGCGAGTACGTCCGTGCTCACGCCGGGCAGATCCGCGTGCAGGTCCGTGTAGCGGCGGGGGCCGGCGAGCAGTTCCCGGACGATCAGCAGGGTCCAGCGGTCGCCGACGAGGTCGAGCGCGCGCGCTGCGGAGCAGTACTGGTCGTAGCTTCGGCGAGGAGACATGCGGCGAGTCTAGACGGGTTGTTGGACTTTCCAAGCTCCTACTTGGTAAAACCAAGCAACACGAGTTTCCGGAGGGGCGCATGGAGTTCCGGCAGTCGAACAAGCTCAGCGAGGTCTGTTACGAGATCCGCGGCCCGGTGATAGAGCACGCCAACGCGCTGGAGAAGGCGGGCCACAGCGTGCTGCGCCTGAACACCGGCAACCCCGCGGCGTTCGGGTTCGAGGCGCCGGAGGAGATCCTCCAGGACATGATCCGGATGCTGCCCCAGGCGCACGGCTACACGGACTCGCGCGGCATCCTCTCGGCCCGCCGGGCGGTCGCCCAGCGCTACCAGACCCTCGGCCTGGAGGTCGGCGTCGACGACGTGTTCCTGGGCAACGGCGTCTCGGAGCTGGTGTCCATGGCCGTACAGGCGCTGGTCGAGGACGGCGACGAGATCCTCATCCCCGCGCCGGACTTCCCGCTCTGGACGGCGGTGACGACCCTGGCCGGCGGCAAGGCGGTCCACTACCTGTGCGACGAGCAGGCCGACTGGAACCCGGACCTGGCCGACATGGCGTCGAAGATCACCGACCGCACCAAGGCCGTGGTCATCATCAACCCGAACAACCCGACGGGCGCGGTCTACCCGAAGGAGGTCGTGGAGGGCATCCTCGACCTGGCCCGCCGGCACGGCCTGATGGTCTTCGCCGACGAGATCTACGACCAGATCCTCTACGACGACGCCGTCCACCACTCCGCCGCCGCCCTCGCCCCCGACCTGGTCGTCCTCACCTTCTGCGGCCTGTCGAAGACGTACCGGGTCGCGGGCTTCCGCTCCGGCTGGCTGGTGGTGACGGGCCCCAGGCAGCACGCGAAGGACTACCTGGAGGGCCTGACCATGCTGGCCTCCATGCGTCTGTGCGCCAACGCGCCCGCCCAGTACGCCATCCAGGCCGCGCTCGGCGGCCGCCAGTCCATCCGCGAACTCGCCACTCCGGGCGGCCGGTTGTACGAGCAGCGGAACGTGGCCTGGGAGAAGCTCAACGAGATCCCGGGCGTGTCCTGCGTGAAGCCGAAGGGCGCGCTGTACGCCTTCCCGCGCCTGGACCCGAAGGTCCACAAGATCCACGACGACGAGAAGTTCGTCCTGGACCTGCTGCTGCGGGAGAAGATCCAGGTGGTCCAGGGCACCGGCTTCAACTGGCCGAGCCCCGATCACTTCCGCATCCTCACCCTGCCCCACGCGGAGGACCTGGAGGCGGCGATCGGGCGGATCGGACGGTTCCTGAGCGGCTACCGGCAGTGACGGTGCGCGGTCCCGTGCCGGGCGCACACTGGAAGCAGAAGGTACGGGGCATGATCCAACCCTGGAGGTGAGCCATGAGCACCCTGGAAGAACACGTAGATGTCGGGGTGACGATCGACAGGGCCTGGGACAGCCTCCACCGGGTGGAGGACTATTCACGCTTCGTGGCCGGCGTGCGCGACGCCCATACGGAGGGAGGAGGCCGTACGCATCTGAACGTCGAGGCGGGCGGCGGGACCCGGGAGCTCGACGCCGAGCTGTCCGACCGTACGGGGGAACGCGTGATGGAGTGGCGCACCACGGGCTCCCCGGAGCTGAGAGGTTCCTTCTCCCTGCAGCCGATCGACCGGGGCCACACCCGGGTCCAGGCCCGGCTGGAGTACGACCCCGACACCGTCCGGGCCACGTTCGGCGGGCCGAAGGGCTTCGCCCAGGCGACCGCGATCGAGCGGCTCGTCCGCAGCGATCTGGAGCAGTTCAAGGAGTACGCGGAACAGAGACGGTGAGCTGAGGCAGTCCCAGGCTGCTGCCCCCTGTCGGTGATCACCGACAGGGGGCTTCGCACTGTTGTATGCGAAGATCGCCTGGTTCCCGTCGTCATCCGGCGGCGGCACGACCGGGGGGATCCACCGAAGTTCGCGGCGAAGCCGTCCGCGTGCGTGCGCCTGACCAGCGTCGCAGCGGCGGCCACTCGTCCCTCTGGTCCGGCTTTCGTGAACCAGGGGGAACCTACTTGTTGTCGTACCGAAGAGGCAGGACGGTCGTCAGCGTCCTGTCCGTGGCGATACTCGCACTCGCGGCTCCGACCGCCGCGCAGGCCGCATCGCCTTCACCGTCTGCGACCCCACCGTCTCCGACCTCGCCGTCTCCGCCCCCGCCGTCTCCGACCCCGCCCGTGAAGGCGGACACAGGAGCGGACACAGGAAAAACGGACTCAGGAAAAGAAGCCCAGGAAGCCGCCCGGTTCTGGACCGCAGGGCGCATGGCGGGCGCCCGGCCGCTGGACGAGGTCCGGTCGGTCCGGTCGGCGCCGTCCGCGTCCGGCAGGCCCGGTGCGGCGGCGGCAGCCCGGCCCACGGGCACCCCGTTCGGCGGGACCCGGCTCGTGGGCACGTTCTTCGGCTCCGGCGGGCCGAGCGGCACCGCCTGGCACTGCACCGGCAGTGTGATCGCCACCGCGTCGAAGAACATCGTGCTCACCGCGGCCCACTGCGGGCTGAGCATGAAGAGCGACTACATCTTCGTCCCGAAGTTCGTCAAGGGAGCGGGCCCCGACCGGCAGCCCTACGGCATCTTCCACATCCAGCACATCTACATCGACCCGCGCTACGTCCCCGACCACGGCTCGACGACCACCAAGAAGCCCTGGTCCGACCTGGACACCGCGTTCGCCCGCGTCTCGGCGAACCAGCAGGGCAAGCAGCTCCAGGACGCCGTGGGCGGCGGGCTGACCTTCACCCGGCCGTCCGGCTACACGCACCGGGGCGTCACGGTGGTCGGGTACCCGTCGCACGCGCACAACGGCGCCGGACGCGCCGTCAAGTGCACGGTGCCGACGAAGCAACTCCCCGGGTACCGGCAGATGTCCATGACCTGCGGCGGCTACTACGGCGGTGTCTCCGGCAGCCCCTGGATCACCGACTACAAGGACGACGCCACCAGCGGTCACGTCATCGGCAACCTCGGTGGCTACAACGGCGGCGGCAACGACGCGAACGCCGACTACATCAGCTACGCCCCGGCGTTCGGCGCCGACGCCGCCAACCTCCTCGCCTACGCCGTCGCGGGGCAGGACCCGCCGTCCGACCTGCCCCCGTACAAGGGGATCGAGGCCAAGCTCCCGGGCGGAGCGCGCCGGTGGCAGCACGCCAGGCTGACCGCCTCCGGTGACTACACGGGCGATCACCGCAGCGACCTGGTCGTGGTCTGGTCGGACGGCGGGACCACGCTGTATCCCGGTGACGGCAAGGGCGGGTTCCGGCCCGAGAAGCGGCTGCGGCCGGCCAACTCCACCTGGACGCACGCCCGGACGATCACCGGCGGGGACTTCGCGGGCAGCGCTCTGTCCGACCTGCTGGTGCGCTGGTCCGACGGGGAGGTCACCCTCTACCCGGACGTCAGCGCCTCGGGCCTGGGCCGGGAGGTCCGGATGGCGAAGCCCGGTTCGGTCTGGAAGAACGCCGCCCAGATCTCGGCCGGGCGGTTCCACCGCGGCACGCGCGCAGGCGATCTGCTGGTCCGCTGGTCCGACGGCGAACTGACCCTCTACACCTCCGTCGGCGCCGGCGGCTTCGGCACCGAGAAGCGCCTGCTGGCACCGAACGGCACCTGGAAGAACGCCACTCTGCTCACCAGTGGGAACTTCAGCGGCAGGGCCACCTGGGACGTTCTCGTACGCTGGGCGGACGGTGAACTCGACACCTATGCGGGCACCTCGGCCGCGGGACTGGGCCCCGAGTCGCGCCTGCGCGGACCGAACGCCCTGTGGAAGCACGACCTGGTCATGACGGCGGGCGACTACACCGCCAACCGCACCGGTGACGACCTGATCGTCCGCTGGTCCGACGGCGAGACGACCCTGTACGCCGACACCGGCGCCAAGGCTCTCGGCACGGAGAACACGCTGGTCCACCCCGGCACTTGACCACTCACCCACCCAGAGGTTCAGGGGGAACCATGCGAGCCACGACTCGTCTGACCGGCGGCCTGGCCGTCCTCACGGCCGGACTGGCCCTGACGGCCTGCGGCACGACCACCACCACCGAAGCGCACGACGACGCAAAACTGAGCAACTGCCGGACCTCGTCCCTGAAGTGGACGCTGGTCCTGCTCGGCAAGGAGAGGGGCGGCAGCCGGGGCGAGGCGCGGCTGACGGCCGTCAACAAGGGCCCGGACACCTGTGTGTTCAACGGCTACCCGGGCATCGAGATCCACAACGGGAAGGCGGAGAGCATCGACGGCGCCGGGCACGGGCACCCCGCCTCCTTCTCGCTGGCCGCGAAGGCGACGGTCACCGTCGACGTGCACTACACGCCCCGCGGCACGAAGGGTGCCGGCGACTGGTGCGTGCGGCAGGGCGAGGCGGTGCTCTGGGCTCCGCACGACTCCGACCGCACCGTCGTCCCGGTCCTGGACCGGCACCGGAAGACCACCGTGATCGACGCCTGCGGCGAGACCCTGTCCCTGGCGCCACCGCACCACGCTCCGGCGGGGAACTGAGCGCGGCGGCCCGTCTGGCCCAGTCCGTTCTGCAGGTCGCCACGGGCGTGTGACACGGTGCTGGGAAGCGAGCGGGAAGGGCGCTGACGTGGGTGACCTCTTTCTCGTCCGGCACGGTGAGACCGAGTGGTCGCGGTCCGGACGGCACACCGGCTGGACCGACGTACCCCTCACCGAGCACGGGCGGGAGGAGGCGCAGCAGTTGGTGCCGCTGATCCGCTCGCAGCGCATCGGTGCCGCCTTCGTCAGCCCCCTGCAGCGGGCCCGGGAAACCGCCGAACTGATCGGGATCCACGACGCCCGGGTCGACGCCGACCTGCGCGAATGGGACTACGGCGGGTACGAGGGCATCACCACCGTGGAGATCCAGCGCACCCGGCCCGGCTGGTTCCTGTTCACGGACGGCGTCGCGCCGGGCCCGCCCGAGCACCCCGGGGAGAGTTTGGAGCAGGTCGGGGAGCGCGCCGACCGGATGCTGGGCAAGGTGGACGCCGTGCTCGCCGACACCGACGGGGCCGTCGTCCTGGTCGCCCACGGCCACTTCCTGCGCGTCCTCACCGCCCGCCGCCTCGGCCTGCGCCCCCAGCACGGGGCCCTCTTCCACCTGGCGACAGGCACACTGTGCCGCCTCGGCACGGAACACGGGCGTCCGGTGGTGGCGGGCTGGAACGTACGACCGCACGACTGATCCACCCGCCGACCCCGGACCGGCCCCACCCGTCATCCGTCCCGGTCCCACGCACCGACCCGACCGGCTCCACCCGTCCTCGCTCCCGGCGCACACACCGACCCACCCACCGCACCCGGACACAGCCGACATCACCCACGGCCACACACCAACCCACCCCGCGAACCCGGACCAGCCCCGGCCCCAGCCCATTGTCAGACCCCGGTCGTACGCTTCGAACGGGCCGCTCACCTGGCGGTTCAAGGATGCTGACGCACCGGAGGGAGGACGCCGTGACGCGACCGCCGACCGCTGCGCAGCGGCGGGTGATCGAGGGTGCCGACGCGGTCACCGGGCGGCTGCGCGGGACGGAGGCGCAGCTGGCGGCGTTGGTGAAGCGGGGGCTCGCCTTCCGGCACCCGCGTCCGCCGCACGATCACTTCCTCACCCCAGCGGGCCACCGCATACGCGAGGCAGTGCCCGAGGCCGCCCCGGAGGAGCCCATACCGTCCGCCGGTGTCTTCGCGGCGCGCGTCGGCGGTGAGGAGGAGGCGCCCGCGTCCGGTGCGGCCCGGGTGCGGGAGGTGCACAGCGCCTGGCAGGGGCTGCTGGAGCTGCGTCGGATGACCAACCCGGGCGGTGCGACGGACCGCCCCTGCGGCTGGGAGCGGAGGCATCTGGTGCGGGCCGCCGCGCTCGCCCTGGAGGCAGCCGGGCACCGGCCGGCGGGGCCGGACGGCGAGGGCTACCGCGTGCGGGCGACCCCGCAGCCGGAGGCGGTCGCCGTGTACGCGCCGGACGAGGAGATGCTGCGGGCGTGCGCGGCCACGCTGGAGCGGGCGGGCTGGCAGGCCGGCGAGTACACCGAGCCACGTACGCGGGTGCGCTATCTGCTGGCCTCCCCGCGCCGGGTGTGAGCGGCGTGCCAAGATCGGTCGACCGTAGATTCGAACGCGAGAAGGGCAAGCCAGTGGCCGAACCGTTTTCCGTCCGTGTGACCGTCCGCGGCTACGAGACCGATGTGCAGGGGCACCTCAACCAGGCGGTGTACATCAACTACGCGGAGCACGCCCGCTGGTCGCTGCTCCAGGCCGCCGGGATCACCCAGGCGGGGCTCGTCGGCCGGGGCGTCGGCCCGGTGGCGCTGGAGACGACGATCCGCTACAAACGCGAGCTGCTCGCCGGTGACGAGGTGGACGTGACCTGCGAGTTCGAGTGGAGCGGCGGCAAGACCTTCCGGATCCGGCAGGAGGTCCGCAAGACGGACGGCACGGTGGCGGCCGAAATCATCGCGGTGGGCGGCCTGCTGAACCTCAAGGAGCGCAGGCTGATCGCCGACCCCGATGCGGTGTTCAAGGAGCTGGCCGCGGACCTGAGCCTCTTCGGTCTCTAGCCGCCCGGGGCCTACGCGTCGAGCAACTCCGGCTGGTGCTCGGCGTCGTAGGCGGCCCGCGCCTCGGCGATGTACACCCTGTTGTCCTCGGCCCAGCCGGTCAGCCGCTGCAGCGTCTCGTGCAGCTCAAGGGCAACCGGGGTGAGTTCGTACTCCACCTTCGGCGGCACCGTGGGATGCACGGTGCGGGTCACCAGGCCGTCGCGCTCCAGGTTGCGCAGGGTCAGCGTGAGCATGCGGCGGCTGATGCCCTCGATACCGCGCTCCAACTCCGTGAAGCGGATGGGCCCCTGGGCTGCGGCGACAAGGATCTGCACGCTCCACTTGCCGGCCACCCTGTCAAGAACTTCGCGGACGGGGCACGCCTGCGCGTTCACTGCCTGGACGGTAACACCGGTGTTCCTCTGGGACATCGGACTGCCTCCTTACGTCGGCCTCCATGGTTACCCACGATGTACCCCGTTACAAGTCGTGCACCAAGGCGCACATGAGAAACGGGGAGCCATGTCAACCGCGATCGAGAACAGCCCGTCACCGGCAACGGTGGCACCTTCACGAACCTACTCCCGCTGGACGTCCCTCGCAGTTCTGTGCGCGGGCGCGCTGATGACGATCCTGGACGGCAACATCGTCACCGTGGCGATGCCCGCCATCCAGAGCGACCTGGGTTTCAGCGGTACGGGCCTCGCCTGGATCGTCAACGCGTACCTGATCGCCTTCGGCGGACTGCTTCTGCTGGTGGGCCGAATGGGTGACCTGGTGGGCCGCAAGCGGATGTTCACCTCGGGGCTCGCCGTGTTCACCGTGGCCTCGGTGCTGTGCGGGACGGCGACCGGGCAGGGCGTGCTGATCGCGGCCCGGGCGCTGCAGGGCGTCGGCGGGGCGATGACCTCGGCCGTGGTCCTCGGCATGCTGGTCGCTCTCTTCCCCCAGCCGCGGGAACAGGCCCGTGCCATCGCGGTGTTCAGCGCGGTCGGCGCGGCGGGCGGGGCGCTCGGCACCTTCCTGGGTGGCGCCCTCACCCAGGCCCTGAACTGGCACTGGATCTTCCTGATCAACCTGCCGATCGGCGCGGTCGCCTGGCTGGCGGCGGTGCGCGTCCTCGCCCCCGAGCGCGGCGCCGGACTCGGCAGGGGCGCCGACTATCCGGGGGCCGGGCTGGTCACGGGTGCGCTGATACTCACGGTGTACGTCATCGTCGGCGCCGGAACCCGCTCCCTGACCGCCACCCTGCTCCTGGCGGCCCTGGCGCTCGCCCTGTTCACGGCGTTCACCGTGCGCCAGGCCCGGGCGACCCGCCCCCTCCTGCGCCTGCGCCTGTTCCGCTCCCGCCTGCTGACCGGCGCGAACGCGGTCCAGGTGCTGATGATCGGCACCATGTACGGCTTCCAGTTCATCGGCGCGCTGTATCTGCAACGCATCCTCGGATACGGCGAGTTGGCGACCGGGACCGCCTTCCTTCCGGCCCCGGTCGCCATCGGTCTGCTGATGCTGGGTCTGTCGGCCCGGACCGTGGCCCGTTTCGGCGCCCACCGGGTGCTGCTGGCCGGGCTGGTGCTGATCACCGCCGGAATGGCCCTGCTGGGCCGCGCCCCCGCCGACGGCTCGTACGCCGTCGACGTACTGCCGCCGCTGCTGTTGCTGTCCGCCGGGTTCGCGGCGGCGATGCCCGCGCTGACCGGTCTTGCGATGTCCGGGGCCCGGGACGAGGACGCGGGGTTGGCGTCCGGGCTGTTCAACACCACGCAGGTGGTGGGTGGTTCGCTGGGCCTGGCGGCCCTGACCACGCTGGCCGCGAGCCGCACCGACACCCTGCTCGACCAGGGCGCGGAGCTGATCCCGGCCACGGCGGAGGGATACCGGCTGGCGTTCCGCGTGGCTACGGGATTCGCGGTGGCGGCGCTGGCTCTGGCGGCCGTGGTGCTGCGTCCGAGCGCCGACTCCCCCGTCACTCCCCGCTGAACGCCCCCTTGTGGTCCTGCGCCCACTCCCGGTACGTCCTGGCCGGCCTGCCCAGTATCCGCGGCACATCCTCGGCGACGACCGCGTTGCCCCCGCCGCGGACGAAGGCGGTGCCGGTCAGGACGCCTTCTGCCTGTGCCTCGTCGAAACCCCAGGCGGTGAGCAGATGTTCGCGTGTCTCCTGCGGCGAGAGGTCACGGGTGGCGACCGGGCGGCCGAGGACGGAGGCGAGCACGGCGGCCTGGCCGGGAACGCTGATCGCCTCGGGCCCGGTCAGCGTGTAGGTCCGCCCCGCGTGCCCGTCGTCGAGCAGCGCACGCACCGCAGCCCCGGCCACGTCCCGCGGGTCGATCACACCCGACTCCCCGTCGCCGGTCATGTTCGGCACCGGTTCGCCCCGCCCGACCGCCTGCACCCAGCTGAGCGTGTTGGACGCGAACGACGAGGGCCGCAGGACCGTCCACTCGGTCCCGCTCTCGCGCAGCGCCCGTTCTCCCGCCACGTGCCACAGCCCGGCCGGGCCGACCTCGGGATCGCCGGTTCCGATGGCGGAGAGCTTCACCAGCCTGCGCACCCCCGCCGCCCGCGCCGCCGCGACCAGCGCCAGGTCGTGTCCCTCCTCCGGCCCCGGGGGACGGAGGAGGAACACGGCCGTCACCCCCGCCATCGCACCGTCCAGGGAGCCGGGTTCGAGGTAGTCCCCGCGCACCACCTCCACCCCGGCGGGCACCCGGGCCTTCGCCGGGTCGCGAGTCAGGGCACGCACCTTCTCGCCGCGCGCCGCGAGCTGTCGTACCACGTCACTTCCGATGGTGCCCGTGGCACCCGTCACCAGAATCATGAGGTCCACGGTGGGGTGAACGGGGTGCCCATCTCTTGGAAATTCCGGCACGATCGGCCCGCCCGCGAGGCGGTTGGGCACCCGTACGGTGGAGGGGTGCCGAACGCCACCGCCGAGCAGGCCCTGACCACACCCGAGGCCCTGCGCCCCTGGATCACGGGGGTGCGGACCGTGTCCGTCACCGGCTCGCCCGCCGAGGCCTTCGTCCACCTCCCCGACGCGGTCACCAAGGTGGTGCTGCGCGTGGCCCCGGACGGACACCGCGACGTCCTGGCCGTCGGACCGCGAGTGCGCGCCGGGTACTACGAGGGCAAGACCCATGTCTCCTGTGTGGAGCTGCGCCTCGCGCCCGGCACGGCCCGTCCCCTGCTGGGTGTCCCGGCGGCCGAGCTGGCCGGCCGGGTCGTACCGCTGGACAGGCTGCCGGGCCGGGCGGCACGCCGGCTCGCGCGCGAGGTGCGGTGGCTGGATCCGCGGGAGGCGGTGCCGCACCTCGCCGAGGCGCTGCCCGAGCTGCTGTCCACCGGAACGGACCCCGCCCGGACGGCCCTCCTGCGGGCAGGGGTCGACGCGCTGTCGGTCCGTACCGACCGGGCACCGGCCCAGGTCCGTGACGTGGCCCGCGAACTGGCCGTCAGTGAACGCCAGTTGCGCAACTTGTTCACAGAAGGGGTCGGCGTCTCCCCCAAGCACTACGCCCGCATCAACCGCGTCCGCACGGTCATCGACCGCGCCACGACCGCCCCCTGGTCCGAACTCGCCGCCACCACCGGCTACTACGACCAGTCCCACATGACATCCGACTTCCGCGCCCTGATGGGCGTCCCACCCCGCTCGTACTTCACCGGCCGCCTGCCCGCGACGTCCCCGTGCCGGGCGGTCCCCCGCGGCTGAATCCGGATGCGCACGGAGGCCTCCTGCTGCCATGCTCCGGTCCCATGTCCGCACGACGCGTCAAGCCCAGCCGCTACATCTCCGTCGACATCGAAGCCGACGGCCCGATCCCGGGGCCGTACTCCATGCTGAGCCTGGGAGCGGCCGTCGCCGGCACCCAGGACGCCGACGGCTTCCGCCCGGCCCACCCCGAGCAGCAGACCTTCTACCGCGAACTCCACCCCATCTCCGACGAGTTCGTCCCCGAAGCACTGGCGGTCAGCGGCCTGGACCGGGCGCGGCTGCAGGCCGAGGGCGCGGAACCGGGCGTCGCCCTCGCCGAGTTCAGCTCCTGGGTCCGCCAGGTGAGCGCGGGTGCGCAGCCGGTGATGTGCGGCTATCCGGCGTCGTACGACTGGACGTTCCTGTACTGGTACCTGATCCGCTTCACCGGCGAGAGCCCCTTCGGCCACTCGGGCTGCCTGGACATGAAGACGCTGTACGCGACCAAGGCGGGGCTGCCGTTGCGGGCCGTGGCCAAGGGCACGATGCCGAGGCATCTGCTGTCCCGCCGCCCTCACACCCACCACGCCCTCGACGACGCCGTCGAACAGGCCGAAATGCTCGCCAACCTCATGGCGTGGCCGGGTCCTGCCGCGTAGGCACCGGGACCTGGTTGAAGCCGTAGTAGAGGGCGATCAGGCCGTGGGCGGCGAGGGTGAGGGGCGCCGAGACGAAGGACAGGCCCACTGTCAGCGGGTAGGCCAGGGAGCCCAGGGCGAAGCGGGCGCGGGTGGCTCTGGCCGCGGGGACGTCCACGCGGGAGTCGAAGAGGTGACCGGTGCGGGTGAGGTGCCACCACAGGGCCTGGAAGGTGAGGGCCATCGCCACCATCACCAGGCTGTAGACGGCGGCGGCCACATGCGAGGCCTTGTCCTCGCGCAGATACTCCGCGAGCATCGCCGTCGGCCACGGGACCGCGGCCACCACCATCAGCACCAGCAGGTTGAGGAACATCAGCGTGCGGTCGACGCGGGCGACGTAGCTGAACACCTGGTGGTGGTTGATCCACATGATGCCGATGACCAGGAAGCTGACCACGTAGGCGGCGTAGGAGGGCCATTGAGCGCCCAACGCGTGCCAGAGGCCGCCGTGTTCGCCGACCTCGGGGACCTTGATCTCCAGGATGAGCAGGGTGATGGCGATGGCGAACACGCCGTCGCTGAAGGCCTCGACGCGGCCGGACTCGTTCATGCGCCCAAGCCTGCCCCAGACGACGGCACGGGGTGCGGCTTCCGCCGTAACCCGTGCCGGATCGGTGTGCCGGGTCAGTGCGCCGGGGCGAGTTCCTCCCCGGATTCCATCGGGTGGGTCACGTCCTGCGCGTCACGGTCCTTGCCCAGGTGGTTGAAGACCAGGTTCAGCAGGACCGCCGCCACGCAGCCTGTCGAGATGCCCGAGTCGAGGACGATCCTCGCCGTCTCCGGGAAGGCGTGGTAGAAGTCCGGTGCGGTGATGGGGATCAGGCCCACCGCCAGGGACACCGCGACGATCAGGACGTTGTTGTCCTTCTCCAGGCCGGCCCGGACCAGGGTCTGGATGCCGCTGGCCGCCACCGAGCCGAAGAGGACGACGCCGGCTCCGCCGAGGACGGGACGCGGGACGACCGCGATCAGCGAGGCGGCCATCGGGCACAGGCCCATCAGGACCAGGAAGCCGCCGCCGGCGGCGACGACGAAGCGGCTGCGGATGCGGGTCATGGCGACCAGCCCGATGTTCTGCGCGAAGGCGCTGCACATGAAGCCGTTGAAGAGGGGGCTGAGGGCCGAGCCGAGGGTGTCGGCGCGCAGGCCGGCCGCGATGGTCCGCTCGTCCGCCGGGCGTTCGACGATCTCGCCGAGCGCCAGCATGTCGGCCGTGGACTCGGTCATCGAGACCACCATCACCACGCACATCGACAGGATCGCGGCGACCTGGAACTGCGGTGCGCCGAAGTGGAACGGGGTCGGGAAGCCGATCACGTCCGCGTCCGCCACCGGGCCGAAGTCCGTGACCCCGAAGGGTATCGCCACCAACGTGCCCGCGATCAGGCCCAGCAGGACCGCGATCTGCTTCACGAAGCCCCGGGTGAAGCGGCGCAGGGCCAGGACGATCAGCAGGGTGATGCCGGCCAGGCCGAGGTTGGTGGCCGAACCGTAGTCGTGCGCGGCGGGGTCGGGGCCCTGGGCCCAGTTGAAGGCGACCGGCAGGAGGGAGACGCCGATCAGGGTGATGACCGTACCGGTGACGACCGGCGGGAAGAAGCGGACCGCCTTGCTGAAGAAGGGGGCCGCGAGAAAGCCGAGGAGGCCTGCGACGATCACGGCGCCGAAGATGACCGGCAGCGCGTCGGACTTGTCGTGCTGGGAGGCGACGATCGCCGTCATGGGCGCCACCCCGGCGAAGGTGACGCCGTTGACGAAGGGCAGCCGGGCGCCGATCTTCCAGATGCCGAGGGTCTGCAGGAAGGTGGCGAGGCCCGCGGTGAACAGGCAGGCACCGGTGAGGAAGGTGAGTTCGGTGCCGGAGAGGCCCACGGCCGCGCCGACGATCAGGGGTGGTGCGACGACTCCGGCGTACATGGCGGCCACGTGCTGCAGGCCGCTCGTCGCCATCTTGAGTGCGGGGAGTTTCTCGTCGACTGGGTGGGTCTCGTCGACGGGGTCAACGATCTGAGCGGACACGGCGGCTCCTCCGGTCGCGGTTAGACACGTCGGCTCTGACGTGGGTTTCAAGGAGGTGGTGCGCGGCGGTCGTGCGGGACCGGAGGCCCTTCGAGGGCTTGGGGACGGTGACCGTTCCGGGGCGCGCGCGTGAACGCGCGCCCCGGAGACGGCCGCCATGGACCCCGCTCGGGTCCACGGCTGCCGACCGGGAGCCGTCCCTCCCGGCCGGAGTCCGGCGGTGGCTCAGCTCTGGGCGGCGATCCGCGCCAGGCGCTGGGCCTCGTCCCGCGTGGAGCGGGCGATGGCGTCCTCGTCGACGGTCAGCAGGCGGCCGTCCTCGACGATCTGACGTCCGTTCACGAAGGAGGCAGTGACCGGGGCCGCCGCTCCGAACACCAGCGCGGTCACCGGGTCGGCGATGGAGGCGTGGGCGAGGGTGTCCAGCTTCCACAGCACCAGGTCGGCCAGCTTGCCGGCCTCCAGCGAGCCGGTCTCGGCCGCACGGCCGAGCACCTGGGCGCCGCCGTAGGTGCCGAGACGCAGCGCCTGGCGGGCGTTGAGCGCGGCTTCGCGGTGGCTGCCGAGGCGGTTGATCAGCAGGGCGTTGCGCAGTTCGGTGTGGAGTTCACCGGACTCGTTGGAGGCGGTGCCGTCGACGCCGAGGCCGACCGGGACGCCCGCCTTCAGCATGTCGGGGACCCGGGCGATGCCGGCCGCGAGGCGGGCGTTGGAGGACGGGCAGTGTGCGACACCCGTCCTGGTGCGGGCGAAGGCGGCGATGTCGGAGTCGTTCATGTGGACGCAGTGCGCCATCCACACGTCATCGCCGAGCCAGCCGGTGGACTCGAAGTAGTCGGTCGGGCCCATGCCGAACAGCTCGTGGCAGAACTTCTCCTCCTCGACCGTCTCCGAGCCATGGGTGTGCAGGCGCACGCCGAGGCGGCGGGCCAGCTCGGCGCCTTCACGCAGGAGTTCGGTGGAGACGGAGAACGGCGAGCAGGGGGCCACGGCCACCTGGGTCATGGCGTCGAAGGAGGCGTCGTGGTGCTCCTTGACGGTCGCCTCGGTCGCGCTGAGGGCGCCTTCGAGGGTCTCGACGGCGAAGTCCGGGGGCAGGCCGCCGTCCTTCTCACTGCGGTCCATGGAGCCGCGGGCCAGCGTGAAGCGGACGCCCATCTCGCGGGCGGCGCGGATGATCGCGCCCGACAGGTCGCCGGAACCCTGCGGGTAGACGTAGTGGTGGTCCATGGCGGTGGTGACGCCGCCGCGGGCCATCATCGCGAGCGAGCCCTGGGCCGCCGCGTACGCCATCGGCTCGTCGATGCGCGCCCAGGTGGGGTAGAGCGCGACCAGCCAGTCGAAGAGGTTGTGGTCCGTGGCCAGGCCCCGGGTGATCCACTGGTAGAAGTGGTGGTGGGTGTTGATCAGGCCGGGGGTCACGAGATGCCCGGTGGCGTCGATACGGCGTACGACGTTCTCCAGGCCCTCGGGGGCCTTGCCCGCGCCGACCGCCTCGATGCGGTTGCCGGCGATGACCACGTACCCGGAGGCGTACTCGGTGTCGGCGGCGTCGACGGTCGCGATCGAACAGTTCTCGATGACGATGCGCTGGGCTGCTGCCATGATTCGTCCTTTTCGCTCAGCGGACTGAAGGGGGAGGGCACGGCAGGACCCTAGGAGTTTTGAGTGCCGTGACCGGGGAGACGCCCCCCGGTCACGGGTGCCGAAAAAAGTGGGTTATGTCAGAGGTTGGTCATGTCGACCGGGATGAGCTGCTCAGCGCCGTCGCGCAGGATGGTGGCCTCGATCAGGCCGTAGGGGCGGTCGGCGGCGTAGTAGACGGCGCCGTCCTTGGCCTCGTTGTCGAGCCCGAAGGGCGACAGGTCCGAGCGGAAGTGGTGCTTGTTGGGCATCGAGAAGCGGATCTCCTCGATCTCGTCGCGGGTGTTCAGCACCCGCACACCCATCTCGAAGAGGGTCTGCTGGAGCGAGTACGAGTAGGTCTCGGCGAACGCCTGCAACGCGTGCTTGCGCACCCCGTTGTACGAGCGGTCCCAGTCCGGGGCGTGCGAGTCGACACCGTCCCAGTTGTGCCGCCACCAGGTGGCGACGGTGGTGGCGAGGATGCGGTCGTGGTCCTCCTGGAGGGTGGTGTACTTGTCCTTCAGGAAGCCCCAGAACTCGGAGTTGGTCGAGTTCATGACGGTCAGGTCCTTGAACCCGGAGAGCACCTGGATGCCGTGGCCGTCGTAGGTGATCTGCGCGACGCGGGTCTCCTGGCCCTTGCGGACGAAGGAGTGTGCGACCTCGTCCGCGCCGACGAAGCGGGCGCCGGACTGCGAGGTCTCGATCCGCTCCCAGGCGTACTCCTCGATGCGGATGCGGGCCCGGTGGATGGGCTCGTTGTCGTCGACGAAGTGGCGGGCGAGCCGGACGCCGAAGTCCTCGGCGCTCTGGATGCCGTACTCCTTCGCGAAGGCGTACACCGTGTTCTTGGTGGTGTCGGTCGGCAGGACGTTCGTGTTGGAACCGCTGCGGTGGACCTCCTCCATGTCGCCGGACAGGGCGATGGAGACGTTCAGGTCCTTGATGTGGTGCGTGTCGCCGTCACGCGTGATCTTGACGACGCGGTTCTCGGACTTGCCGTACTGGTTCTGTCCCAGGACGAAACGGGTCATGTTGTCGGTCAGCTCCCTCGGTAAACGGAGTAGCCGAACGGGTTGAGCAGCAGCGGAACGTGGTAGTGCTCGCCGGGCACCACCGCGAAGGCGATGGTGACCTCGGGGAAGAACACCGGCCGGCCGTTCTCGCTGTCCCGAAGCGCGGGGGCGTCCTGCTGGGCCGCGGCTTGCTTCTTCTCGAAGTACGGCTCGACGGCGAAGTCGAGCCGTACGTGTGTGGTTCCTTCCGGCAGGGCCGGCAGGTCTTTGCACCGGCCGTCGGCGTCGGTCGCCGAGCCGCCGAGCGCCTGCCAGTCCGCTTCACTGCCGCTACGGGCGCTGAGCTGGATGGCGACGCCTTCGGCGGGGCGGCCGATCGAGGTGTCCAGGATGTGCGTGGACACGGAGGCGGTGGTGCTGGTGCTCATGGTCTCAGGCGTCCTCTTCGACGAGTCGGGCCAGTCGGATGCGGTTGATCTTGCCCAGCTCGGTGCGGACGATCTCCCGCTCCTGCTCCGGCGAGTTACCGATCCGCTCCTTGACCGCGTCCCGCATCTGCTCGCCGGTACGGCCGGTGGCGCAGATCAGGAAGACGTGGCCGAACCTGTCCTGGTAGGCCAGGTTCAGTTCGAGCATCTCCGCCTTGAGTTCCTCGGTCGCGCCGGCCATGCCGCGCTGCTCACGCGCGGAGGTCGGGTCGCCGGGCTCGGGGCGGCCGATCGGCGGGTGGCCGGCCATCGCCTCTTCCAGGTCCGCGGTGCCCAGCTCGGCCATGGCGGCGTCGCTGGCGGCGTAGAGGTCGTCGGCGGCGGCGTACGGGCGGGCGGCGAGCAGCCGCCGGCCCCACTCGGTGGAGGCGCACGCCTCGTGGAGGGCGGCGAGGGCCGCGTGCTCCTCCAGGACGTTGAACCGGGCCAGGCCCGGGGGCGTGGAAGTCGTAGTCACGGGAGCCTCCGTGGCCGGAAACGGCCTTCGTGCTGATCGGGCTGCGAACAGCTAACGCCCTCCGAAACACGACGTCAACACTTTGTTGAAAATTCCGCGTAACAAGCACGCGGGGCACCCGGGGGTCGTCAGGCGCCCTTCTCCCGGTTGAGGTAGTTGTAAACCGTGAAGCGGCTGACGCCCAGCGCGCTCGCCACGGTCTCCACGCCGTGCCGCACGGCGAAGGCGCCGCGTGCCTCCAGTATCCGTACGACCTCCTGCTTGGCCTTGCGGTCCAGGTCGGCCAGGGGTTTGCCCTGCTTGCGCTCCATGGCGGCGAGGATGTGGTCGAGGGAGTCGGCGAGCTGGGGCAGGCGTACGGCGACGACGTCGACGCCCTGCCAGGCGAGGACGACGTCCTCGGGGCTGGCCTCGTCGGGCGGGAGCATCTCCCCGCCCATGGCGTCGACCAGCGGCTTCACGGCCCCGATGAAGTCCTCGTCCCCGTTGCCGGTCATTCGCCCGCTCCGACCACGTTGACCTGCAGCGAGATCCGGGTGGCACCGGCTTCCAGGGTCTTGCGCAGCAGCGCGTCCACGGCGGTCAGCACCGCGTCGGCGCCGCCCTCCGCCGTGTTGCCGAACGGGCCGACGTCCACCGCGTCCAGCTCCGCCGCCTCGATCACCTCGCGGGCCGCCAGCGCGTGCGCGGGTGCCTCGTCCAGGTCGAAGGGCTCGGTCGTGAACTCCACTCTCAGTCGCACTGTGCCCCCATGGCATCTGCTCCGACCCGCGCGTTCCGCCAGGTCCGCGGCGACGGGGGTCGGACCGCCCCGGCCGCTTGGGGAGACCTTAACGGACGTGCGTGCCGGCCCGGCCTCCCGAGAAGGTCCGGCTTTCCCGCGACCTTCTGCGGACTTCTGCGACCTTGCGCAGCTTTCTGCGGCCTTCCCGCGACGGACGGACCGCCCGCCCGCGTAGAGCAGGGGACGGAATCCGTACAGGGAGGGGCCACGAGGTGCGCACATTCGGGACAGGCGGGTTCAGAGGAGTTAGGGGTGCCAGGGGCGCCAGGGGTACGGCGATCGCGGCGGCGGCCATGGCCGCGCTGACCGCGTCCCAGGCGCCGGGGGCGGTGCCGGCGCGGGCCTCGGAGCCCGTGCGGAAGCCGGCAGCCACGGAACACGGGCCGAGCGTGTCCGGTGACACCCCGTACCGCACCGATCTCCCGCCGCTGCGGACCGGTGCACCGAGGCACCGCTCGACGCCGGGGGTGCCGGGCGGCGCCCTGCCCGCGACCGTGTTCGCCGCGTACCGGCGCGCCGAGTCGGAGCTGGCTCGCACCGCGCCCGGCTGCCGGCTGCGCTGGCAGCTGCTGGCCGCGATCGGCCAGGTGGAGTCCGGGCAGGCGCGGGGCGGCCGGGTGACCCCGGACGGTACAACTGTGACGCCGATCCTCGGGCCCCGGCTGACCGGCGGCGCCTACGCCGTCGTACGGGACACCGACGGCGGCGCCCACGACGGGGACGCGGTGTACGACCGCGCGGTCGGCCCGATGCAGTTCATCCCGTCGACCTGGGCCCACTGGGGCGCGGACGGCAACGGCGACGGGCGCACGGACCCCAACAACGTCTACGACGCGGCGCTCGCCGCCGGGCGCTACCTCTGCGCGGGCGGCCGGGACCTCTCGAACCCCGCCGACCTGGACCGGGCGATCCTCGGCTACAACCGGTCGGAGGCCTATCTGCGCACGGTCAGGGCCTGGTACGCGTACTACCTGACCGGACACCGGGTGGTGCCGGACCGGCCGGCCGAGGCCCGGCACCGGCCGGAGCCGTCCCACCCGAGCACCCCGAAGCCCGCGCCGAAGCCGTCGGACCGCGAGCCCGGCACGGGCGCCCCGTCCCGCGCGCCGTCCACCCGGCCCGTCTCGCCCTCCCCCAGCCCGTCGCCGACGGCCGAGGCCCCGAAGGGGACAAAGGGGCCGCTGATCCCTGTCCCCGCACCGACCCTCACCCTGCCCGGCGGCGGCGTGCTGCCCGACCTGGCCCGCTGACCTGCAACGGCTGGAACACGATGAGCCTCCGCCCCTCCACAACCGCCGATACTCGGCGGTAATGTCGCCACCCGCCGGAAGCACGGACCGGCGGGTGAGCGCAAAGGGGCCCTCATGGCGACGGACATGCCTGCGGACACACAGGCCGCCGACGAGCGTTGGCAGCGCATGTGGAGCCACCGTGAACAGTTGCTCAAGGTGGCCCGGCGCCGGTCGATGAGCCTGGAGGACGCCGAGGACGCCGTGCACGAGGCGATGCTGCGCGCGGCGGAGCGCCCGGAACTCGACGACGAGCGCCTCGGCGCCTGGCTGACCACGGTGACGATGCGGCTGTGCGTCGACCGGCACCGGCAGGTCAACCGGGAGGCCGAGGTGCGCAGCAGCCCCACGCTGCACGCGCCGGGCCCGGTGCCGGTCGAGGAGGCGGTGTGCGACCGCGCCGAGGCGAAGTGGGTGGCCGTCCGCAGCGGTGAGCTTCCCGCCCGGCAGGCGGAGGCGCTGCGGCTGAAGTCCGAGGATCTGGACGTGGGCCAGGTCGCCGTGCGGATGGGGCTCAGCTACCGGACGGTCGAGTCCCTGCTGGCCCGGGCCCGGCGGACGCTGCGGGCCTCGCTGGCCGGGACGCTCGGGCTCGCGCTGTTCCTGCTCGGGCGCGGGCGGCCGCGCGGGGCGGGAAAGGCGCAGGCCGTGGCGGTCACCTCGACGGCGGCGACCCTGGCGGTGGCGGGGTTCGTGCTGCCGTACGCGCTCGACGCGGGCGGTGGCGCTCAGGCCCCGGCTCCACGGCCGGGTGTGTCCAGCGGCGCGCACGTGCTCCGGACGGACAGCACCGGGCGGGTGGGCGCTCCGGAGCCGCGCAGGCCGTCGGCGACGGCGGCACCGAGTCGGGCGGCCACTCAGCGGCCGGCCGGCGGATCTGCCGTACCGCTCTCCGTGCCCCCTCTGCCCAAGGTCTCGCCGCCTCCGCTTCCGGACCTGCCGGTGGAGTCCGCGGTGCCGTCGGTGCCGGCCCTCCCCTCGGTGAAGCTCCCTTCGGTCACGGGTGCACCCGCCGTGCCGTCCGTTCCCGTCGTCGTACCCACGCCTTCCCTGAAGCTGCCGTAGTCCCCGAAAACACCTCCGGAAAAAATCTTGCCTCCGTAGCGACGGACGCCCCGCCCCTCCCCGTAGAGCAGATGTCGGAGCTGCTCCACGGGCGAAGGGTGGGACCGGATGGGTGTCGAGATCTGTGTGGAAGGGCTGACCAAGTCCTTCGGCCACCAGGTCATCTGGCAGGACGTGTCGCTGACGCTGCCCGCCGGCGAGGTGTCGGTGCTGCTCGGCCCCTCGGGGACGGGCAAGTCGGTGTTCCTCAAGACGCTCGTCGGGCTCCTCAGGCCGGAGCGCGGGTCGGTCAAGGTCGCGGGCCGGGACATCACCGAGCTGCGTGAGCACGACCTCTACGAGGTGCGGAAGTTGTTCGGCGTGCTGTTCCAGGACGGCGCGCTGTTCGGCTCGATGACCCTGTACGACAACATCGCCTTCCCGCTGCGCGAGCACACCCGCAGGTCCGAGAGCGAGATCCGGCGGATCGTGCTGGAGAAGATGGACATGGTCGGGTTGATCGGCGCCGAGGGGAAGCTGCCCGGCGAGATCTCCGGCGGTATGCGCAAGCGGGCCGGGCTGGCCCGCGCCCTGGTGCTGGACCCGGAGATCATCCTCTTCGACGAGCCGGACTCGGGCCTCGACCCGGTGCGCGTGGCCTACCTCAACCAGCTCATCGTCGACCTCAACGCACAGATCGACGCGACCTTCCTGATCGTCACGCACGACATCGCCTCGGCCCGCCAGGTCCCGGACAACATCGGGCTGCTGTTCCGCCGTGAGCTGGTGCTGTTCGGGCCCCGCGAGGAGCTGCTGACCAGCGACGAGCCCGTCGTACGGCAGTTCCTGAACGGCCGGATGCAGGGGCCGATCGGCATGGCGGAGGAGAAGGACGCGGCGCAGGTCGAGCAGGAGCTGGCGCAGCTCGACGAGGGCGGCGGGGGCAAGGTGCTCACGCCCCGCCTGCTGCCGAGTCCGGGCATCGTCCGCCCGCCCCGCTGGCAGGCGATCGCGAGACGGGAGGCCGAGCTGCACGGCAAGGAGGTGGCGGGCGCATGAGACTCTCGCCGACCGGAGCGCTACGGCACTCGGGCCTCCTGTTCACGATGGCGCTGGACGTGGTCCGGGCCCTCCCCCGACGTCCCTTCCAGGCAAGGGAGTTCATCCAGCAGGCGTGGTTCGTCGCGAGCGTCACGATCCTGCCGACGGCGCTCGTCTCGATCCCCTTCGGAGCGGTGATCGCCCTCCAGATCGGCAGCCTCACCCGGCAGTTGGGAGCGCAGTCCTTCTCGGGTGCCGCCTCGGTACTCGCCGTACTGCGCGAGGCGTCGCCGATCGTCACCGCGCTGCTGATCGCGGGCGCGGGCGGCACGGCGATCTGCGCGGACCTCGGGGCGCGCAGGATCCGGGACGAGATCGACGCGATGCAGGTGCTCGGCATCGACCCGATCCACCGGCTCGTCGTGCCCCGCGTGCTGGCCTCGATGGTCGTCGCCGTGCTGCTGAACGGGCTGGTGTCGGTGGTCGGCGTCGCGGGCGGCTACTTCTTCAACGTCGTCCTCCAGAACGGCACGCCCGGCGCGTACTTGGCGTCCTTCACGACCCTCGCCCAGCTGTCGGACCTGTGGGCTGCCGAGATCAAGGCGCTGGTGTTCGGAGCCATCGCGGCGATCGTCGCCTCGTACAAGGGGCTGACCGCGAAGGGCGGCCCGAAGGGCGTGGGCGACGCGGTCAACCAGTCCGTGGTGATCACCTTCATGTTGCTGTTCGTGACGAACTTCGTGATGACCGCGGTGTACTTCCAGGTCGTCCCGCAGAGGGGTTAGCCGATGCGACCACACAGACTCCTCGGACGCCCGCTGCGCTCCCTCGAAGAGCTGGGTACCCAACTCTCCTTCTACGGCCGCTCGTTGGCGTGGACGGGCCGCACTTTGCGCCGCTACAAGAAGGAGATCCTGCGGCTGCTGGCCGAGGTCAGCTTCGGGCGCGGTGCGCTCGCCGTCGTCGGCGGCACGGTCGGCGTCATCGCCTTCCTGTCCTTCTTCACCGGCACCGAGGTCGGCCTCCAGGGCTACGCGGCCCTCAACCAGCTCGGCACCTCCAACTTCGTGGCGTTCCTGTCCGCGTACTTCAACACCCGGGAGATCGCCCCGCTGGTGGCCGGTCTCGCCCTGTCCGCGACGGTCGGAGCCGGCTTCACCGCGCAGCTCGGCGCGATGCGGATCAGCGAGGAGACCGACGCGCTGGAGGTGATGGGCGTGCCCTCGCTGCCGTTCCTGGTGACGACGCGGATGATCGCCGGTTTCGTCGCGGTGATCCCGCTGTACGTCATCGGGCTGCTGTCGTCGTACCTGGCCGCCCGCACCATCACCACCGGCTACTACGGGCAGTCCACGGGCACGTACGACCACTACTTCCAGCAGTACCTGCCGCCCGTCGACGTGCTGTGGTCCTTCGGCAAGGTGATCGTCTTCGCCGTCCTGATCATCCTGGTGCACTGCTACTACGGCTACTACGCGAGCGGCGGTCCGGCGGGGGTCGGCGTCGCGGTGGGGCGTGCGGTGCGCACGTCGATCGTCGCCATCAACGTCCTGGACTTCTTCCTGAGCCTCGCGATCTGGGGCGCCAACACGACCGTACGGATCGCGGGGTGAGGCCGATGAGAGTGCTGAGGCTCAGGTTGTACGGCATCGCGTTCATCGCCGTGCTCGCGCTGCTGCTGTCGCTCGCCGTGGCCGTCTACCGGCAGGCGTTCACGCCCGTCGTGCGGATCACCCTGGAGGCCGACAGCCTCGGCAACCAGCTCGATCCGCGGGCCGACGTCAAGCTGCGGGGGCTGCTGGTCGGAGAGGTGCGCGAGGTGCACGCGGACGGCACGAAGGCCACGCTGGACATCGCGCTCAAGCCGGAGTACGTCCGCTTCATCCCGGCGGACGTGCACGCGCGGCTGCTGCCCAAGACGCTGTTCGGCGAGAAGTACGTCGACCTCGTGGCACCCGCCCGCTCTGCGCACTCCTCGGCTCGGCCCATCCGCGCCGGGGACGTCATCACCCAGGACCGTACGAAGGTCGGCATCGAGGTGCAGCAGCTGATGAACGACCTGCTGCCGCTGCTGCGGACCGTCCGGCCGGGCGAACTCAATGCCACGCTCTCGGCGTTCGCCACCGCACTGGAGGGCCGCGGCGACCGGATCGGCGACAACCTGACCCGGGTGGAGGGCTATCTGCGCCGGCTCAACCCGCACCTGCCGTCCCTGAAGGAGGACATCGCGCGCTTCGCCGACGTCGCCGAGGTGTACGGCGACGCCGCGCCCGATCTGCTGCGGATCCTGCGCAACACGGTCACCACCAGTCGGACGATCGTCGAGAAGAAGGACCAGCTGGCCGCCGCGCTCCGCTCGACCGCTTCCGTGGCGGGCACGGCCGACGACTTCCTGTCCGAGAACGGCGACCGGCTGATCACCCTGGGCCGGGTCTCCCGCCCGACGCTGGAGCTGTTCGCCCGCTACTCCCCCGAGTACCCCTGTGTGTTCGAGGGCCTGGTACGGCAGGAGAAGGCCTCGGAGGAGGCGTTCCGGGGCGGCGAGATGCGGATCACCCTCGAGGTCGTCCGCCCGCAGGCCGCGTACCGGCCCGGCGAGGAGCCGCGCTACGGCGAGCGGTCGGGGCCGGACTGCCGAGGGCTGCCCCATCCGCGGGTGCCCGGGCCGAAACCCCATCTCAACGACGGTACGTCGGCCGGAAGTCCGGGCGGCGCGTTCCCCGGAGGTGCCAACGTGTCCGCCACCGAGGCCGAGCAGCGGGCCGTCGGCTCGCTCGTGGCCCCCGTCATGGGCGTCCCCGCCGACGAGGTGCCGCCCGTCGCCACCCTGCTGTTCGGGCCGCTGGCCCGTGGGACGGCGGTGAGCGTCGCATGAGGACCACAGGAGCCCGGCAGACTGCCGCCCCGTTGCTCAAGTTCAGCCTCTTCGCGCTGGTCACGATCGCGGCGACGGCCCTGCTCGCCGCGACCATCGTCAACGTCTCCTTCATCCCGAAGGACACGTACCACGCGGTGTTCACCGACGTGACCGGGCTGGAGGAGGGCGATGACATCCGGGTGGCCGGGGTGCGGGTCGGCGAGGTCGAGGGCATCCGGATCAAGGACCGGACGCTGGCCGAGGTCACCTTCACCGTCACCGCCGACCGTCCGCTGCTGACCAGCAGCCACGCGGTCGTCCGCTACCGGAACCTGGTCGGGCAGCGGTACATCGCGCTGACCGAGGGCGCGGGCGACGGCACGACCCGGCTGCGGCCGGGCGGGACCATCCCGCTGTCCCGGACCCGGCCCGCGCTGGACCTCAACGCGCTGCTGAACGGCTTCAAGCCGCTGTTCGCCGCGCTCAGTCCGGGCGACGTCAACCAGCTCGCCACCGAGATCGTCAGGACGCTGCAGGGCGAGGGCGGCACGGTGAACAGTCTCCTCGCACACACGGCGTCGCTCACGACGACCCTCGCCGACCGCGACGAGCTGATCGGCTCAGTGATCGACAACCTCAACACCGTGCTGGCGACGCTCGACAAGCGCGGCTCCCGCTTCTCGGGGCTGCTCAAGCAGCTCCGACGGGTGATCTCCGGGCTGTCCGCCGACCGCAAGCCCATCGGGGACTCCCTGACGAACATCGGCGCCCTCGCCGACGCCACCTCCGGGCTGCTGACGGACGCGCGCCCGCCGCTGAAGGACGACATCGCCGGTCTGAACGACCTGACCGGAACGCTGAACGACAACGAGAAGACCGTGGAGGGCGTGCTGAAGCGGCTGCCGAACAAGCTCGACGAGCTGACCGGGACGGCGTCCTACGGCTCGTGGTTCAACTTCTACCTCTGCGACTTCGACGGCCGGATCGTGCTGCCGAAGACGAAGCAGGTACTCACTCCGGAGCTGCACGTGGCACGGGCGAGGTGTGGCGGATGAGCCAGCGCATCGTGCGGCGCCGTCGCCGCCGTCCCGAGCCGTTGATAAAGGTACGGATCCTGCCGCCGAAGCTGCCGAAGCTGCCGCGGCCGCCGAAGCTGCCCAGGCGCAGGTCCCGCCGGCCCGAACCCCTGGTGAAGGTCCGCATCCTGCCGCCGAAGCTCCTGAGGCTGCCGAAGCTGCCGAAGCCGGACAAGCGCAGGCCCCGCCGACCCGAACCCCTCGTAAAGGTCCGCATCCTGCCGCCGAAGCTGCCGCGGATCCGGCTGAAGCGCCCCCGTCCGAAGCCGTTCCGCGACCGCAGACCCGTCGTCGTGGGAGCCGTCGGCCTCACCGTCCTCGCGCTGCTGACCGTCGCCGCGTTCAACGCCGACAACCTGCCGCTGATCGGCGGCGGCGAGACGTACAGCGCGGCCTTCTCGGAGGCGGGCGGGCTCAAGCCGGGCGACGAGGTGCGGATCGCCGGGGTCAAGGTCGGCAAGGTCGAGGGCGTCGACCTGGACGGCGACCACGTCAAGGTGACCTTCAAGGTCAAGGGCGACCCGGCGTTCGGCACCGACACCGGCGCGTCGATCCGGGTCAGGACGATCCTCGGCGCGAAGTACCTGGCCCTGCACCCGCAGGGGTCCGGCCGGTTGAAGCCGGGCAGCGAGATCCCGCTGCGGCGGACGGTGTCGGCGTACGACGTCGTGCAGGCGTTCAGTGACCTGACGACCACCACCGAGGAGGTCGACACGGACCGGCTCGCAAAGGCGCTGGACACGATCTCCGTCACCTTCCAGGACTCGCCGGAGGAGGTACGCGCGTCGATCAAGGGACTGTCGAGGATCTCCAGGACGGTCGCCTCGCGTGACAAGGCGCTGCGTGACCTCCTCGACCACGCGAACGGAGTCACCAAGGTGCTGGCCGGCCGCACGAAGGACTTCTCCGCGCTGGTGACGGACGGCGACGAGCTGTTCAAGGAGATCAGCAAGCGGCGCACGGCGATCCACCGGCTGCTCAAGAGTTCCGCCCTGCTCGGGATCGAACTCTCCGGTCTCGTGGAGGACAACCGGAAGGAGATCGGGCCGGCGCTCAAGAACCTCAACACCTTCGTGAAGATGCTCGAACGCAACCAGGCGAGCCTCGACCGGAGCGTCAGGCTGCTCGCGCCCTATGTGCGGCTCTTCACCAACACCCTCGGCAACGGCCGCTGGTTCGACTCGTACGTCCAGAACCTGGTCGCCGCCCCGGTGACGCCACGGACGGGAGGCACCCGATGACCCGCAGAATCCTGGCGCTGTTCACCGCACTCGCGGTCGCCGTCGCACTCACCGTCCTCCTGTGGCCGCACCCCGACCCCGTCCGCGTGACGGCGTACTTCCCACGCACCGTCGGCATCTACCCCGGCTCCGACGTCCGCGTCCTCGGCGTGCGCATCGGCGAGGTCAAGAGGATCACACCGGAGGGCGGCCGGGTGCGGGTGGAACTGGAGTACGACCAGGGCCGGAAGGTTCCGGCGGACGCGCAGGCCGCCATCGTCAACTCCTCGGTGGTCAGCGACCGTTATGTGCAGCTGCTGCCGGTGTACCGGAGGGGCGCGGTGCTGCGGGACGGCGCCGTCATCCCCGAGTCGCGTACGGCCGTCCCCGTCGAGCTGGACCGGATCTTCGACAGCCTGCACACGACGGCCGAGGCGCTCGGCCCGAAGGGCGCGAACAAGGACGGCTCGCTGTCGCGGCTGCTCGGGGTGAGCGCGGACAACCTCGAAGGCCAGGGCCAGAACCTCAACCAGACCGTCGAGGACCTCTCGCAGGCGGTCACCACGCTGTCCGACGGACGCGGCGACCTGTTCGGCACCGTGCGGAACCTCCAGGTGTTCACGGCCGCGCTGGCGGCGGACGACAAGAGCGTGCGGTCGTTCGACACCAGCCTCGCCGAGGTGGCCGCGCAGCTGGCCGGCGAGCGGGGGGACCTCGCGGCGGCGCTGAAGAACCTCGGCGCGGCGCTGGCCGACGTGTCCGACTTCGTGAAGCACAACAAGAAGGCGCTGACCTCGGACGTGCGGGGCCTCAGCAAGGTCACCAAGGTCCTGGTCACCCAACGGGCCGCACTGGAGGAGCTGTTGGACGTCGTCCCCACGGGTCTGTCGAACCTGCAGAACGCCTACAACCCCGCCGCCGGCACCCTCGACACCCGCAACAACGCGCAGACACCGCAGGACCCGGCGTCCCTGCTGTGCTCCCTCCTGAAGACGACCGGGGACGACCACGACGACTGTGCGGGCCTCAAGAAGCTCTTCGACTCCCTGCCGAAGGTCCCGACGGCCCCGGCGGCGACGGGCTCGGTCGACAGGACCCTCGGCGGAATCCTGGGGGCACGGGCATGAGCGTGCGGCGCTTGGGTCGGGTGGCCGCCTGGACGGCGGTCGGCTCGCTGCTGCTGACCGGCTGCGAGTTCAACGGCTGGTACGACGTCCCGCTCCCCGGAGGTGCCGCCGCGGACGGCCGCGCGTACCACGTCACGGTCGAGTTCCGGGACGTCATGGATCTGGTGCCGCAGTCGGCGGTCAAGGTCGACGACGTCACCGTCGGCGCGGTCGAGCAGGTGAAGCTGGACGGCTGGCACGCGCGCGTGCGCCTGCGGATCGCCGACTCGGTGAAGCTTCCCGGCAACGCGGTCGCCGAACTGCGGCAGACCAGCATGCTCGGCGAGAAGTACGTGGCGCTGTCGGCCCCGGCCGGCACCGCGCCGGTCGGCCGGCTCCGCGACGGCGACCGTATCCCGCTGTCCCGCAGCGGCCGCAACCCGGACGTCGAGGAGGTGCTGTCCGCCCTGTCCGCGCTACTCAACGGCGGCGGGGTGGCCCAGCTCAAGACGATCACCGTCGAGCTGAACAAGGCCCTGGACGGCCGCGAGGACCGGGTCAGGTCCCTGCTCAAGCAGCTCGACACGTTCCTCGGCGGCCTCGACGACCAGCGGGCGGAGATCGTCCGCGCGCTGGGCGGCGTGGACCGGCTGGCCAAGCGGCTGAAGGCGGAGAAGAAGACCATCGCCGAGGCCGTCGACACCCTGCCGCCCGCCCTGAAGGTCCTCGCCGGCCAGCGCCGCGACCTGACGAAGATGCTCACCGGCCTGTCCAGGCTCGGCAGGACCGGCACCAGGGTCGTGAACGCCTCGCGGGACGACACCGTCGCCAACCTCAAGGCGCTCAGGCCCATCCTGCAAGAGCTGAACAAGGCGGACGCCGACCTTCCCAACTCCCTTGAACTGCTGACCACTTACCCGTTCCCGCGCAACGTGGTCGACGCCATCAAGGGCGACTACGTCAACCTGAAGATCACCGCCGACCTGGACCTCGCGGGCGTCTACGGCAACGTCACCGACAAGCCGGGCGGGAAGGGCGGCGGCTCCGGCACCCCGGACCTGCCGACTGTGCCCAGCGTCCCCGCACCGACCCCGCTCCCGTCCACCCCGCCCCTGCCGGACACCCCGTCGGTGCCCGCCGCGCCCTCGACGCCCACGGACGGCAGCACCCTGCTGTGCCCGCCGGTCTGCACCGCGTCCTACGGCACCGGGGACGGCTCGCACCGCCTCCCGCAGGGGATCGACCTCGGCCTCGCCGAGCTGATGCTGAAGGGGATACTGCCGTGATCACACGTACGGTCAGGGCCCAGCTGCTCGCCTTCGCGACCGTCACCGCCGTCGGGGTGTCGTACGTCGGCGCCGAGTACACCGGTCTGGTGGACGACGTCCTCGACCGCGGCTACACCGTGCACGCCGACTTCGCCGAGTCCGGAGGCGTCTTCCCCGGCTCCGAGGTCACCTACCGCGGGGTGCCGGTGGGCCGGGTGGGCGAGCTGAAGCTGACCGGTTCCGGGGTCTCGGTGCCGCTGAAGATCGAGGACGGCGCGCCGCGGATCCCGGCCGACACGCTGGCGGTGGTCGCCAACCGTTCGGCGGTGGGTGAGCAGTACGTCGACCTGCAGCCCCGGCGCTCGGGCGGCCCGTACCTGATGGACGGCAGCCCGATTCCGCGCAGCCGCACCCGGACCCCGCTGCCGGTCACCGACCTCGTCCTCGGCCTCGACCGGCTGGTCAACTCCGTGGGCAAGGACGATCTGCGCACCACCGTGGACGAGTTGGGCAAGGCCTTCGCCGGCACCGGCCCGGACCTGAGCCGCCTGGTGGACTCCGGCAACGAGCTGGTCGAGTCGGCGTCCGAGTCGCTCCCGGAGACGGTCTCGCTGATCGAGGACTCGCGGAAGGTGCTCAAGACGCAGGCCGACCAGGGCTCGGCGATCAAGTCGTTCTCCCGTGATCTTGCCACGCTCACCGCGCAGTTGAAGTCGAGCGACGGGGACCTGCGCCGGCTGATCGGCAACGCGGCGCCCGCCGCGCAGGAGATCAACTCCCTGCTGAAGTCCACGCAGCCGTACCTGCCGGTCCTGCTGGCCAACCTCATCAGCGGCGGTCAGGTCACCGTGGCGCGGCTGCCCGGCGTGGAACAGGCCCTGGTCACCTTCCCGCTCAACGTCGCCGGCAGCTACACCGTCGTCCCCGGCGACGGCACCACCCACTTCGGGCTGGTCCTGGGCGCCGACGACCCACCGGCGTGCACCCGGGGCTACGGCACGCAGCGCCGCGACCCCGCCGACACCGGTACGCGCCCGGCGAACACCGGCGCGCACTGCACGGCACCCCGCGGCGGCAGGACCTCGGTGCGCGGCGCGCAGAACGCCCCCGGTGCCTCGGCCGGTTCGGGCAGTGCGAACCAGGCCGCGTACGTGGCTCCGTACGACCCGGAGACCGGTACCTCCACCGGCCCGGACGGAACGCCCGTCGAGATCGGTTCGACGGGCGGCGAACAGACCGTGTTCGGAAAGGAGTCGTGGCAATGGCTGCTCGTGGGACCGATGGCATGAAAGGGGGGCGTATGAGGCCGCTGTGGGTGGGGCTCGTCGCCGCGACCGTCCTGGCGACCGCGCTGTCCGTCTGGCTGGGGCTGCGGCTGTCCGACCAGCATGCGGCGCAGCAGCGCCGCCAGGACGTCCTGGCGGCGGCCCGCCAGTCGGCGCTGAACTTCACCTCGCTCGACTACCGGCACTACGGCCGGGACAGCGGCAACGTGCTGAAGGGCGCCACCGGCGCCTTCAAGAAGCAGTTCGCCGCACAGACCGCGCAGCTGACCCGGCTGGTCGCGCAGAACAAGTCGGTGTCCGAGGGGCAGGTCCTGGAGGCCGGCATCGTGCGGTCCGACGAGCGCTCGGCCCGGGTCCTGGTCGTGGCCGACAGCAAGGTGACCAACACCGCCGCGCCCGAGGGACAGGCGCGCACCTACCGGCTCCAGCTCGACCTCGTCCGGGTGGACGGCCGCTGGCTGACCTCCGACGTCGAGTTCGTGGGCTGACCCGGCAGTGAGGCAAGCAGTGAGGAGAGACACCGTGGCGAACCCGACCACCCGAACCCGCGGCACCGGCTCCCCGGCCCGCCGCACCATGACCGCGGCCGCCCGCGCGGCGGCCAAGCGCGCCAGGCGGCCGGAGCACGACGAGACCGCCCCGCAGGCCGAGGGACGACCCTCGGGACGCACCGTGCTCATCGAGCCCCCGGGCGGCTGGGACGACCCGCCGGAGCCGAAGCCGGCGGCGGAGGAGCCGGAGACCGACGAGCAGGAGAGCGCGCCCGCGCGCCCGCCCGGTCTCCGGAGGCTGCTCACGGCAGCGCTCTGCCTCGCGCTCGCGGCAGCCCTGGCCGTCGCCGCCGTACTCGGGTGGCAGTACCGGCAGGGACAGCAGACCGCACGGGCGCGCGCCGAGGCCCTGGCCGCCGCCCGGAAGGCCGCGCCGGTCGTGCTGTCGTACGACTACCGTCACCTGGACCGCGACTTCGCCCGGGCCCGTGCCCTGCTGACGGGTGCGTTCCGCGACCAGTACGGCAAGACCACGAGGACGGTGGTCGGGCCGACCGCGAGGAAGTACCACGGCGTGGTGAAGGCGGCGGTGGCGGCACCCACGGACGGCGGCGCGCCCGCGGTCTCCGCCGTCTCCGCCGCACCGGACAAGGTGGTCGTCCTGCTCTTCGTCAACCAGGTCACGCAGAGCACCCAGGTGTCGGGCTCCCGCCTGGACCTCAACCGGGTGCGGATGACGCTCGCCCGTACCTCCGACGGCTGGAAGGTGAGTGCCGTGGACGCCCTCTGACCAGGCCACAAAAAGTGCCCCCGCGCAGCCCGCGCGGGGGCACTTTTTCGTTGCCGCTCTTGACAGTCACCCCCGACCACAGGCAATCTTCCATTAAGCAGAAACGAACTTCCGCAATACGGAATCCCTAACGGAAGGGAGCGCGGCCCGAATGGGATTCGCAGACCAGCGCTTCAACGTCAACCTGTCGATCCTCTTCACGGAACTCCCGCTCCTGGAGCGTCCCGCGGCCGCCGCCGCGGCGGGCTTCACGGCGGTCGAGCTGTGGTGGCCCTGGGTCGACTCCCCCACCCCCGAGCAGTCCGAGCTCGACGCCCTGAAGAAGGCGATCGAGGACGCGGGCGTCCAGCTCACGGGGCTGAACTTCTACGCCGGACAGCTGCCGGGCCCGGACCGCGGCGCCCTGTCGATCCCGGGTGAGGAGTCGGAGAAGTTCCGCGCCAACATCGACGTGGCGGCGGACTTCGCGGCCTCCCTCGGCTGCAAGGCGCTCAACGCGCTGTACGGCAACCGGGTCGAGGGCGTGGATCCGGCCGAGCAGGACGCGCTCGCCCTGGAGAACCTCGCCCTCGCGGCGCGGGCGGCCGACCGGGTCGGCGCGATCATCCTGATCGAGGCCCTGAACCAGCCCGAGTCGCCGAAGTGCCCGATCGTGAGCGCGCCCAAGGCGATCGAGATCGTGGACAAGGTCAACGCGGCGACGGGCCTCGGGAACGCCAAGCTCCTCATGGACCTCTACCACCTGTCCATGAACGGCGAGGACCTGCCCTCGGTCATCGAGCAGTACGCGGCGAAGACCGGCCACGTCCAGATCGCCGACAACCCCGGCCGCGGCGCCCCCGGGACGGGTTCGCTCCCGCTGGAGGAGCTGCTCGACCAGCTGAAGAAGGCCGGTTACGACGGCTGGGTCGGCCTGGAGTACAAGGCCGGCGACCGCCCGAGCGCCGAGTCCTTCGAGTGGCTCCCGCGCGAAGCGCGCTGAACGCGCCGAACCCCCTGACTTTGCACAGCAGTTAGAGAGGCACCCCTGATGAGCATTCTTGCAGATTCCTCCCGCCCGGCCCGCCCTGCGATCGCCTGGATCGGCCTCGGCATCATGGGCTCCCCCATGTCCGAGAACCTGATCAAGGCGGGTTACGACGTCACCGGCTTCACCCTGGAGCAGGACAAGCTGGACCGTCTGGCGGCCGCCGGCGGCACCGCGGCCGGCTCGATCGCCGAGGCCGTGCGCGACGCCGACGTGGTGATCACGATGGTGCCCGCCTCCCCGCAGGTCGAGGCCATCGCCTACGGCCCCGACGGCATCCTGGAGAACGCGAAGCAGGGCGCACTGCTGATCGACATGTCCTCGATCACCCCGCAGACCTCGGTGGACCTCGCGAAGAACGCCAAGGAGAAGGGCATCCGCGTCCTCGACGCCCCCGTCTCCGGCGGTGAGGCCGGCGCCGTCGAGGCCGTACTGTCGATCATGGTCGGCGGTGAGCAGGCCGACTTCGACCAGGCCAAGCCGATCTTCGACGCGCTGGGCAAGACCATTGTGCTGTGCGGGCCGCACGGCTCCGGCCAGACCGTGAAGGCGGCCAACCAGCTGATCGTGGCCGTGAACATCCAGGCCTGCGCCGAGGCCGTGGTCTTCCTGGAGAAGTCGGGCGTGGACCTGCAGGCCGCGCTGGACGTCCTGGGCGGCGGCCTCGCGGGCTCGACCGTGCTGACGCGCAAGAAGGACAACTTCCTGAACCGCGACTTCAAGCCGGGCTTCCGCATCGACCTGCACCACAAGGACATGGGCATCGTCACCGACGCCGCCCGCAATGTCGGCGCCGCCCTGCCGGTCGGTGCCGTGGTCGCCCAGCTGGTCGCCTCGCTGCGCGCCCAGGGCGACGGCGGCCTGGACCACTCGGCCCTGCTGCGGGCCGTGGAGCGCCTGTCCGGCGCCCAGGTCTGACGGCCTCCTGAGACTTCCGGGCCGCGGTGCCGCTGACAACTGTCCTGTCGCGCCCAGGCGGCACCGCGGCCCGGAATCATCTTCAACAAACTGTTGACGCCCAGATCGCCCCACTTCTAGGCTCCACAAAGCGGAAACAGATTTCCGCTGACTCCCGCACGGAAGGTCCCTGATGTCGAAGCGCGTGCTGACGACAGAGTCCGGCGCCCCGGTCGCCGACAACCAGAACTCCGCCTCCGCCGGCGCAGGCGGCCCGCTTCTGCTCCAGGACCAGCACCTCCTGGAGAAGCTGGCGCGCTTCAACCGCGAGCGGATCCCGGAGCGTGTGGTGCACGCCCGCGGCTCCGGCGCCTACGGCCACTTCGAGGTGACCGACGACGTCACCGGCTTCACCCACGCCGACTTCCTGAACTCGATCGGCAAGCGCACCGAGGTGTTCGTGCGCTTCTCGACGGTCGCCGACTCCCTCGGCGGCGCGGACGCGGTCCGTGACCCGCGCGGCTTCGCGGTGAAGTTCTACACCGAGGAGGGCAACTACGACCTCGTCGGCAACAACACCCCGGTGTTCTTCATCAAGGACCCGATCAAGTTCCCCGACTTCATCCACTCGCAGAAGCGGGACCCGTTCACCGGCAAGCAGGAGCCGGACAACGTCTGGGACTTCTGGGCGCACGCCCCGGAGGCCACGCACCAGGTGACCTGGCTGATGGGCGACCGCGGCATCCCGGCGTCGTACCGCCACATGAACGGCTACGGCTCGCACACCTACCAGTGGACGAACGCCGAGGGCGAGGCCTTCTTCGTCAAGTACCACTTCAAGACGAACCAGGGCATCCGCTGTCTCTCCGCCGAGCAGGGCGCCGAGCAGGCCGGCAAGGACCCCAACTCGCACCAGACGGACCTGCTGCAGGCCATCGAGCGCGGGGTGCACCCGTCCTGGACCCTGTACGTCCAGATCATGCCGGCGGCCGAGGCGGCGAACTTCCGCTTCAACCCCTTCGACCTGACCAAGGTCTGGCCGCACAACGACTACCCGCTGCAGCGCGTCGGCCGCCTGGTCCTGGACCGCAACCCGGACAACGTGTTCGCCGAGGTCGAGCAGGCCGCGTTCTCCCCGAACAACTTCGTTCCGGGCATCGGCCCCTCCCCCGACAAGATGCTCCAGGGCCGGCTGTTCGCCTACGCGGACGCCCACCGCTACCGCCTGGGCGTCAACCACACCCAGCTCGCGGTCAACGCCCCGAAGGCGACGACCGCGCAGAACTACGGCCGCGACGGCCTCATGGCATCCAACGCCCAGGGCCGCCACGCCAAGAACTACGAGCCGAACTCGTACGACGGCCCGGTGGAGACCGGCCGCCCGCTGTCGGCCCCGCTGGCGGTCTCGGGCCACACCGGCACCCACGAGGCCCCGCTGCACACCAAGGACGACGACTTCTACCAGGCGGGCGAGCTGTACCGCCTGATGTCGCAGGAGGAGAAGTCCCGCCTGATCGCGAACATCGCCGGCGGCCTCTCGCAGGTCTCCCGCGAGGACGTGATCGCGAAGAACCTGGCCCACTTCCACGCCGCCGACCCCGAGTACGGCAGGCGCGTCGAGGAGGCGGTCCGCGCCCTGCGCGAGGACTGAGGCCACTGACAGCGTCCGGGTTCCGACGGGGAGGTCGGGCCCCGGACGCCGACGACCCGCAACCGAGCGGTCCGGATGAGGGGTGACCACTCGGTACGGCGGGCAGGGCGAGGACCGCGGCGGCGTGCGAGCCAGTGCGGTGGTGAAGGATCCGAGCACCCTTCTCGACCAGAGGGAAGGGTCCCCGGCTCCGTCGCATCCGCCGCGGTCCCCAGCCACGACCTCGATGCGAGGTCCCCGTCTCCGTCCGGCGGCGCGAATGTCCTGGCACGCCCAGCCTCGCACCGTCGGACGGCCATCACACGGAACACGGCACCGAGAGCGCCCCTTGGTCACAGGGGGCGCTCTCGTGCCGTCCGGGCTCCGGGGGTGCGCTCCTGCCGCTTCCGCAGGACGCTGATCCCATGGGCAATCCGACGCAGTACCCGCACATCGTGGTCCACGCTCCGGCCCTCGACGGCTCCCGGCGCGTCACCGAGGGGGACGTGACCCTGGGGCTCGCCTCCCACCTGGACGACGTCGTCGAGATCCTGCGGCTGGCCGACCTGGACCGCATCGAGGTCGAGGAGAGCGACCTCATCGAGTGGCAGGGCGGCGGGCCCGACGACTGGCCGGGCCTGTCCGAGCACGAGGTCTAGGGAAGGCGGGTACGACAGCGGCCGTACCCGGCCTACGCAATCCTCAAATCAACCTCTGAACACCGCGAGAGAGGCTTCGACAACCGGCACCGGCGGGCACAACACCGACACGGGGCCCGCCGGCACGGGGGCGGCGGGTCCCGTACCGGGGGGGGTGCCTCATGGACCGTACGACGTCGATTCCGCCGGACCCTTGCGCGGTCGCCCTGCTGCGGGGCGGCGACCGCGCCGCCGTGACCGTCGCCGTGGTCGGACTGCATCTGCGCGGCGCGGTCGAGGCCGGCCGGCCGGGCACCCTGCGGAGGACCGGGACCAGGGCAGGGAACGCCGTGTCCTTCCGCCATCCCCTGGAGAAGGCGGTACGCACCGGTCTCTACCGGCCCGCCGGGCCGCGGGAGTTGCCCGGCAGGGCGGTGGTGCGGCGGGCGCTGGCCGGGATGCGGGCCGAACTCGCGGCGACGGGCCTGCTGCGGGCCCTACCGCCCGGCCGCACGCGAGCCGCCCGCCGCTACTTGGCGGAACTGCGCGAGCACCACCCGCTCCCGGAGGGCCGCGACGGCCACGACGGCTTGGCGGAGGAGGAGGTGCTGATCGCCGTCGCACTGTACGGCGCGCGGGCCCTCACGGCTCTGCTGCCGGGTTTCGCCCGCGATTCCGGCCTCACCGGCCGTGGCGCGCTCGCGGACGAGGGCCTCTTCCCGTTCGGCCGGGGCGGCGGCGTCCGCGGCATCGCAGGCGACGAGGGCCTGACCGGCTGGGGCGGCGACGACCGCGATGCCAGTGGCGGCACACACGGCGGCCACGGCGGCCACGCGCATGGCGGCCACGACTACGGCCACGACCACGGCGGCGGATGGGGAGGCGGAGGCGGCGGGTTCGACTGAGAGCCACCCGGGCGGCCCCTTGCGTCCGCGGACACGCGGAAGGGGCGGCCCGTCCCGCTCGGACGCACCGCCCCTGGCGTGTTCTCGCGCGCTGTGCCGGATCAGACCTTCAGCGGCTTGATCGACGTCGGCGCGTGGCCGGGCTCGGTGGCCAGGTCCTCGAACTCGGAGATGTCGCTGATGTCCATCGTCCGGCTCATCGAGATGTTGGTGATGCGCTCCAGGATCGCCTCGACGACGACCGGCACCTGGTACTCGGCGGCCAGCTTCTTCGCCTGCTCGAAGGCGGCGCCCAGCTGATCCGGCTCCGTGACCCGGATCGCCTTGCAGCCCAGGCCCTCGGCGACCTTGACGTGGTCGACGCCGTAGACGCCGATCTCCGGAGTGTTGATGTTCTCAAACTCCAGGTTGACCTGGAAGTTGATGTCCAGGCCGAGCTGCGCCTGACGGATCAGGCCCAGGTAGGCGTTGTTCACGAGAACGTGGACGTAGGGGATCCTGTGCTGGGCGGCGACCGCCAGCTCCTCGATCAGGAACTGGAAGTCGTAGTCGCCGGAGAGGGCGACTACCGGGGACTGAGGGTCGGCCTTGGCGACGCCGATCGCGGCCGGGATGGTCCAGCCGAGCGGGCCGGCCTGGCCGCAGTTGATCCAGTGACGCGGCTTGTAGACGTGCAGCATCTGCGCGCCGGCGATCTGGGAGAGGCCGATCGTGGTGACGTACCGGGTCTCCGGTCCGAAGGCCTTGTTCATCTCCTCGTACACGCGCTGCGGCTTCATCGGCACGTTGTCGAAGTGGGTACGGCGCAGCAGCGTCGCCTTGCGCTCCTGCGTCGAGGCGACCCAGTCGGCGCGGTCGGGCAGCCTGCCCTCGGCCTTCAGCTCCTTGGCGACCTCGACGAACAGCTCCAGCGCGGCCTTGGCGTCGGAGACGACACCGTAGTCCGGCGGGAAGATCTTGCCGATCTGGGTGGGCTCGATGTCGACGTGGACGAACTTGCGGCCCTGGCGGTAGACGTCGAGCTTGTAGCCGGTGTGGCGGTTGGCCCAGCGGTTGCCGATGCCGAGGACGAAGTCGGACTCCAGGAAGTTCGCGTTGCCGTAGCGGTGCGAGGTCTGGACGCCGACCATGCCGGCGTTCAGCTCGTGGTCGTCGGGCAGGGTGCCCCAGCCCATCAGGGTCGGGATGACCGGGGTCTGGGTCAGCTCGGCGAACTCGACCAGCAGGTCGGCGGCGTCGGCGCCGATGATGCCGCCGCCGGCGACGAGGACCGGGCGCTCGGACGCCAGGAGGAAGGAGAGGGCCTTCTCGATCTGGGCGCGGGTCGCGGCCGGCTTGTAGACCGGGAGCGGCTCGTACGTCTCGGGGTCGAACTCGATCTCGGTGAGCTGGACGTCGATCGGCAGGTCGATGAGGACCGGGCCGGGCCGGCCGGAGCGCATCAGGTGGAAGGCCTGCTGGAAGACGCCGGGGACCTGCGCGGCCTCCAGGACGGTGACCGCCATTTTGGTGACCGGCTTGGCGATCGAGGCGATGTCGACGGCCTGGAAGTCCTCCTTGTGGATCACGCTCGTGGGCGCCTGGCCCGTGATGCACAGGATCGGGATGGAATCGCCGATGGCCGAGTACAGGCCGGTGATCATGTCGGTGCCGGCGGGGCCCGAGGTGCCGATGCAGACGCCGATGTTGCCCGGCCTGGTCCGGGTGTACCCCTCGGCCATGTGCGAGGCGCCCTCGACGTGGCGGGCGAGCGTGTGGTTGATCCCGCCGCCCTCCTTCAGCGCCTTGTAGAAGGGGTTGATCGCCGCGCCCGGCACACCGAAGGCGTCCGTGACGCCCTCGCGCTTGAGGATCTCAACTGCCGCGCGGGCAGCGGTCATACGAGCCATCGAGTACTCCTGCTTCGGCTGTCGGATGCGTACTCCCGTCGCGCCCCGCGGCGAGTACTTCCGTATTGCGGAAAGTAATTTCTGCTATCTGAAATCAATGTAGGGGGGTCACCGAAGGCCGTCAAGAGAGGGACAAGGAGGGTCCGACAGGAGCACGATGGGGGCGCAGTCCCGATGCGACGCCTGGAGTGGCCATGCCCGAGAGCGTGCCGGTGCGCTGTCCGGCCTGTCGGCGCGAGCACGTCTACACCGCGCCGCCGTATCCCTGCGCCTGCGGCAGGCCGTGCGCCCCGCGGCTGGACCCGGCGGCCGCGCCGGCCGTACTCGCGCACCGCACCTGGGACGAGGACTGGGTCACCGTGCGCTGCACCGCCTGCCGGCGCACCAATCAGCTGCCGCACCCGGAGCTGGGCTGCCCGTGCGGCACGGTCCTGCGCATTCCGGTGAGCGACGCCCCGTCACCGGGGGCACGCCCGGGGGCGGCCGTGCCGAGTGACACCCCGGCGCCGACCGCGCGGACAGGAGCGGCCACCCCGCGGTGCGACGGACGGATCCCGTTCCAGCCCATCACCATCCGCACCGCACGGGACGCCGTCACCGCCACCGCGCTGTATTTACGCTGGCTCGGCTACCGGGACATCCGCCGCGCCGACCAGCGGCCCCCGTCCGGCATCGGCCTGGCCGCGCACGGCCTGGTCGCCCAGGTGGACCCCGCCGTGCGCCCGGCCTCGCTGCGGGACGTGGAGTGCCTGTGGCTGACGGCCATGACGGAGTCCGCGGGCTGTGTCTACTTCTCCCTGGCCGGATACGCCGAGGACGCCCGCGCTCGCGCCGACACGCTGGGCGTCCCCCTGTTCGTCCTCGACCTCACGGGCACCCCGACCCCGGTGAACGGTCCGGGCCGGAAACTCGCCCGGACGGGCGTGGCCTGACCGCCTTCCAGGGCCTAGATGTATTGATCACGAGCGTTGTTAACGCGGGCCGGTCTTGATCGTGGCGAAGGCCTCCGTGTGTGGTGGAGGTGTCGAATCTTCA